>JAUNIZ010000240.1 GCA_030523165.1 Prevotellaceae bacterium
CAAAGACCATCTATACGAATGGTGCCAAAAAGGCTATGACTTCATTGCTGCGCCATTGCCAAACCATTCATACTATAATTACCCGATAATAAAGCAATTTCTGAGATTAAAGCTAAATTCCAAAACAGACAAATATCAAGGCTATTCCTTGTATAACAATTTACACAAGGGAGGCTTTAGCCTGAGAAAGGTCAGCTCATTTATAGCCGTTTGTGAAGACTATGCAAAAGATTGTCATGAAGAAAAAGGCAATACGGAGAAAGAAAAATATGCAAATAACCTTTCCGGGAATCCTACAAACAACCTGAAATACCCGACTGTTGAAGAAGCCCTGGATTTCGCTTTTGCAAGAAATCCCAGTTTCTGCTTTTCAGCAATCGGCAAACGACTGCCTATGGCATGCGACAGGCCAAACCACAAAAGGCGTATTTCGTTCTGGAAAATGTTTATCCCGTGCCTCGGCAAGGCATAATATTATGCACGACAATAGATTAGCATAAAGTCAAGTTGCATTTATTCCTGACATTAAGTTCCAGAAAAGTTATCTCTATAAGCAAAAGAAACCTTATGCGATAATTACACAAGGTTTCTTTTCATATAAAAAATATATATAGCAAGACTAAGAATCAGTAGTCTTAATAAGCTGCCGTAAATCTTTCCTGATGATGTGTTTCTTTTTCAAGCTCGTCAATCATCGCTACAGCGTAGTCTTCAACAGAAATGAAACTATTTCCATTCTCGTCAAACAACATGTCATCTTTGCCAAGACGATATTTTCCAGTGCGTATGCCAGGTCCCATATTACCTAAATTGCCTGCTGGAGAAAAGAAAACCCAATCAATGTCTTTCTCTTTAGACAGTATGTTAAGATAGAATTCACCCAATGACTTTACTCCAGGCAACCACGCCTCTGGCAATACGTCAGTATCAACAAGTCGCACACCAGGCTTGACAAACAAAGTTCCTGCTCCACCGACTATCAAGAGACGATTAACTCCAGAACGCTTCGCCCCTTCAACTATCTTAGGATAGTTTTCCAATGTCTCATTATACATGTTAGGATTGCCCCAACCTGGATTGTAAGCGCTGACAATAGCGTCTTTACCTTTAGCTGTTTCCTTTAGCACATCAGGCTCTGTTGCATCTCCTTTTACCACGGTCAGCAAGTCGCTTTTTACAGTAATCTTTTCTGGGTTGCGCACAATAGCTGTTACACGATGCCCACGGCTAAGGGCTTCATTCAGGATAGCAGAACCTACGAATCCGCTTGCCCCAATTAAAACAAAATCTTTCATAATTCTTTTTATTAAATGGTTAGTATCATTCTCATATCGGTTTTACCCCGATTGCAATGCAAAGATATGTATATTTTCATTATCATGCAATAAGGAACATGGCTTTCAGATACTTACCTTTACGTAACTATTGCTGAGTATCAACACTTTCCTAAAACCGTCGTTAACTTTCTTTATTATAAGCCTTTATGATATTTGGCAGTATGGAAAATGTTTGTTATTTTTGCAGACGTAAATTAATTGTCTGAAGCAATGTACAGAGATAATATAAAGGAAGAAGTTTTTCCTGATTGTCCTATAAGGAATATTCTTGCACGTATCAGCGCCAAATGGTCGCTGCTCGTGTTATTTACTCTTTATAATAACTCATGCCGAATGCGTTTTAACGCCTTACAGAGAGAAATACCTGACATTTCACAAAGGATGCTTACTAATACTCTCAGGACATTAGAGGAAGATGGACTTGTGGAAAGAATAATTTATCCAGAGGTTCCACCTCATGTGGAATATAGCCTTACTGAGCGTGCGTTGTCTTTATTGCCGTGTATAAATACTCTTGTTGATTGGGCGAAGCACAATATGGTAGCTATATTGAAAGACAGAGCCTCTTATTTAAGGTTGAATCAAAATACAAACACAAACATACAGATATGAAGATAAACTTACTTTTATGCGACTGGTTTGAAGAATTGCTGCCCGACTGGCTCGATTCGTTCCCCAAGATGTTCTACTCACTGTTCGATTCAGTAGCTGGTGAGGATGTGGAATATCGTGTCTACGACGTCGAAAAGCGCGAATTGCCCGACACGCTTAGCCATGATGAACTTTACGTTATCACAGGAAGTATGGCAAGCGTCTATGAAGACAAGGAATGGATTAACGGTCTTAAGGATTTCATACGCAGGGCTTATCATGAGAAAGTGAAGCTTGTAGGTGTATGTTTCGGCCATCAAGCAGTGGCACAGGCTTTAGGAGGCCTTGTGGAGAAATCGCCAAAGGGCTGGGGAGTAGGCATAAGGAAATCGACGGTTGTATTGCCTGAAGCATTGAAATATTTCCCCGAAGGAGAGCTTCGCCTGTTCTATAATCACAACGACCAAGTTGTTCGCTTGCCGAAAGATGCAAGACTGATTGCCACAAGCGACTTCTGCGAGAACGAAGCGTTCATCATAGGCGACAACATTCTATGCTTTCAAGGTCACCCGGAATATACTTCTGCATACGAGAATCATGTGCTCGACATAGCGAATTATGAGAACAAGGAAGTGGTAAAGCGTGGCTACGAAACTACAGCTATCGACAACACTATGGGAAAGGAAGCAGGAAAATGGATGATAGAATTGCTGAATAAAGATTGATAGCCATTGCAAATAATAATGAAGAATTGCGCTTGGCAATGACATGCAGATATACGAAAAATGAGCAATGCAACGGAATAGCCGAGCATTGCTCATTCGCTTTGACAGAAAGCGTTATTTCTTCAGACACCACTTGATAAGTTCTTCCATATACAGGCGGCTGTCTTTTCCCCACCAACGCGTTTCCATCATCTTGTGTACATTACGCTCACCGTCTGGATAACCCATCAGCAGCCCTACCATAGTCTCGGCTATGACATATAGCTTACCCCCGTTTTTCAGTTTGACATAAGAAGCATGCAGATAACCTCCTTCCATGCACACGCTTGCAGGTATGCCTCCTTTCAGATGACGTGAACCGCTATAAGGAACTTCACGGCGACCTTGGAATATTTCGTTCTCAAAGCTTATGGCACCACAGTTACCAGGCACATCAGTAATATCATCGCCTATCTCTATGCCAAACTGTTTTGTTATGTCATTGGCTCCATATTCATCAAGAATCACCCTGTGCGATTCCTCGTCTACCATCATTATCACGCTGCCACCTTTGCGAATGAACTTCGCTATAGCGTTCTTCTCTATTTCGGTAAATGGCTTTTGCGTAGAACGGGCTAATGGAGAGAGGATAAGCAGCACGTCAATGCCCTTGAGCGACTTGTCCGTTATCTCGGCCTTGTTCTCAACATATTCGACACCGTTGCGTGCAAGTATTTCCTTGTAGCCAGGAATAACATAGTCGTAATAGGAAGGATCTACGAACACGTCTTGAAACTGGCCGTGCGCAAGGTCAAACATCAGTCTTTTCTGTTTTGCCGATACAGTAGACAAAGCTATAAAGACCATCATCGAAAACAACAATATCCTCTTCATATCATTCAACACTTAATGGTTTGTGTATTATTTATACAATCCCTCTGCGAGTTTTTCTAACCCTTCTTCACCGGGAAGATTAGGATATGCCTTCTTTATAGCGCTAACAAAGTCGGCAGATGTCTTGCTTGTTCCGAGCAGTTTCTTTACTGTCTTAAGATATTCAATCTTGAATTTCACCGCGTCAACCTTCGCTGCACCACCATGACCGCCTATAAACAGCTCTGCTCCAGATGCCAATGACTTCTCTGCTTCTGCCAGTTCAGCGTCAACATTCGCCTTAGACGAAATCTGAAGAGCGTTAGCATGGGCTTTTGCTGGTACCCAGTGGGTGAAATAAACCTTATTTCCTATCAGTATGCTTGCGCCAGGAAAGTCGGTTGTAGCGCCATGATTAAAAGCGAAAGACACACCGGCAAATGTCTTTGTATCTCCGAACTTCACCTCGTTAGTCTTTCCTGTTGGCAGAGAAACGATAGCATCACCGAACATCTTCGCAAAGCCTTGCATCATGCCGCCATAAACAGGCCCTTTCACAAACGCAGGCATGCCTTCTGCCATAGTTATGCTTTCGCTGCCCGTTCCACCGAGATGATAGTCAGAAATGCGATTAGTCACCTTCTTGCCAAGCTTGTTAAGATAGGCATCATATTCAGCAACGTTGTCTTTGAACAAAGGCTGTTCCAGAGTAACCAAGCCCTTGTCACTCTCGACGATATAGCTTGCGTCACCCATAGCATCGTTGGTGTAATAGACATGAAGTTTGAAACTGTTGAAGTCATATACTTCAAACTTGCCGTTCTCTTGTGCGTTCATTGTGCCGAATGCAATCAGGCTCAATGCTGTAAACAAAATCTTTTTCATCAGTTATTTCCTTTCAATAAATTATTAATCACTAGTGTCCACTAAAAAAAATTAAGACTCAGTTGAGTTACGGATTGAAAG
>JAUNIZ010000241.1 GCA_030523165.1 Prevotellaceae bacterium
AAATTTAAACCAGATTTTCATCTGCTTTATTTTGTTTTTCGCTCAACTTGCACTACTTTGGATAAGATAGGCTGCGTCTCGGAAAAACAAATTTAAACCAGATTTTCATCTGCTTTATTTTGTTTTTCGCTCAACTTGCACTACTTTGGATAAGATAGGCTGCGTCTCGGAAAAACAAATTTAAACCAGATTTTCATCTGCTTTATTTTGTTTTTCGCTCAACTTGCACTATCTTTGCAAATATGAATAATGATATCCTTAAAGAGGGAAAATGGAGCGAGAATGTTATTCTTGCTGATGCAGACTATATAGACAAGGTTGCCTTTGACCTGATTGTGAACTTTGAACGCATGATTGGCAGACGCATAAACCAGGCTGACATGGCTCGGTGGATTGACTGTATTGCACTTGACGGCGGTATTCGCGAAGGTGAAAACAATATACAGGTGGTGCTGATTCATGACAAGAAGAACGGTAAACTCGATAACTTTGCCCCGTCAGATTATGCTAATGAACTTGACGGGAAAGCGTTCAAGGACAATCTCGGCGAGTTTGTGATAAGCGCATTGCCTGTGGAAGACATCGTAAGCAAGGATGATTTGTTCATAGATGCGCTTTCTCTGGTTTGCGAACAGAAAGAAGTAAAGCGTGTAATGGTTATTCCTGACACGGAGAAGATATACGACCAGGTGCGACAAACGCTACACCGCGTTGATGACGACAAACGCATAACGGTGTTCTCCATGCAGCCTATGCAAGGAGGAAACTTCCGTCAGGAGATTCTGGGCTACTCGCTTATGAGCGCGTTAGGCATAAGAGCCGACGAGATAAAATAAGGGCAAGAACTCCTTTTCAAGGAAAATAATAAAAACAAAATATATAATAACTAAAAACAGAAGATGGGAAAAGTTTTAATGATTGGCGCCGGAGGCGTCGCTACCGTTGCTGCTTTCAAGATTGCACAGAATGCAGACGTGTTTACAGACTTTATGATTGCAAGTCGCCGCAAGGAGAAATGTGACGAGATAGTCAAGGCTATAGGCAATCCAGCAATAAAGACTGCACAGGTCGATGCTGACGATGTAGAGCAGCTGAAGGCATTATTCAATGACTATAAGCCTGAGTTGGTAATCAACCTTGCCCTGCCCTATCAGGACCTGACCATAATGGAAGCATGTCTTGCATGTGGGGTAAACTATCTCGACACGGCAAATTACGAGCCTAAAGACGAGGCTCACTTTGAATATAGCTGGCAGTGGGCATATAAAGACAAGTTTGAAAAGGCTGGTCTTACCGCTATTCTCGGTTGCGGATTCGACCCTGGAGTAAGCGGAATATATACGGCATACGCTGCAAAACATCACTTCGACGAGATTCATTACCTCGATATCGTCGATTGTAACGCAGGCAATCACCACAAGGCTTTCGCCACTAACTTCAACCCAGAGATAAATATCCGTGAGATAACCCAAAAGGGACTATATTACAAAGACGGCGAATGGATTGAAACAGAGCCGCTTGAAATACACAAACCGCTGACATACCCTAACATAGGTCCACGCGAAAGCTATCTTCTTCACCATGAAGAGCTTGAGAGTCTGGTAAAGAATTACCCTACAATCAAGCAGGCTCGCTTCTGGATGACATTCGGACAGCAATACCTAACCTATCTTGACTGCATCCAAAACCTTGGCATGTCACGCATAGACGAAATAGAATACGAAGCTCCGCTGGCAGATGACGCATCTAAAAAGGTTAAAGTAAAGATTGTTCCGCTACAGTTCCTGAAGGCAGTTCTGCCTAATCCACAGGAATTAGGCGAGAATTACGATGGCGAAACAAGCATCGGATGCCGCATTCGTGGTATCAAAGACGGCAAGGAACGCACATACTACGTATATAACAACTGCTCTCATCAGGAAGCCTACAAGGAAACCGGCATGCAAGGAGTAAGCTATACGACAGGTGTTCCTGCTATGATTGGAGCAATGATGTTCTTCAAAGGCCTATGGCGCAAGCCTGGTGTATGGAACGTAGAAGATTTCGATCCAGATCCGTTCATGGAGCAACTCAACAAGCAGGGATTGCCTTGGCATGAGGTATTCGACGGAGACCTTGAACTATAATCTAATTTACAAGTTAACTAAAAAACATATTTTACATGGCAAAAGATAAAGACAACGCAGCAGAGAACAGCACTCAGGAAGGCAAACTGAAGGCACTTCAGGCTGCAATGGCAAAGATAGAAAAAGACTTCGGCAAAGGTTCTATAATGAAACTTGGCGAAGAAAACATCGAGAATGTTGATGTTGTTCCTACGGGAAGCATAGGTCTAAACCTTGCACTTGGTGTAGGCGGATACCCTCGCGGGCGAATCATTGAGATATATGGACCTGAGAGCAGCGGTAAAACCACACTCGCTATCCATGCGATAGCAGAGGCTCAGAAGGCAGGAGGCATAGCGGCATTCATTGACGCAGAGCACGCTTTCGACCGTTTCTATGCTGCAAAGCTTGGCGTAGACATAGATAACCTTCTGATTTCCCAGCCTGACAACGGTGAGCAGGCACTGGAAATAGCCGACCAGCTTATACGTTCATCGGCTATAGACATACTCGTTGTCGACTCTGTAGCAGCTCTTACTCCTAAGAAAGAGATTGAAGGCGACATGGGAGACAGTGCCGTAGGTCTGCAAGCCCGCTTGATGAGCCAGGCTTTACGCAAGCTTACATCAACAATCAGCAAGACAAATACCACATGTATCTTCATCAACCAGCTTCGCGAGAAGATAGGAGTAATGTTCGGAAACCCTGAAACTACCACTGGCGGTAACGCGTTGAAGTTCTACGCAAGCGTGAGAATAGACATCCGTCGTGTTACAAGCATAAAAGACGGAGACAATGTTATCGGCAACCAGGTGCGCGTGAAGGTAGTAAAGAACAAGGTAGCTCCTCCTTTCCGCAAGGCAGAATTTGAGATTACTTTCGGCGAAGGCATATCAAAAGTAGGCGAAATAGTTGACCTTGGAGTAGAATACGGCATAATCCAGAAGAGCGGTTCTTGGTTCTCTTACGACAACAACAAGCTTGGTCAAGGAAGAGACGCGACAAAGAAAACTCTAAAAGACAATCCGGAAGTCTGCGAAGAACTGGAAGAAAAGATAATGGAAGCCATATCCCAAAGCGAAAAAGGAAACGCATAACAATAAAGTAAAAGGTTTGGAAACATAATCCAAACCTTTTATTAATAATAGGTACACGATAGCATAAACCAATATTCAGATTCAATAAATCAACACTGTCAATCTCCATAGATGCAAGTAAATGTAGCACAACTGAGCGAATGGTTCGCAGAGTATAACGCAAAATACTTTGCCGACAAGCTTCCTTTGCCAACAATTGCCATAGGACGGTCACGCACAAGACTAGGTTCTATGGAATGGAAAAGCCAGCGCAAATGGTTGCTAAAGACTTCTGAAAGCTACACTATACGCATCAGCAACTACTATGACATGGAGGAAAAGGAGTTCAAAAACGTGCTTCTTCATGAGATGATTCATCTTCAGATTGTCTCGCAACACATGAAAGACACTTCGCCACACGGCAAGATATTCAGGCAAAGAATGAAAGAAATCAATGCCGACGGCTGGAATATCACCGTTTCAACAAAAATGTCTGAAGCGCAAAAAGCCTCAACAACACGCAAAAGGAAACGCCAAAGACTGATACTTGCCATAACTACGCATAGCCAAAAATATCTGCTTTCTGTTGTCAGCCCTAAGTATGCTAGAGAGATAAACCGCATACTAAGACTTGCACCTGACGTAAAAAGCCACTCTTGGTTTGTTTCTTCCGACGATTATTTCTCGTCTTTCCCTACCGTAAGAACACCCAAAGGCAGATGCGTAACAAAGGAAATCTATGAAGAAAAGACAGCAAGCATGACACCTTTTGAATTATAACCGACATATATAATAAGGTAATCGAACATATACAATCAGGAGAACTAACATATACAAATAAGGAAAACACACAGCAACAAACATTATTCTCAGCTGAAAAAAGCCAAACAAAAAAATGCCCCGACATTATCATGCAGGGACATTCAACTGTGTTGGATACGAAATTAATGCTTATTCGATATGCTTATCCGTTTAAATCGTCAAGCTCGTTTGTGTAGATTTTAAAGAAATCAAAGCCTAGTATTATGGATATTCTCATCAGTTCCTCTGTACTGATAGAATGTTTCTCGAAAATTTTGTAGACGTTCGTTCTGCTGAACTGCAACTGTTCAGCAAGCCAAACCACAGAATGACCGCTTTTCTTAAGCTGCATTCTTATATGATGTCCTATATTAGTCTTCGCAACATATTTACTATCACCAGTGTTCATAAGACAACTTTGTTAAGTTAAATATATGTATAATCAAGCTAAAACA
>JAUNIZ010000242.1 GCA_030523165.1 Prevotellaceae bacterium
TTTGTCGCTTTGCAAGCAAAATCCCACTAAACCCTATAGGTTGCGGATTTGAGGCATAATAGACCCCGTTTGTCACAATACGGGCAATCGCACAAGCTGTTTCCTAAAGGATATACTATCTACACAAACCTCAAATACACAATCACATCTCCCTATTTTGTTGAACATTTCTCAAATCCTATAGGAAGCCCATAAAGGTCAAAATCTTTTCGCTTGAAAATATAAACATTTTATTCGATAAAAGCTTACTTATGCGTTAATGTTTTTACATATTATGCCATAATGTAATGATGATTTAACGCAAAATACGCATTAAAGAGAATATTATTAACTTAAATGCCGCGCATTTTCTATCTCTGCAACAAGCGTTATAGATTATTTAAACAAAAAATCCCGAGAGATTCTTCTCCCGGGATTTATCATTCATGACAAGTCAAGCAAACATCAAGCCTTGTTTGCTCGTTTTCTTTCGTTATGGTCAAGTATTGTCTTGCGCATACGCATGCTCTTTGGAGTAACCTCTATCAGTTCGTCTTCCTTGATATACTCCAGTGCCTCTTCCAACGACAATACCGTGCGCGGAATAATGCGCGCCTTGTCGTCAGAACCGCTTGCACGGGTGTTTGTAAGCTGCTTTGCCTTGGTAACGTTCACCACAAGGTCATTGTCGTGAACATGCTCGCCTACTACCTCGCCCGTATATACTTCCTCACCCGGGTCGATGAAGAACTTACCGCGGTCTTGCAGCTTGTCGATAGAATAGGCAAACGCTGTACCTGTTTCCATTGCTATCATCGAGCCGTTTATGCGTCGTGCTATATCGCCCTTGTATGGCTGGTATTCCTTGAAGCGGTGAGCCATGATAGCCTCGCCCTGACTTGCTGTAAGAACGTTTGTACGCAAGCCGATAATACCTCTTGACGGAATGTCAAACTCAATGTTCACACGGTCTGCCTGACTCTCCATAGATGTCATTTCACCCTTGCGACGGGTAACCATATCTATCATCTTGCTTGCGAACTCCTCTGGCACGTTGATTGTAAGTTCCTCGATAGGCTCACACTTCACTCCGTCTATCTCCTTATAGATAACCTGTGGCTGGCCTACCTGAAGCTCATAGCCTTCACGGCGCATGGTCTCGATAAGCACAGAGAGGTGAAGCACGCCACGACCGCTTACTATCCACTTGTCTGTAGAATCTTCAAACTGACGCACACGCAACGCGAGGTTCTTCTCCAGTTCCTTCTGCAGACGGTCACTGATATGACGGCTGGTAACAAACTTGCCTTCCTTTCCGAAGAACGGCGAATCGTTGATTGTGAAAAGCATGCTCATAGTAGGCTCGTCGATGGCGATAGGAGGCAGCGGTTCCGGATTCTCGAAGTCGCATATAGTGTCGCCTATTTCAAACTTTTCAAGACCTATGATAGCACAGATGTCGCCACTCTGAACCTTGCCAGTGCGCACGTGTCCCATGCCTTCAAAGGTGTGCAGTTCCTTTATCTTTGTCTTCTCCTGTGAGCCGTCACGATGCGAGATTGTAACGTTCATGCCTTCAGTCAACGTTCCACGATGCACACGGCCTACGGCTATACGGCCTGTATAGCTTGAATAGTCGAGACTGGTAATAAGCATCTGCGGAGTACCCTCAATCACCTTTGGTGCAGGAATTACCTCGATAATCTTGTCGAGCAGATATGTAATGTCGTTTGTAGGAGTCTTGTAGTCTTCACCCATCCAGCCGTTCTTTGCGCTTCCGTAGACAACAGGGAAGTCGAGCTGGTCTTCTGTAGCGTTAAGAGAGAACATGAGGTCGAACACCATCTCATAAACCTCTTCAGGGCGACAGTTAGGTTTGTCTACCTTATTCACTACCACAATAGGCTTCAAGCCTATCTGCAATGCTTTCTGAAGCACGAAACGGGTCTGTGGCATAGGTCCTTCAAATGCGTCTACCAACAGCAGGCAACCGTCTGCCATGTTAAGCACACGCTCCACTTCGCCACCGAAGTCTGAGTGTCCCGGAGTGTCAATGATGTTTATCTTCACTCCCTTATAATCAATGGAAACGTTCTTAGAGAGAATGGTAATGCCACGCTCACGCTCCAAATCGTTACTGTCCAATACCTGGTCGCTCAAATCCTGTCCGTCGCGGAACAGATTGCCGGCGAGCATCATCTTGTCCACCAATGTCGTCTTTCCATGATCGACGTGGGCAATAATCGCAATGTTTCTAATGTCTTGCATACTAATACCTTAAATCTTGGTGCATAGGTAAAGCCCGGAAAACGGCGCATAAAGAAGTCTGCATTTATTCTGTGCCTAAGAGCCTACCTCTGCAAATTCGGTGCAAAGATAATGCAAATAAGACGAAATACAAAATAAATGCAGACAAAACAGCATATAAAAAACTGCTGTTTCTTACTTCACTACTACCTTGTATGACTTGCCAGCCACTTTCACGATGTAGACACCTGATGTCTGCAGCTTGACTGATGTGTCATGGCCGCTATACATAAGGCTACCGTTCACGCCATAGACATTCACCACGTCTTCGGCAGAAACGCCTGTTATGGTCAAGCCGTTGTCAGCAGAAACCACTTTCACGCTGTTGTCGGCAGACATGTTGACGATAGCCGTAGCGGTATTAGCTTCAATGTTCGTGAAGCCAGACCATGGCAGAACTGCCTTGTAGGCATCGACTGTTCCTTCAGGTACATACACTGTCGCTGTGGTATAAATTGTTGTAGGGAAAGCGTTGTCCTTACCTGTTGACGGTGTTGCTCCGAGGCAATATATCGTGCCAAGCGACGTGCATCCGTAGAAAGCGTTGTTTCCGAGTGTGGCAACAGAACTGCCGAGCGTAGCTGTAGCAAGCTTTGTACACTCGCGGAACGCATACTGTCCTATTGACGTAACCTGGTCAGGTATTGTTATTGATGTCAGTTCTCCACACTCACGGAACGCATAGTTAGGTATTTCCGTTACCGTCTCAGGTATAGTCACAGCAGTCTTTGCGCCAGGGCAGCATACCACCTTAGTAACCTCCTTGTCATAAACAACACCGTCAATTGATGTGTATGTAGCGTTAGCTTCAGCCACGTTTATTTCTGTCAGACTGTAGTTCATTCCGAAGGCGTTTGAACCGATAGACGATACTGAAGCCGGCAGACTGACCGTTGTAAGGCTTGAACATCCGAAAAGGGCATTAGAGCCTAATTTCTCTACAGCGTTGCCTATAGTTATAGTTTCCAGTCCTGTGCAGTCGCGGAAAGAGTAATTGCCGATAGATGTGATATTGTCTGCCACGGTGAATGATTTCAGCGCAGTACATCCCTGGCAAAGGTAATTAGGAATAGCCGTAACAGCGCTTGGAATTGTGAGTGTCTGCAACGAAGAGCAGTTGTAGAAAGCGTAATTGCCGAGTGTTGTCACTGATTCAGGAAGAGAAACCGAAGTCATTTCTGTGCTCGAATAGAAAGCACGCGCTCCGATTGACGTAACAGAATAGGTGACGTCTCCGTTGGTAACTGTAGAAGGTATCACCACATCTCCAGAATAAGTGCTGTAGCTTTTTGATTCGTAGGTTACAGCTACGGTCAAGTCGGTTTCTGACGTAATGTCATAATAGATTCCGTCTACTACGAAATCGTAAGCAAACGCACTTGTGCCTGCCATTAGCATCGCTGCCGACAGTAACGATTTAAGTATTTTTTTCTCATTTTGTTCTCTTTTTATAGGGCACAAAACGAAACGTATAAACTGAAATGAAGCTTGAAAGGCACGAAATAGTTTGATATACAAAGAGTTAGGACAGAAACAGCAAAACGACGGCACAAAACGAAACGTTTACATGGGTTTAATTTTGGTTTACATGGAGGGCACATTTGGGCATAAATAATTAACGGATCTGCTTACGTAGGCTTACATCTACTTTACATGGTCTGATATAGTGTGGCGATTGTGTTTGACGCCGCTATTTTCTTTGTTGTTTCTAAAAATAATAATATAAATATATTCCATATAAATATTATTTAGTATATTTGCAGAGTAAAACAATAAGAATATGGCAAAGGTTATACATGTGCATTTGACGCACGCAATAGACGGAACAAAGAGAAAAGACTGGTATTTCAGCAGCATTTCGGCTGTTTATACGGTTCTGACGGCTGAACAGGTGGGTGCAACAAAGAATTATTTGCTTCACGCTGGGTTGTCCGGGAACGGTACTGTATGCACGAAAAAGGCTATAATAAAGCAATCTACGCTCATTTCTGGCGGTTCTCGAAGCCGTTTAAGGGATGGAGTTCAAACGGGCTTAGAAGGCAAATAAAACGGCCGTCTATTGACATTCTTGCGGGAGGTAGTTTTGCCTCCCGTTTTTTATGCCCAAAAGGGGTGTTTTTTGTGTTAGGGT
>JAUNIZ010000243.1 GCA_030523165.1 Prevotellaceae bacterium
TTTCCAATGCTCCTAAATCTGGCTCTGTCGTACTATAATTAACACCATCAGACTTGTTATCCGTCATTATGATATAACGCTCAGTATATGTATTCTGCACTCTATAATATCCTGGGTTTCCCAATTGAGCATTTGCAGATACAAATGATATAAAAGACAATGCCAAACTTAAAAATACTTTATTCATAAAATAACCTATTGATTAAATAAAGAAACTGGTCTTCACACTCTGTTAGAATAAAAGTATGAAGACCAGATAGTTTTAATTTATCGTATAATAAACGTTATCATATAGATAGCGTTATTCTGCAACACAAATTGCTACACGATTCTTATCGTTTTCATTGAAAGGCTGAACGCGAGAACCCTTAGATTCCTTTGTTATACGATCTCTTGCAATGCCTTTATTTACCAAAGCATTTACAACAATGTCTGCACGCTTTGCAGAAATACGATCATTAACAGTATTGTTACCTGTACCCTTATCAGCATAACCAGTTACAGTTACTTTCTTAGACATGTTCTTCAACATAAAATCAGCAACTTCATCGATTTTCTTCTGCTCTGAGTCAGAAATCTTATTACTATTAATAGTGAAGAATACTTCACGACGCATTGTTTCTTCTACAGCCTTAGCTGGTTCACGAACAGGTTCAGGACGCTGTGGTTGTGGAACTGGCTTCTCAACAATACGTTCGATCACACGCTCAACTGGAGCGACTGGCTTAACCTTACGTGTTGTATAAGTTTTACCAAAGTTGTATTTAATTCCAACCAACGCATTGATATACCAGTCAGGGTTGCTTGCCTTCTTAGAGTTATAGTGATCGTTCAAAGTATTTGCCTGCACTTCAACACCAAGACTTACTGCATCACTGAGACGGAAATCAACGTTAGCACCTACACGAGCTGTGAAACGAACCTTTGTATCATCCCAAATATACTCGAGACTTTGATTGTTTGCAACCAATTCATTATTTACAGCAACAGCGTCATCATTGTCGAAAGCGATATTAAGACCAATACCACCAAATACACCAACTGTGATTAAACGCTTTGGGTTATATTCACAGAAAAGATTCGTCAAATTGAATGTAGCATCAATAGCAGGCTGAACGTATGACCATTTCCAATCATAACTCTTTGTTGATGCAACCTGACCGTTTGAATAAACGCTCAAGTTTTCTATTCCTGCCTTGCTCTGCCATGCATTAACAGACAAGCGAGCACCAACAACCTTATTGAAATTATAACCTACACCAATCTGAACATTTGGAGAAAGCAAATCACCAAAACTAAGTTCACCAATTGTATACTGACCTCCAACCTGAAGCTGTCCGTACCAATGAGGATTGAAGACATATTCTGTCTTTTCTTTATCATCCTGTGCGTTGGCTGTTGCGAAAGTCATCGCAGCCAAACCAACCATTAATATATTTTTAAGTTTCATAATTTAATTCTGTTTTTAAATAATTGGTTATTTGATAACTTTCACGTAATACTTCTTTGTAACGATCTTACCTGAATAGTCAACTGCAGAGTAAGTAATCTCGTATGTACCTGTCTGGTTAGCCTGGAACATAACATTGTGAATGCTTCCATCAATAACCTGATTCATGTTCGTACCTCCATTTGCATAAGTAAGAGCTGCAGCATTATCAGAAGCACCTTCAACACTTGTTACTGCAATAATCTTCTTATATGCTGGAGCAAGAAGTTCAGCTGTATATGATGTTGGTATCAAGATAATTGAACCAGAAGAAGCACCATTCAGATTGAAATGAGATGCAGCTGCCTTAACACTACTCATCTGTGTATAAGAACCGCTTGTTGTACCATACAACATTGTAGGCTGAAGTACTGAACCTGGATTCTTAAGCAGATTGTTGAACTTGTTGATAAAGCTATTAATCTTTGAGATATAATTCTTATCTATTGTTGCAACCTTACTATTGTAATTGTCAATCATGTCATTAATGTCTGACAACATACCTGAAACCTGTTCATTCAAATCATCAATAATATCATTGAACTCATCCATTGGAATTTCAACTGTATATTCAGTAGAATCATTTGCTACTACAGTAGGCTTAAGTTGATCCTTATTGATATGTACAGTACCTTCATCATCAACATATCCAGTAATGTCATCTTCGAAAATTACATCTACATTATTAATGTCTGGTATCAATATTGTAACTGAAATTGTATCAGAAACACCAGATACAGGATCATAATTGAAATGATCAAATATAAGTCCCTTAGACTCCAATGTTGGAATAGTAGGAATAGAATACTTTGTACCATCCTTCAAGAATGCATATGAAAGAGGAGGAAGTGCTGTAGCTGCAACCTTATACTCTGAATAAACGCTACGTGTACTGTCTGTTGAATTAGCAGTATTGTCTTTCCATGTAGCCTTAACGCCATAAGCAACAAGTGCACCATTGAACTGGCTATAAAGAGTAGATACAATATTTGATATGTTAAGACGGTTAGAAGTATCTGTAACCTTATCAAGAATATTCTTTGCTGCAGATTTCAGTTCATCAACATCAACATCAAGTTTAGCAGCCTGAGGATCAGTTACCTTAGCTGTAGTCTCATAGAAACCATTATTTTCGCTTGAACGTGTATAACCGAAAGTAAGCTGTTTGTCTGACTTCTTCAATTCCAATGGCTGTTCATAGCCAGGAGCCTCTGTATCACGGCTATCAACCAAAGTTACACGAAGATTGTTGAAATCAACAGTATTTGGATTAACAGTAAGATACAATGTACCAGCATCTCCATAAGTTTCATTGCTCATGATGGTAGAGTTAGCGCTTACAAGAGTCTGAGCTGCAAGACCGGTTGCGCCTGTAATGTCAACATACTCATCCTGCCATACGTAGTTTGCTGTATTTTGTGCAGGGAATACAACATCATAGTTACCTGCCTGACCATAGTATGCACCAAGAACATTAACACTAACATCAAGAGGAAGGTTTCCATAACCGAAGATTGGGCTACTTACACCCTGAATGATAATACCTGTTACAAGCTTGTTGAGAGCATTCTGGAGACCAGCAATAAGTTCTTCAAGTTCCGCTCTTACTTCTGCAAGTTCTTCTCTGATAACATCATCTGCAGCTGTATATGCATTAGTTATATCTGTAACTGTAGCTGCGATCTGCTCATCAGTATATTCCTTAGCGGCAGCAATAGCAGCTTCTTTTGCCTCATCAGCAAGAGTCTGCATCTTACCTTCAAGTTCTTCTGCCTTAGCCAAAGCCTCTTCAACTTTTGCTGCTACGACATCAATGCTATCCTGCAAAGAGATATCTGTATTCATCATATTACCGATGATTTCTTCCAAGCTCATGTCTGAACCACCGAAGTTGTCCAAACGAGCCTTGTCTGCTTGTGCCAAAGCCAAAGCAGCTTCTGCAGTCTCGTATGCAGTCTTAAGACTATCGCTCCATGCATACTTCATCTCATCAAGCTGATTCTGAAGGTCTGCAATAGCATCAGAATTGCTCTGGATAAGATTTGCCAACTCTGCAATTGCACCAAACTGAGCCTTTGCCTTATCCAAGTCGCTCATTGCATCATACAAATTATCAATGCTTGTTTGATTCTGGTTTGCTTTATCCAAAGCTTCTTCTGCAGTTTCTTTAATAGAAGCAGTCTTTTCTTCAATGAGTTGAGCAACTACTCCATCGCTACTGCTAATGTCGTCCTTAAGAGAATTCAACTCATCTGACAAATCAGACAAGCTATTCGCCTGACTTACAATAAGAGTGTAAAGGTCGTTTGTTTGTCCTTTCACGTCATTGTAAAGATCATCGGATGTATCTTTACAAGAGACAAACGTACTCACGCCCACAACTAAAAGTGCAGACATAAGCAAAATGCTAGTAAATTTTCTTTTCATCACTTTAAAATTTAATTAAAATATGGTAGGTTCTATATATATCAAGTTTTTCTCACTAGGGAAAGTGAACCAAATAACATGCCCTTACGAGTTTTTGCTGTCTTTTACGGTGCAAAGTTAATAAAAAACTGTTAATACTATCCTATATTTTTTGATTTAACATTAAATTAACCTTTTATAACACATTAACATACAAATACAACCAACTTATTTTACATAATGAACTTTATTTTACATAAAGCCGTATTGCATAGTATTATTATTGTGAATTTAAGTTGCTTTTTATATGGAGTAAACGTCATGTAAGCTTAATGTTGTCATTATTTGTTAACACAAGTTCAATAAATCCATTATACTCTTACATTCTTTCTTTATTCAATAAATCTATACATCCTAATTCCGTATCATCTAGTATTTCTTCTAATAGCTACTCATACATGGAACTGACGCACTTACGATGTATAAAACT
>JAUNIZ010000244.1 GCA_030523165.1 Prevotellaceae bacterium
TTATGAGATAAAAACTTATCTCATTCTCAATCACTTATAAAAAATACGTACTTTCTACATCACAAAAACATGAAAACAGGGCTTTGTTTTATGAAAACAGCCACTTTTATGGGCTAACTATGCCGTTTCCGATGGCTAAACATGCCGTTTGCACATCGGAAACGACCGCTTTTCAAGTGGAAAAGTGCCGTTTTTTCACTCAAAAAGTGCCATATTTTGGACGAAAACAGCATTTTTTTCATGTGTTTTCATTGCACACAATCTGCGGAAAGCGTATAACTGCTTGTTGTAAAGCCAGTTATAATTGCACGTGAATTTTCGCGATATTTCAGACAAAAGACGGAAAATTTTTCAGCGAGGCTGTTCTCAGCGCGTTAACTGAATGGTTTTGATGACTTTAATTTTACATATTTCCACAGAATTAATGCAAATGTTCATAATTCCAAATTTGTTTTCTCGCATTTCCATGTGTGTTGAATAATCATTGAAAGTGGTTGAATTATCTGTAATATGGATACAGACGAGCAATGGAAAATGTTGTATTTTTGCAAAAAATCAGAACAAGTGCGCTGGAGATTATGGACAGAAGAGATTTTATAAAAGCAATGGGTCTTGCTGCCGGAGGTGTAGTTTTATCACAAATAATACCGGCACGCGATTTAGTAAACAAGATTAATCAGAACAAGATGAAAATTGTAGTATTGACAGGAAGCCCAAGACAAAACGGCAATACGTCACATTTGGCTTCACAATTCATTAAGGGTGCAGAGGAAAACGGGCATGATGTATATCGCTTCGACTGCGCCAAGCACAAGATATCAGGGTGTATAGCATGCAATGCTTGCGGCATGAACGGCGATTGCATATTGCATGACGACTTCTCGGAGTTGCGTTCCCATCTGGTAGAAGCAGACATGGTAGTGTTTGTAACGCCTATGTATTACTTCGGATTCTCGTCGCAGCTGAAGGCGGTCATAGACCGTTTCTATGCTCTGAACGGCACTATAAAAGGCGCGTCAAAGCGTTCTGCCTTCCTTATGGCATACGCTGATACCAATCCGAAGGAGGCTGAGCCTATGATTTCGCATTACAGGACACTCATAAACTATCTAGGATGGACTGACAGCGGTATGGTTATCGCTCCAGGAATGTGGACAGCAGGCTCTGTAAATGACACCAAATATAGCCGTCAGGCGTATGAACTTGGTAAAAGCGTGTGACATTCGGCAATTCGCTATTAGGCATACTGTCATGAATTTCCTGTGACTAAATAACGCTTTTTACCTAATGTTTTCGTGAATAATTTGGCACTTTATGAGTTTTTTTATAATTTTGCTCCCCAATAGACGTAAAGCATGATAAATCATAACTTTACGTGGCATACAAGGGCTGTTGCCGTGCTTCGTGATGAGAGTCATGGTTTCGCATTGCGCGAGTGGCAAAAGGCATGAGTTATGCATATATTCTGAACAAGGAAATAAAAAGACAAAATAATAAGAAAATGATGACAGCTAACGAAATTCGTGAATCATTCAAGAGTTTTTTCGAGTCAAAAGGTCATACTATCGAGGCTTCTGCACCGATGGTAATCAAGGATGACCCAACCTTGATGTTCACAAATGCCGGTATGAACCAGTGGAAAGACATTATCCTCGGTACAAGAGAACCGGAACCAAGACGCCGTGCAGACTCGCAGAAATGCTTGCGTGTAAGCGGAAAGCACAATGACCTTGAAGAAGTGGGACACGATACGTATCACCACACTATGTTTGAAATGCTGGGAAACTGGAGTTTCGGCGATTACTTTAAGGAAGGCGCCATCGATTATGCATGGGAATATCTTGTTGACGTGCTGCACCTTAACCCTGCAGACCTCTATGTTACCGTGTTCGAAGGTTCAGAGGAAGAAGGTCTAAAGCGTGACGATGAGGCAGCTGGATACTGGGCTAAGCATGTGCCGGCAGACCATATAATTAACGGAAACAAGCATGACAACTTCTGGGAAATGGGCGATACAGGTCCTTGTGGTCCTTGTTCTGAGATACATCTCGACTCACGTACTCCAGAAGAAAAGGCAAAAGTTCCGGGAAGAGAGCTTGTCAACAAGGATGACCCGCAGGTTATCGAAATATGGAACATCGTGTTCATGCAGTATAACCGCAAGGCTGACAGCTCGCTTGAACTGCTCCCTATGCACGTAATTGATACAGGTATGGGCTTTGAACGCCTTGTTCGTGCATTGCAGGACAAACATTCAAACTATGATACAGATATTTTCCAGCCTATAATCAAGGAGATTTCACGTCTTTCAGGCTTGGAATACGGCAAGGAAGAGAAGGTTGACGTTGCAATGCGCGTTGTAGCAGACCACTTGCGTGCCGTAGCTTTCTCTATAGCAGACGGCCAGTTGCCGAGCAACGCAAAGGCAGGTTATGTTATCAGAAGAATACTTCGTAGAGCAGTACGCTATGCTTACACGTTCTTAGGACAGAAGGAAGGATTCATGTTCAAGCTTGTTCCTACTCTTATACAGGAGATGGGCGACTCTTATCCAGAGCTTCCGGCTCAGCGTGAACTGATTATGCGTGTCATAAAAGAGGAAGAAGATTCATTCCTTCGCACTCTTTCTAACGGCATAAACATGCTTTCTGATGCAATGGAAGAAATCAAGAAGGAAGGAAAGACAGAACTTGACGGAACAAAAGCTTTCCGTCTGTTCGACACATACGGTTTCCCTCTTGACTTGACAGAGCTTATTTGCCGTGAGAACGGGCTGACTGTTGACGAGAAACAGTTTGACGAGGAGATGCAGAAGCAGAAGGCACGTGCCCGTAATGCTGCCGTTGTAGAGAACAGCGACTGGGTTGAGCTTCGTCAGGGCGAGCAGAACTTCGTTGGATATGACTATACAGAATATGAGTGCCATATTCTTCGTTATCGCAAGGTGACACAGAAGAAGGCGGCATTCTACGAACTTGTACTTGACAACACTCCGTTCTATGGAGAAATGGGTGGTCAGGTAGGCGACCAGGGAGTGCTTGTCAGCGAGAACGAAACCGTTAATGTCATTGATACAAAGCGTGAGAACGGACAGTCAATACATATTGTCAAGGAACTTCCGAAAGACATTGAGGCTGACTTCATGGCTTGTGTAGACACAGACAAACGCTATGCCAGCGCTGCCAACCATACGGCTACTCACTTGCTTGACTATGCTTTGAAGCAGGTATTGGGCAATCATGTTGAGCAGAAAGGTTCTTTTGTCTCTCCTGATACATTGCGTTTCGACTTCTCACACTTCCAGAAAGTGACTGACGAAGAGATACGTCAGGTAGAGCAAATGGTAAACGAAATGATACGTCAGGATATTCCTCTTGAGGATCATCGAAACGTTCCTTTGGAAGAAGCTAAGAAGTTAGGAGCTATAGCATTGTTCGGCGAGAAATACGGAGATAAGGTTCGTGTTGTTCAGTTCGGTCCTAGCATAGAGTTCTGTGGCGGTATTCATGCTTCGTCTACAGGCAGAATCGGTATGATAAAGATTATTTCCGAGAGCAGTGTGGCTGCCGGAATACGTCGTATCGAGGCAAAGACAGGCAAGGAATGCGAGAATCTGCTCTACTATCTTGAGGATAGCATAAAGACAATCAAGGCTTTGTTCAACAATGCTAAGGACCTTCGTGGTGTTATCGAGAAGTATATCGAGGAGCATGATGCCATGAAGAAGAGCATAGAACAGTTCCAGGCTGAGGCTGTTGAACGCACTAAGGACAAGCTTATAGGGCAGGCAAGGGTTATAAACGGCGTAAAGGTAATATCTACCGTTATGCCTATGAAGCAGGAAGCTGCCAAGGATTTGGTATTCAAGATTCGTGCTGCAGTGCCTGAACACATGCTTTGCGTAGTAGGAACAGTGTTTGACGAGCGTCCTACTTTAAGCGTAATGATTAGCGAAGACCTTGTAAAAGAGCATAATCTCAATGCCGGAGCAATGGTTCGTGAGGCAGCTAAGCTTATTCAAGGTGGTGGTGGCGGTCAGCCACACTTTGCAACGGCAGGCGGAAAGAATGCCGATGGCTTGTCTGCTGCAGTAGATAAGGTTATAGAACTAGCCAACCTTTAAAGGCTATATATAATACCTTTATTATATAATAGGTATATTCATATTATGCAATAGTTATATTCTTATTATATAATAGGTATATATTCATTGGGCGTCATACGTGTTTTCTGCATGTATGACGCTCAATTTTTATACCGAATATGCATGATTTTTGACCAGATAATCACACTGGAAGACGTTTTAATCCATAAGTAAAGATTTTTTATTTGCGGTTTTTAATGATTTGATGTAACTTTGTCCGTGAATAAACCATTGTT
>JAUNIZ010000245.1 GCA_030523165.1 Prevotellaceae bacterium
AATATTAATGACTACGAGTCGAAATATTCTTGTTTAACAGAACAAATATTTTAAAAAGTTTGCATTATTTACGGACATTTACTACTTTTGCACGCGTTACTGTAATGACAGATTGTAATTTGACTGAATTAACATCAACTCTTTCATCTTTACAATGCCAAGTCGTCAAAATTATAAATATAAATGCAAAGACTCTAAATATATAATGGTTTTCTCAGATTTATTCTTTCTTTTTGTCTTTATTCCGTCATTTATAATCTGCTATTTCCTTGCCGCTGTTATAGACAACAAGTTGCTTGGCAATACCAACGTCAAGGGAAACACGTCAAAAAACTTCATGCTGGTTGTGTTCTCTCTGATATTTTACGCATGGGGAGAGCCTATATACGTGTTCCTTATGCTTTTCAGCGTATTTTTCAACTATCTTTTTGGGCTTGGAGTAGCGTCAAAATCAAGACTAAGAAAGGCATGGCTGATAATCGGACTTATATTCAACATAGCCGTTATATGCACATTTAAATATCTCGGTTTCTTTGCCCAGATATTGTGCGATGCAGGTGTCTCTGTATCAGTTCCTAACATTGCATTGCCTATAGGCATAAGCTTTTACACGTTTCAGTCTATTTCTTATCTTGTCGATGTCTATAGGAAAGAGTCGCCAGAACAGCGACGTTTCATCGACTTGCTGCTATATATATCGATGTTCCCACAACTCATAGCAGGCCCTATCGTGCGTTATGGCACAATCGCAAACGAGATAAACAAGCGAAAAGTGAGTGCAAGCGACTTCGCAAACGGCTCTTACAGATTCCTTATAGGATTGGGCAAAAAGGTTATACTTGCCAATCAGCTGTCGGAAATATCAGACCAGTTCCTCGTAAACGGTATAGATGACCTGACCATGTTAGGCGCATGGGTGGGCATAGTGGCATTTACCCTTCAGATATATTTCGATTTCTCCGGCTATTCTGATATGGCTATCGGATTGGGAAGATGTCTCGGCTTCCACTTCGACGAAAACTTCCGACACCCTTACTGCTGCAATTCCATTACCGATTTCTGGCGAAGGTGGCATATATCATTAGGAAGTTTCTTCCGCGACTACGTTTATATTCCAATGGGAGGCAACCGTAGCCATCAGGCATTCAATATAATGTCAGTATGGTTTCTTACCGGTATGTGGCACGGGGCAAGCTGGAACTTCATCTTGTGGGGTGTTTATTTCGGAATTATCGTAATGGCTGAGAAATACACAATACTACGAATAAAAGACAAGATACCAGCATTCTTGCTGCACATATATAGCCTTGTTCTTGTCATAGCTGGCTGGGGAATATTCTATTTCGATGACTTCAACAAGATGATAGAGTTCTTCAAGTCATTCACAGGCAACGTTTCAACACTGACAGACTTTGTTTCAATGACTGCCATCACCGACAATTTCTGGCTATGGGTCATTGCTATTCTGTTCTGTATGCCTCTTCGCAGCCTTGTTTCAAGGCTATTTACGTATGTTCTACACGAAGGAAGCGTATTGCAGAAAGGTGTTTTTCTTTGTGCAAGACTATCGGTTTCAATTGTCATTCTCGTATTAAGCGTTGCATTGTTAGTCGGGGCTACGAACAACGCATTTATCTATACACGATTCTAAAACATGCCTATCATGAAGAAAATAAATATATATCTAACCATCAAATGTTTGCTTTTGGCTCTCTTGTCATATAGCGGCACATGCCTTGCGCAATCAGACAGAACATTGAAAGAATATGTCAACAACATCACAGCACACGATAGCGCAAAACTTTCACGCAAGATAATTGTCATAATAGATACCACTTCACACACAAGAGCTTTTGAACCGTTTGGAGGAAACATTGACAATGGCGTCAAATATGCAGAGGCAATAAACCTTTACAAAAGCGTATTGGGCGAAGATGTGAACGTTTATAGCATGGTTATTCCTACTGCCGTTGAGTATTATTGCCCCGATATGGCAAAGAAATGGACAAAGGAAGAACGCTATGCAATAGATAAGATAAACGAGAATCTGTCTGATTCCGTTAAGGTTATAAACGTATACAACACTCTTGCAAATCATGTCAGCGAAGACATATATTCACGAACAGACCACCATTGGGCACCTTTAGGAGCATTCTATGCTGCAGAGAAATTCGCTGAAGTTGCAGATGTGCCGTTCAAAGCTTTATCTGAATATGAGCCACGAGTAGTAAAAGACTATGTTGGAACAATGTATCTGTTTTCTAAAGACATGTCGGTAAAGAACTCTCCTGAGGAGTTTGTTTATTATGTTCCTAAGAATATCGACTATAAAGCCACATATATTAAATATAGACTCGGCAAGAAACGCAACGTAATAGGCGAAAGCGCACCAGAGGAAGACGAGTTTTTCGTATATTACAAAGACGGTAGCAGTGGCGCATATTGCACGTTTATGGGAGGCGACACACGCACCGTTACCGTAAAAACAGGAACAAAAAACGGCAGGAAACTTCTTATTATGAAAGACAGTTTCGGCAATGCCCTGCCAGGATACCTCTTCTATTCGTTCGAGGAAATACACGTTTTGGATTTCAGATATTTCCGAACCAATGTGGTTTCATATGCGAAAGAGCATGGAATAACAGATATGCTATTCGCCAACAACGTGTTGCACGCTACGCTGGAAAGCACAAGCGACGCTTACTTGCACCTTGCTAAAACAGGGAAAAAGCCTGTTCGCTGATAGAGTTATAAACAAAACCAGTCAATTATCACTTAAGTATGCAAAGCAAGATATATATCATCATAACGTCTATTGTTTTCATCGCTATTGCCATAGTGTTCAACTTCTTTCCACGAAGCGAATACTCAGAACTGGAAAAGCGTGAGCTTGCCGTTTTCCCGACATTCACTTTTGAAGGCCTAAAAGACGGAAGCTTTACAAAAAGCGTGTCGTCATGGTTCAGCGACAGCGAACCTTTCCGCGACGAACTAATGGCTTTAAGCATGCAAATCAAGGGTCTTCTGGTATTGGAAACATCTGGTGAAACGGTAAAGTTCCACGCTTCCGAATCGTCTGTATCAGAGGAAGATAGCGAAAATGACATGTCTGAGAATGACGAAAGCCAGTCTGACGATATGGAAGAAGGTTATGAAAACATGATTAATGCCGATGAAAACGCCAAGATAGCGAATGCGGGAATCATTGTAGTAGGCTCAGGAAACAACACAAGAGCATTGATGGCATTCGGAGGAAACTCGCATGGAGGCGTAAGATATGCCGAGGCAGCCAACAAATACAAGGAAACTTTCGGTGATAAAGTGAACGTCTACTGCATGGTTATACCGACTGCGGTAGAATATTATTGCCCAGACAAGGCAAAGAAAGCTACAAGCCCGCAACGACCGACAATAAACAACATATTCTCACATCTATCGCCTTCGGTGAAGAAAGTAGACATATACTCCACTTTAGGCGAGCATGCAGCAGAAGATATATTCCTTAGAACAGACCACCACTGGGCACCTTTAGGAGCCTATTATGCAGCACAGAAATTCGCTGAGGTAGCAGGCGTGCCATTCAAAGACTTGTCTAGCTATGACAAAAGAGTCGTTCACGGCTATGTGGGAAGCATGTATGGCTATTCTAAAGACATATCTATCAAGAACGCACCTGAAGACTTTGTATATTATGTGCCACGTGGCGTAAAATATACCACTACATATACCAACTATACAATAGACGAGAACTATCGTGTAACAGGCGAAGGAAAACCTTACAAAAGCAAGTTTTTCTTTCATTATCGTGACGGAAACGGTGGCGCATATTGCACGTTCATGGGTGGCGACACGAAGATTACCGTTGTAAAGACATCTACAAAGAACGGCAGAAGGGTAATAATTCTGAAAGACAGCTTCGGTAATGCCATACCGGGCTATCTGTTTTTCTCGTTCGAGGAAATACATGTCATCGATTCAAGGTATTTCACAAAGAACATGAAAAACTATGTCTATGCCAACAAAATAACCGACATTCTTTTCGCAAACAATATATTCAAGGCTTATTCAAGCCATATCTACAGATCGTATGTCAGATTCCTTGAACAGAGCGACGGAACTTATTACAAGCCAGAACCTACTGATTCGATAGGTTCAAGCCATGCGAACGAGGCGATTGACACGAAGAATGAAGGTGCGATAAAGCATGACACAGATATTCAAAAGAATGAAAAGGGAAGCCATAACGACTCAACATCGACAAGCAACAATCTATAAGAAATATGCCCATATATCTATGGCTAACAGGAAAGCATAGTTTTGCAAGTCGTAAAACTATGTTTTCTATAAAGGAAAACT
>JAUNIZ010000246.1 GCA_030523165.1 Prevotellaceae bacterium
TTGATATAATGCAAAAGTATAATAACATTATGAATTAGAAAAATCAATGATAGAAATAAAAGATAAGACAAAATGTTGTGGATGTTGTGCTTGTGTGGATGTATGTTCGCATACTGCAATAAGCTTGCAAACTGATGCAGAAGGATTCTGGTATCCTGTCGTAGACAAGGGCAAATGTGTGGATTGCGGCCTGTGTGATAAAGTATGCCCGATTATTAAAAAAGCGGAAAACGTAGTCAGATATAATACTCCAAGAGTATTTGCTGCATACACAAAAGATGATATGATACGTTTAGATAGTACATCTGGCGGTATACATTCTATGATGGCTCTTTCTATGTATGAAAAGGGAACATATGTTGGTGGTGCTGTATACAATAAGGATCATACTGTATCACATATCATATCACCGGACAAACAATTGTTGCCTGAGATAAGAAGTTCAAAGTATCTCCAAAGTAAAATGGAGGGACAATACAAAGAGATAAGAAAACTCCTGTTGAAAGGCGAGAAAGTATTCTACTGCGGTACTCCATGTCAGGTACAGGCACTATATAAATATCTACGCAAGGAATATGACAATCTCACAACCTGTGATTTTATATGTCGTGGTGTAAATTCTCCCAAGGTTTTTCTATCATACATGGATATGCTGGAGAAAAAATATGGTTCAAAGGCATCAACAATTAAATTTAAAGCAAAGAAATGGGGATGGCATAATTTTTCAATGCGCGTTGGATTTGAGAACGGACAGGAATATTGCAAAGACAGATGGCATGATCTGTTCTTTATAGGATATCTACAGAGCGGTAATTTTGCCAGACCTTCATGTTATCAGTGTCACTTCAAAGGTTTTCCTCAGAAAGCGGATATAACTTTGGCCGACTTCTGGGGCATTGAGAATATTGACAAGACTATGGATCAAGACAAGGGAACATCTCTTGTTATGATTAATTCAGACAAAGGAATGTCCCTTTTCAATTCGATAAAAGATAAAATAGAATGGCGTGAATTTAATATGGAGCTGGCGGCAAAGGGAAATCCAGCAATGAATGCCCCGTTGAAATCTGCAAAACCAAACCGTGATGATTTTTTCAAAGCATTAGATTTATTGCCATTTGATGTTGTTGCCAAGAAATTCTTCCCTTTGCCTACATTTAGTAATAAACTAATAAAGAAGATAAAAGCAAAAACAATGAAAATAAAAAAAATGTTAGGTATCTGCAAAAGATTGGGACTATCATTTAATAACTGGCGCACATTCTTGAATATGAACTTTCTATCAGGACAGGTGAAGAGAAAGAAAAGACTTTTATTTGTAAATGGCAAAAATAGCGTCATTGAACTTAATAAAGGAGCATCACTGGTTCTTAACGCAAAACTAACTACGGGTATAAAACAAGTTAAGAAGTCAAAGATGGAAACGCGTCTGCTTATAGAAGAAGATGCATGTATGACTGTCAATGGAGATTTCAATATGTATGCTGGCTCATATATCCGTGTCATCAAGGGCAGTCATTTGATATTACATGGTGGTTTTATAAACGAGAATGTCCAAATAACATGTGGAGACACAATTGAAATTTGCGAGGGAGCAACAATTGGCAGAGATGTAGTTATTCGTTCTTTTGATGGACATACGATAAAAAAAGAAGGATATAAAATATCAGAACCTATATATATCGGTCCTCATGTATGGATAGGACAAGGAACTACGATATTGAAGGGAGTCAGTATAGGCGAGGGCGCGATTATAGCAGCAGGAGCACTTGTAACAAAAGACGTACCTGCACATACTGTTGTTGGTGGCGTACCTGCTAAAATCATTGAAGAAAAAGTGGAGTGGACAAGGTAGTAAATTTTGTAGAACAAAACTATCAGAAATAATATTTAGAATTTTACAAAACAAATAATCATAAAATATGGATTTGAATGAATTACTTCTTAATGGTTCAATACCTCAGATTGGTTTTGGACCTGGTATAATGGGCTATTCAGCGAAAATGGCAAAGAAACGAAAAGGATTGTCTCTTTTCATTTATAAAGTCCATAATAAATTGTATTATAATTCAAAGCAAAAGAATGAATATGTCAGTTCTGTAGCCAATGCTTTCCGTATCGGTTACAGACTGCTGGATTATTCATCTGCCTATGGAGATGGTCATTTGATAGGTGAGGCTATAAGAAAGAGCGGTGTGAAGAGGGATGAACTATTTATTACGACAAGAGTAAGCAATAGAGCACAGCGCGAACATCGAGTTAGGGAGGAATTTATGAAGTGTATCCATAATATGGGCGTTGACCATGTTGACTTGCTTCAGTTCCATTGGCCAGTAACAGGACTTTATCTTGACATATGGAAAGAAATGGAGGAACTGAAAGATGAAGGACTTGTTAAACATTTGGGAGTGGCAAACTGCCATCAGCATCATTTGGAAGAGATATTCAAGATATGCAAATACCGCCCTGAGGTAGGACAGTTCGAAATACATCCTCTGTTCACACAAAAGGCATTGATTGAATATTATAAGCAGCAGGGAATAGTTGTCGAAGCATATACTCCAATTGCAAGATATGACGACAGATTGGTCAGACTGCCATTGTTAAAGAGACTGGAAAAGAAATACAACAAGAATTTCGTCCAGATTATTCTTCGTTGGCATGTACAGAATGGTGTAGTTCCACTTGTCAGAAGTCTTACGCCATCTCATCAGTTGAGTAATTTCCAAATATTTGATTTTGTATTGGATGAAGAGGATATGCAGGCAATTGATGCTATAAATATAAATAGCCGTCTGCGTTATGACCCAGACAACTGTGACTTTTCTATTCTTTAATAGAAATGCAAGAAAAAACAAATAATAAGACTATTGCGAAAAATACAGCTTTTCTGTATTTTCGCATGATGTTTACAATGGTCGTTGCATTGTTTACATCACGTGTGGTATTGCAGAAATTAGGAGTTGAAGACTACGGAATATACCATGCTGTAGGTGGTATTGTAGGATTCCTCTCATTTCTGAATAGTGCATTAAGCACAGGATCGTCAAGGTTCTTGACTTACGAGTTAGGAACTGGAAACTTCGATAAACTGAAAAGAGTTTTTTCTACCACCCTTACAATTCATATTATCTTGGCACTGTTGATTGTATTACTAGCGGAGACGATTGGTTTGTGGTTTCTATACAACAAAATGATGATACCTGAAGGTAGATTAAATGCTGCAGTTTGGACATTTCATATATCAATTTTGACAGCGGTGTTTACATTGACTCAAGTTCCGTATAATGCAAGTATCATTTCACATGAGCGTATGTCAGTATTCGCCTATATGAGTATTTATGAGGTGTCAGCAAAATTAGGAATAGTATATCTTTTGACAATCGGAACATGGGATAAGCTTGAAATGTATGCGACACTTTTGTTCATAGTACAGATGTCAGTAATGGTGATGTATAGAGCTTATTGCGGTAAGCATTTTGCAGAAACAAAATACACTTTTACATTTGATAAAAAGATTTTTAAGGATATAGCATCTTTTTCTGGTTGGAGTCTTTTTGCTAATGGCGCAATTGCATTGAATGGTCAGGGTATATTACTGTTATTGAATATGTTTTTTTCTCCATCTGTAGTTGCTGCAAGAGCAATTTCTATACAGGTAAATATGGCTATTAATCAATTTGTACACAATTTTAGAACTGCAACTAATCCGCAAATAGTTAAAAGATTTGCATCAGGTGATGTTGAAGGTTCAAAAAACTTGCTGCTTTCTTCCACAAAATATTCATATTATATGATGTTCATATTATGCTTTCCTATATGTATGACAACTAATTCAATATTGAAACTTTGGTTAGGAGAAGTACCAGAATATACAGTGATATTTTTGCAGCTGATTTTGGTACAAAGTTTGTTTCAAGTTTTTGATACTTCTTTTTATACTGCTTTATATGCGAAAGGACGATTGAGAGAAAACGCATTGCTTTCTCCAACGATGTTGTTTATATGTTTCCCTATTGTCTTTCTATTATTTAAGCATGGTTTTTCTCCTGTTGTATTATCCTGGGCAAGTTTGGTTACATATATGGTAATAGCTTTGCTGATAAAACCAATACTCATTATTAAGATAGCAAATTCTACACTAGGGGAAATATTAAATGTTTTTCGTCCATGTCTTATTGTGACCATTCTGTCTTTGCCTATTCCGTTATTATGTAATTATTATATAAACAAAGATTCAATATTCGGATTCTTGCTTATGGTTTCAATTACAGTAACTGTAACAATTGCAATCATATGGTTTGTTGGAATAGAGAGAGAAATAAAAAACAAAATATTAAAAAAGATATACAA
>JAUNIZ010000022.1 GCA_030523165.1 Prevotellaceae bacterium
ATAGCTAAACTCTTTGACGAAGACTTTTGGGTGACACGATGACGAAGTCAGGTGGAAACAAATGAAAATGTGCAATAAAACATGCTGTTTTCAATAAAAAAAGCCTATGTTTTCACTCAAAAACGGCACGTTTACATAAGACAAACAACCCAATTAGCCATGACAAACCACTTAGTTTTGATCCAAAACGGCATAGTTTTTAGGGCAAAAGCGTATGTTTTTTGAGTTTTCATGGCATGTTTTTACATTTTCAGACCTTTCTTCCATATTCAGAAATTCTATTTTTCAGATTTTCGCGGAGCTTTCTAAAATTACATTTTGCTATGTTTCGCACTATAAAGATTCACAAAATGACAAAAAGAGCCATATAATATCCTATGAAGAACATAAGTGGGGAAAAGCAAAAACCTATATACAAAAAAAGGACAGCGCAACCACTGCGACGTCCTTCCCGAAAAACTAAAAGTATAATATATAAAAACCTATTGATTAAAATACTAACTAAATATCTTGCATTTCTCTAATTTCTCATATTGTTTGTCTATAGTTGTTGTTATTCAGCCTTCATTTTCAGAAGTCTAACAGGACCGATCAGTCCACTCGGCATTGGCTGCCACGAGGTGTATGGCGTTCTCTTGTAATTCAAGTCAACAATGTTTATATCCTTGAAATTGCGCCATTGAACACCCTTACGGTCCATATCCGCTATGCGATTGGCAGGAAGATTGGTCACTTCTACCTCTATTGTGTTAGCTCCTGCCTTCAGATAACTGCCTATCAAGCATCTGAAAGGAACTGCAAACAATACTGCTACTTCCTTTCCGTTCACCCTTACACGTGCGCTTTCACGCACATCGCCAAGGTCAAGAAGCCATTCGCAGCCTTTAATATCAGCTTCTGTAACATCTATATTTATAGAATAGCAAGCCGTACCCATAGTTTCCTTTACGCCCTGTGCACCTTCTATGTCTGTCCATGAGCCAAGACTCACCTCATTAGGCAAAGACTTGACCTCTGGTTCTGAACTTACAAAACTTATTTTCCACTTGCCGTTCATGTCTTTTTCTTCGCCTTGCGGTGTCCAATAAGTCCAGTCTTTCACGTCAACATCAACATCTGTAAATGTCTTAATGATAGTTGACTCGCCAGAAGCAAGCTTCAGATAAATCTCAGTATGACCGTTATTGTTACGAATCTTAGCCTTTCCAAACTCGCCGTTCATAGGATTGAACAGCATAGCAGAGCGTGCCTTCACTGCCAAAGGTATCCATGCCGATGTGCTGTCAGCCTTTAAGGCAGACACAAAATAGTGGAAACCGTCGGCATTTGAACGGCGTATTGCCTTTAAACCGTAGTCTAGCATCAAGCGTTCAGGCTCCACACCAGTAGCACTAAGCGTCTTTACATAGTCATGACCGAAGAATACCTGACTGCCCTGCATAGATTTCAGTTCACCCAATACCTTATTAAATTGTGTGCGCTGAGCATCTGTAACGGCAAAACCCGGTATGTCTTCAGGGTAATTGTCAAGGAATACAACCTTTGCACCCTGCTTTGCAAGACTCAATAAATGCTCCACAACGTCGAGAGGCATCATCTTTACACCCGGCACAACTATGGCTTTATAGCCTATACCTGCCGAAGTAACGAGTTTGTTCCCGTCATATCCAAGCGAACGGACAAAGCTATCAGAGATGTAATCCACATCGTAGCCTGAGCCATATATCTTGTTTACAGCCTCAATGAAACGAGGTGCACGCTCAGCCATCTTGTGTATATCAAACAAAATCAGACGACTCGTCTCTGTCCAGTCCTGCTCATACCACAAGTCATAAATAGGAAGATAGAGCAGAAAGTCATTGTCTGGCTGTCCGTATTGCAGGAAACTCTGACAACGCGTAATATAATCGAAGAACGCAGATGCGTCTCTCCATATATTATTAGTAGGACTCATGTCTATTGAAGCATAGAATTTCCATCCCGGCCAAGCCACGTCAGATGGCGAATATGTAGTTCCGTGGAAGAACATGTGGTTCACTCCAGACAGGAACATAAGGTCCATGTCAGGCTTGCACTGTGACAACGATGTGCGGAAATGCTCAGTCAGCCATGTGAAAGTTTCCGATGACGTGTACTTTCGGCCTGATATATGAGCGCCAGAAGACGCATATTTCAACATAGAAAGGTCTGAAAAGTTAGGGCGAGTCAATGAATCGCGACGCAAGCCCTGTATCTTGAAGTCTGTCAAACCGAATCCTTCGCACTCAGGCATATCGACTGTAGCGTAGAGATCTATAAGGTTTGCAGGTGAGCCGTGTGCCTGATTACGTACCAGACTGCCATGAGAGTGTGCCCAGTCAGCCCATTGCTGTGTGAAATTCTCCTTGAGAAGCTCTGCGAAAGTCTCACGATAGTCAGACGCCAAGCGACGTTTTACATCGGTATCTGCCGAATCAAGCAGTTCCGGAAGATAGTCTTCCAGCTTATATCCACGACGTTTGCTGAATTCATCAAACAGTCCTGGAGTATAGTCAGCGCCATAAACCTCGTATGAATCATTAAAGAAACTATGAGGATAAGCTGTGCCAGAACTTTCGAAAGCACGTGTAAAGCGATCGAAATAGCGACTTACAGCACCCTTTGAGAAATGGTCTATCACATAACCCTCGCCTCCTGGCGCAGAGCGCTTTACCTTTTGGAATGTCTTTCCGCAGAAGACGGCTATCAGTTTCCATTCTCCTTTAGGAGCCTTCCAGTCAAGTTTGCCGTTAGCGTCTACCTTGTCGGTTAGGTCAATCTTCTTGTTTCCCGAATAAGCCATAAGCTTTTCAAGCTTGGCAACATCCTTCTGCTTCTTTTCATTCAGCACAACAGGAGTCTCCAAAGTACGGTGTTTCTTGTCGAGACGATATTCCTGAAAGAACACTTTGCATGCAGCATCCTCAACAGAAACCTCTGGTCCACCAAAAGGCCAGCCCGTTCCGTTGTTCATGTCTATCTGCATTCCCAAGCGTGAAGCCTCGCCGTTGATATAGCCAAGCATATCCATCCATTGCGGAGAGAGGTAACTTATCTCTCGGCTCTCATTGTTCTTGACGCCATAGATAGGAGTTATCTCAAGTGTTCCCATCCCTTTTGAGGCATATTCGGCCATATTTATTTCAAGATTCTTCTTGTCTACAGCACTTCCCATCCACCACCATCTTGCACCAGGGCGCATTTCTGATGTAACAGGAAGCCATTCACATACAGGCTTTGTCTGTCCGTATGCTTCTGTATTGCAATAAAACAACGACAATAATGCCGCTATACACACTAAGAATCTTTTCATTATTTCTTTGTTCAAGGTTACCATTTTAGTAAATACATCATTCACGTTTCCATGCTAAAAGGCCATTAAGCTCTTTCACGTCTGCAAAATTACCGCTTTTCCTTCATTATCATATTTAATAATAGTACAGAAAGTATGGAAAATCATACACGTATTGAACATAGTCGCTTGTATATGCATTTATACATGCATCAATAGCGTTTCTGCACATGCCGACTGCCTTTTCTATTTCCTATGAAATACGAATCTTACTATAAGGAAGTTTGTCGGTATTGCCACACAATATACAGGAATAGGTGCAAATGTCTTGTCTACACCAAGCCACATAAACAGATTAAGGAGACTAACCTGCAAGAGATAATTGAAGGCATGGGCACCCATAAAGCCTATACCGTTCTTTACCGATGTCTGTTTCTTGAATGTGTAACGTGCAGACAACAGATAATTGACAACGAAACTTACTACATAGCCGGTGGTATAAGCAAGGTTTACATCTATCATGTCATGGAGAAGATAGTACACACCATAATGTATTGCCGTAGCGATTACACCGACAACACCGAAGCGAAGTATCTCGAAAAAGGTATCTCTCTTTATGTTCATATTATTATAGGCACAAGTATCATTGTGTTTATCAAGTGCAAATCTACAAAATATTTTTATAATAAGCAATGAATAGAAACAATAAGTCAGATAGTTAAAGTGAGTTAACGGCAGTTGACAAACAAAGATATTAAACGTATATATTACAGAAACACAAGATATATGGAGAAGACAGAGTTCGAACATATAGCTACAGCCATCAGAGAAAGAGCCAGAAACACGGCCCTTGCCTCTTCCTTAACTATGGAAGAAGCTGAAGATGTGGCGCAAGACGTGATGCTTAAGCTATGGACTCTGCACGATGAGATAAAAGGAAAAGATGGGGCTTTCAGCCTTGCCAATGCAATGACAAGGCATCTTGTAATAGACTACTACAGGAAAAACAGAAGCATATCCATTGACTTAAAGATAAATCTGATTGACGAAAAGAACGCTACTCCCGATAAAGACTATGAATATCAAGAGAATGAGGAATGGCTTCTGCACAAGATGAAAGCATTGCCTTCTAAGGAATACCAGATATTAAGGCTTAGACAGGTAGAGCAGAAAAGCAACGAGGAGATAGCGAATATATTGGGAATTGAAAAGAAATCAGTAGCGACAATGCTCTCAAGAGCAAGAATAAAGCTGCTAAAAGATATAAAAAGGAGGATAAACTGATATGGATAAAGACATTAAAATATTATTGGAACGCTTCATGAACGGCGAGACATCCATTGAAGATGAAAGCCGTCTTGCTGAGTATTTCCGTTCTTACGATGCGGAAAACGAAGAGGGAAAAGCGTATAAGGAAATGTTTTCATGGTTTGATGCCGGCATGCCTCTTGAAGAAAACAAGGTTGAAAAGAGCAAGCCCAAGCGCAAGGCAATCATGGCTTACATCAGCTTAGCCGCAGCAGCCATAGCAGCATTCATGGTTATTGTATTCAGAAACGGCAACAATAATGTTGAACCAGAAGTTCCAATGCAACATATAATAGTAAAATCGGAGAACAAGAGAACAATAACTGACACTCTGGTAGCCGATACTATCAAGATGAGCGAGCCAAAGCAAAGCAAGAAGAACAAGAACACTATGAGAAAGTATCGCTATGAGGTGGCTCCTCCAAAGACATATATAGCAGAGAACGAAGAAAAAGACTCTATTAATAAAATAGGTACTATTCTTGCCGAGAAGAAACTCAAGGAGATAGAACAGCAACAGAAAGAGAAGATGGAAGATATAGAGGAGAACTTCATATTCCAAGACTTTAAGATAAATCTCATGCTTGCTATTCTTGAAAGCGGAGAAGAAGAAGCACCAATGGAATAAAGCAATAAACGAGCGTAAAAGCCACAACATAAATAATAAAGCGTCAAACATTAAAATATAAAATTATGAGAAAAAGCATATTATTCACCGTTTTCCTTGCAATGATGCTACCGTTAAACATCGTTGCACAAGACAATCTGCTAAAGGCTATAGACAAATTCGTCAATGACGAAAGCATTGCAGAATATATCAAGACAAGCACAACGTCTGAGAACAGTGACGGCAAAGACAGGCCTACATCATTCTATTACTCTTACAAATTCGAGATTCCGATGTATAAGGCAAACGGTTTCTTCTCCATAGTATCAGCTTTCAACAAGGATCAGGATAAGGCTTACAGGATAGAAAGCAAGGATGCGTTTACCAACGAAAACAGGATAGCCACAATATATTATGGTGAAAACCTGAAAGATGCAAAGAGTTATGGAGGTTTCTATGACAGAAACTATAGGCTAATGTATATTCGTGACAAAGCCGATTCGCAGAAAAGATACTTTTATGCAATAGTATGGTACACTGACAAGAAAAAGAATAACTTATGCGGAATTATAGATAAGGTTTACAGCAAAGACCCTCAGAAGGCGAAAAAGCAATGGAACACATATGACTTGTCAAGCGCAAGAACATATATCGACGATGAAGGAAACCTGCATATAGAGAACGGAAGCACGTCAAACGTCATTGACGCAAAGTATCTTGACAAGATCAAAGACGTTGTAAACTTGGATTTCTCGTCACTGAAAAGCCTGAAAAAAAGCGTAAAAGACCTTGGTGTAAATACCAAAGACGATGAGTGTAATGACGATTGTGACACAGACGGCTCAAATAAAGACAATAAAAGGTCATATCGTATAACGGCAAACGACAACGATTTCATTAAGATAAACAGAAGCTACAACGACTCTATAACAACGTCAATGGAGTTTATGCAACGCTTCGGCAATCTTCGTGCAGCATATAAAAGCAGCATAATGGCATCAAAGTCGCGCCCTGACTATGTGCTGATAACAGGTGTAGTAAACAAGATACTTGAGCTTTGCAGAACATACGGGCATGTAGCGGAAGGCAACGACAAGCAGATTTGCATCAATTCACTAAAGGAATTCCAGAAGGAAACCGATGACAGCTATATAGCCGCGTTGTTCGGAGAATCAATCAAAGCGTTGAACGACAAGAAATAAAGACGTAGACTCTTTATATAAGGTATTCAGGATACTCGAATAAATAAATTATACTTTTGAGGAAAACAAGACAGAAAGCGTTCTGCCTTGTTTTCTTCTTTATAATGATGATTATTGTTTTCTTGCTACTTTCCTTGCATACGCGATGCAAAGCAATGAAAGTATAGCGCTTACAACAAATACTATTCCTGTGGCATAGAGCGTGTTGCCAATGCCGACAAGCGGAGAGACAATACCACCGAAAGCGAAGCCTATTGTGCCGAGAAGCGCCGATGCACTGCCCGTATGCTGTCTTCCGCTATCCATAGCAAGCGTTGTAGACGACGTGAAACAGAAGCCCAAAGAGAAAAGAATGCAAAGCAAGAACAGCTCATATACCCAAAACGGGCAATCGCTGAACAAAGCTATCATCTCGCATATAGAGAAAACGAACAAGCCAATGCCACCGCTAAGAGTGCCGTTTTCTACCTTTTTGAACTTTGCTGCAAGCGCTGCAGATATGACAATAGCAAAGGCATTGATGCCGAAACAGAGGCTAAAATGGAACGGAGTGAAGCCGTAATGTTCCTGCATGATAAAAGGAGCCGATGCGATATTGGCGAACAACGCTGCCTGAGCGAAACCGAACTGAAGCGTATAACCCATATATGAACGGTTAGTAAACAACGGTTTGAACGAGAACATCACATGCAGAAGACTCGACTTTGCACGGTTTTCACGTGGCAATGACTCATGGAAGCAGAAGCAAGCGCATAGCAAGAGAATGCCGATGAAAAGCAATACGCAGAATATGCCTTGCCAACCGTATGAAGAAACCATAGTTCCACCTATAACAGGAGCCATGACTGGCGCTACGCCATTGATAGCTCCGACTATTGCCAACATCTTTGCCAAGTCTCTTCCCTCAAACAGATCGGTTGAGATAGAGCGTGATATGACTATACCTCCAGCAGCTGCTATTCCCTGCAAAAGACGGAACACGACAAACTGTTCGATAGTGAAGGAAAAGATGCAAAGTAGCGTTGAAATAATAAAAAGCACCAGTGTCCACGTCAAAACAGACTTGCGGCCAAGCTTGTCACTCATTGGTCCAAACATCAACTGGCCTACTGCCAAGCCGAACATAGACGCGGTAAGACTAAGCTGAACCATAGATGCTGATGTGTTAAACCAGCCTGACATAGACGGCAACGCAGGAAGATACATGTCAGTAGCCAATGGTCCGAATGCCGTCAATACTCCCAAAAACACAAGCAAGAAGGTTTTATAACCTGCAAGACTTCTTGCAACTGTCTTAATTCTCATATTCTATTTTCTTTTTACCTATTTGAAATCGGGTGCAAAGTTACCACAAATCGGGCAAAAAAACTTGTGAAAATTTGTTTATCTTAGATAAAGAATCTAACATAAAGGGCGAGTTACGCTAAGGAAAACTATGCTTTACGCTATGGAAAACTATGTTTTGTACACAGGAAAACTACGTTTTATAGATGTCAAGTGAAAGACATGTGCAATCGGAAGTGCGTGCAAAAGAATAAATAAAGGTATAATTATTTGCGTCATTAGCCTACAAACATTATCTTTGCATAAGATAAACGGCACCTCTGCAATATCAAGCATGCTTGATTTCGCGAGGTTTTTATTATATTTGCATCATAAAAAACGAATATTTATGTGTGGAATAGTAGGTTATATAGGCTATAGAGAGGCTTACCCTTTATTGATACAAGGACTGAAAAGGCTTGAATACAGAGGCTATGACTCTGCCGGAGTCGCCCTTATAAACAATGAGAACAACATGAATGTCTATAAGGAAAAAGGCAAGGTAAGCAATCTTGAAGCATTGACAGACGAGCGTGACACAAGCGGAAACTTAGGAATAGCGCATACAAGATGGGCAACTCATGGCGAACCGTCGGCTATTAACGCTCACCCGCATGTATCGGGAAGCGGTCGTCTGGCACTCGTTCACAACGGAATAATAGAGAATTACGCCAATCTTAAAGAGTTTCTGAAGAAGAAAGGCTTTACGTTCAAGAGCAGCACAGACACTGAAGTTCTTGTGCAGCTTGTAGAGTATATGCAGCAAAAATACAATGACTGTCTTGAAGATGCCGTGATATTGGCATTGAGAAAGGTTGTCGGCGCTTATGCGATAGCTGTCATTGACAAGAACTGCCCCGATAAAATCGTAGTGGCACGCAAGAGTAGCCCGCTTGTAATAGGTATCGGAGCAGAGCATAAAGAGTTCTTTTTGGCATCAGATGCATTGCCTATCGTAGAGTACACCAAGCAGATGGTCTATCTCAACGACAACGAAGTGGCTTTGCTGAAGATAGGAAAGAAGATAGAAATACGTAACCTTGAATACAAGGACATTACGCCTGACGTAAAGGAAGTAGACATAAGCCTTGAGTCATTGGAGAAAGGCGGCTTCGACCACTATATGCTTAAAGAGATATATGACCAGCCTCGCTGCATAGCAGACTGCATGAGAGGAAGGCTGTTGCTAAAGGAAAAGCGTGTGGTTCTTAGCGCCCTTTGCCTGCACAAAGAGCAACTTGTAAATGCAAAACGCTTTATTATAGTGGCTTGCGGCACATCATGGCATGCCGGGCTTATAGGAAAGCAACTGATAGAACAATGGGCTGATGTACCCGTAGAAGTAGAATACGCATCGGAGTTCCGCTATAGAAACCCTGTCATCTTGCCTGACGACGTGGTGATAGCAATATCACAAAGCGGAGAAACTGCCGACACTCTTGCCGCTTTCCAGTTGGCTAAAGAGAGCCATGCACTATGTTTCGGCATAGTAAACGTTGTAGGTTCAAGCATTGCCAGAGCCTCTGACACAGGCATTTACATACACGTAGGACCCGAAATAGGCGTTGCATCGACAAAGGCGTTCACCGGTCAGGTAACGGTTCTTACGCTTTTCGCCCTGGCTTTGGGTCATTGTCGTGGCACTATACCACAAGAAGAGTATGAGCAGACAATAGAAGAGTTTGCAAATATCCCTGACAAGATAAAGACCGTATTGGAGAAAAACGATGAGATAAAGGGCATTGCACGCACACTGACATACGCTCAGAATGCCCTTTACATGGGGCGTGGCTTCAACTATCCTGTAGCATTGGAAGGAGCTTTGAAGCTAAAAGAGATAAGTTACATACACGCAGAGGGCTATCCTGCTGCAGAAATGAAACACGGGCCTATTGCCCTTATCGACGAGAACATGCCTGTTGTCTTTGTTGCAACCCATCACCAGCTTTATAAAAAGATACTCAGCAACATACAGGAAGTAAAGGCACGCAACGGAAGAATAATAGCTATAGTGACCGAAGGAGAAGAAGCTATAAAGAAGATAGCAGAGGCAAGCATAGAGGTTCCTTCTACCCTATCGCCTCTTGCACCGCTATTGTCGTCAATTCCTCTGCAGCTTATCGCCTATCATGTAGCCGTTGAGAAAGGCTTGAACGTAGACCAGCCGAGGAATCTGGCTAAGTCTGTTACAGTAGAATAATAATTAGTATTAGCATAAAGAGTATAAGGAGCTATAACGTTCAATAGAGAACTATGCTTCAAGAATAATTCATTTTAATGTAAAAAGATATGGAAAAAAAAGATTTAAGGATAATATTCATGGGTACACCTGAATTTGCAGTAGAGACGTTACGTCGTCTTGTAGAAGACGAATATAACGTTGTCGCTGTGGTAACACAACCAGACAAACCTGTAGGAAGGCATCAGGACACTCTCCAAGCGCCTGCCGTAAAGCAATATGCGATAGAGAAAGGCTTGCCTGTATTGCAACCAGAGAAGATGAAAGACCCTGAATTTATAGAACAACTGCGCAGCTACGAAGCTAATCTGCAAGTAGTTGTGGCATTCAGAATGTTGCCTGAAATAGTATGGGCAATGCCTGAATACGGAACATTCAACGTTCATGCAGCGCTTCTTCCGCAATATCGTGGTGCAGCTCCTATTAACTGGGCAGTGATAAACGGCGAGAAACAGACAGGAGTAACTACCTTTTTCCTTGACCATGACATTGATACAGGCAGGATAATAATGCAGAAACCTTTTGAAATAAAGGAAGATTACAATGTTGAAGATGTATATAACGGCCTGATGTTCTTAGGTGCTGAGATTGCAATCAACACGATTGACAAGATAATCGAAGGCAACGGACATGTAGAAACTCTACCACAAGAAGAAATGATAAAGACAGGTGACGAGCTTCATCTTGCGCCAAAGATATTCAAGGAAACATGCGAAATAAAATGGAACGATACCGCTGACAACATCTACAACTTCGTTCGTGGGCTTTCTCCATACCCTGGAGCATGGACAAACCTTATATCTCCTGACGGCAAAACTACCGTTATGAAGGTGTTCAAGACAACAAAGGCGATGATTCCATGCAACGGCAAAGAGTGCGGAGAGATTATGATTTTCGGCAATAAGCTGCTGATAGCTACACGAAACTGCTGGCTTCAGCTTGACGAAATTCAGCTAAGCGGCAAGAAACGCATGGATGCGAAGACGTTCCTTAACGGCTTCAGAAACATTGAAGAATATAAAGTGAAGAGCAACGACTAAGTGCAGGCAGTTCTAAACATACACCTTATTATATATATACATATTCTTTATAATAACAATGGCGCCCTGAATAGACATGGAAATCTATTCAGGGCGCATTGTTTATATTGCCTCTACAAATAGAGAAACTATTATTTGACGTTGCCTACCTTAATGAGATATTCTGCGATCTGCACTGCATTGAGGGCAGCACCCTTGCGAATCTGGTCGCCGCTAAGCCAGAATGTAAGACCGTTTTCATCTGCCAGATCCTTACGGACACGGCCAACGTAAACGTCATCCTTGCCTGCTGTATCCAACGGCATAGGGTAAACAAGGTTTGAAGGGTCGTCTTCAAGGGTAACACCAGGAGCAGCTGCAATAGCTTTCTGTGCCTCTTCAACGCTCAAAGGACGCTCTGTCTCAATCCAAACAGACTCAGAATGAGCACGCAAAGACGATACACGCACACACATGGCAGAGCATTTCACATCGCTATGCATAATCTTGCGTGTCTCGTTGAACATCTTCATCTCCTCTTTAGTATAGCCGTTAGGCTGGAAAACATCAATCTGAGGTATTACGTTATATGCCAATTGATGAGGGAATTTCTTAACAGTAACAGGTTTTCCCTCTATGATTTCCTGATATTCCTGCTGCAGTTCTGCCATAGCAGCAGCACCCGCGCCACTCGCACTCTGATAGCTTGCAATATGGATTCGACGAATATGGCTCAGGTTTTCCAATGGTTTGAGCGCAACAACCATCATGATTGTAGTGCAGTTAGGATTGGCTATAATGCCGCGAGGGCGATTAAGAGCATCTTCAGCATTACACTCTGGCACAACCAAAGGCACATCATCATCCATGCGGAATGCGCTTGAATTGTCTATCATTACAGCACCATACTTGGTTATATCTTCGGCAAATTCCTTTGAAGTGCCAGCACCAGCTGACGTAAAGGCTATGTCTACATCCTTGAAATCATCATTATGCTGCAACAGCTTAACTTCATATTCCTTTCCCTTGAATGTATATTTCTTGCCTGCAGAGCGTTCTGAGCCGAACAAAACAAGGTCATCTAACGGGAAATTTCTCTCTGAAAGAACGCGAAGGAACTCTTGTCCAACAGCTCCACTCGCACCTACAATTGCTACTTTCATCCTTCTTTTTATTATAAATCAATGTTATTGCGGTGCAAAATTACAACTTTTCGCAGTATTTATCGCAATTTTGATATTTTTTTTGCACCTTTGCATAAGAATTAAATATAATGACCAAAAATACAACAACGGTGGGCTTGGCTTGCCGAAACGGTCAAAACCAATTAATTTGTCAACATCCAAGATGCCAGATATATCTCAATACTTTCCGATAACTAACCCTACACTGATATTTTTCTTGGTGCTATGCATTATTCTGTTTGCGCCTATCATAATGGGAAAGCTACGCATTCCGCATATCATCGGAATGGTTCTTGCCGGTGTACTTATAGGTCAATACGGCTTTAATGTGCTTGAACGAGACAGCAGCTTTGAACTTTTCGGAAAGGTAGGACTATTCTATATCATGTTTCTTGCAGGACTTGAGATAGACATGCAAGGCTTGAAAAGCAACGGACCAAAGGTTGTAGGCTTTGGATTGCTAACATTCTTCATACCGTTCTTAATGGTATATCTCTCGTGTGTATATATTCTAGGATATTCTCCGCTTGCGTCTTTGTTGCTCGGAAGCATAATGGGCTCAAATACTCTCATAGCCTACCCTATCGTATGTAAATACGGTTTGCAGAAACACTCAAGCGTAACGATGTGCGTAGGGGCATCTATGATATCACTGACATTCGCTCTCGTTGTTCTTGCAGCCGTCGTAGGAGCATTCAACAACGGCACTGGCATAGGCTTCTGGATTGTATTTATCCTGAAATTCGCTGTTCTTGTAGTAGGAGGAGCTATAATTATACCCCGCATAACACGCTGGTTTCTGCGCCGTTATTCGGATGCCGTGATGCAATACATATTCATTATGAGCATCATGTTCTTTACTGCAGCAGCTTCAGAGATGCTTGGCATAGAAGGAGTGTTCGGTGCTTTCTATGCAGGACTTATACTTAACAGATATATTCCGCACGTATCGCCACTGATGAACCGTATAGAGTTTATCGGAAATGCATTGTTCATTCCATATTTCCTTATAGGTGTTGGTATGCTAATCAACATGCGAGTGTTGTTCACAGGTTGGCATACAGCGCTTATTGTGTTCTGTTTCGTATTCTTCGGAACATTCGGAAAGGCGATTGCGGCATATATTACTTCATACGGACTGCGCATTCCCGTATCGCATGGACACATGATGTTCGGACTAACATCGGCACATGCAGCAGGCAGTATTGCCATTGTCATGGTCGGAATAAAGCTGAAAGTCGAAGGAGGAGGATTCCTTATGAACGACGATATGCTGAACGGTGTGGTAATGATGATACTTTTCACATGCGTAATCGGTTCATTGGTAACAGAAAAAGCATCACAAGACATTGTGCTGAAAGAGAGTTCTCTTAACGGAGACAACAAGGAACAAGGTGATGACGAAAAGATTCTGATGCCGGTAAAATACCCGGAAACGGCTGAAACACTACTGAATATCGCTATTCTGATGCGTAATCAGAAGCTCAATCGCGGGCTTGTAGGCCTTAACGTTGTATTTGACGATGAATCAAGACTCGCATATCAATCACGCGGAAAGGCTCTTTTAGAGAAACTTACAAGACAAGCTAGCGCTGCAGACGTAAGGATGCAGACGCAGGTAAGAATAGCGACAAACATTGCAAACGGCATAAAACACGCATTCAAAGAGTACAATGCTTCTGAAATAATTATGGGTATGCATATCCATAAGGAAGTGTCAAAACGCTTTTGGGGAGAGTTTATACAAAGCCTTTTCAACGGTCTTAACCGTCAGATTATACTTGCCCGATGTGTGCAACCGCTGAATACGCTAAGAAGAATACAAGTAGCAGTGCCTTCAAGAGCAGAGTTTGAGCCTGGTTTCTACCGCTGGCTTGAACGCCTTTCCCGTCTTGCTTCCAATCTTGAATGCCGTATCCAGTTCCACGGAAAGCAGGAAACACTTGATTTAATAAAGGAATATGTCCAGAACAGACACCCTAACGTAAGAACAGAATACACGCTCATGGCACATTGGAACGAACTTCCTAAACTTGCTTCAAGCATTAGCGAAGACCATCTGTTTGTTGTAGTTACGGCAAGAAAGGGAACCGTTTCCTATAAGCTGGCGCTTGAACGCCTGCCAGACGAGATAACACAATTCTTCTCTGGCAAGAGCATTATGATAATATTCCCTGACCAATACGGTGACTCTATTGATACAATGACATTTGCAGAACCGCAGCATCACGAACAGCGTAGTGCATACAACGTTCTCCTTGCATGGATTAGAAAGAAAATGAAAGTATAGAATAAACAATGATAGATATAAAAGGAATAACCAAGAGTTTCGGCTCTTTGCAGGTATTGAAAGGTATAGACCTGCATATTAATAAAGGTGAAGTAGTCAGCATCGTAGGACCAAGCGGTGCAGGAAAGACAACATTGCTTCAGATAATAGGAACACTCGACCGCCCTGACAGCGGAGAAATTACGGTTGACGGCATTGATGTGCGCAAGCTAAACGCAAGCAAACTTGCAGAGTTTCGCAATCAACACATAGGCTTTGTATTCCAGTTTCATCAGCTTTTACCAGAGTTTTCTGCACTAGAAAACATAATGATTCCTGCTTTCATTGCAGGGAAATCAAAAAGCGAAGCAAAGAGCAGAGCAAAGGAACTATTAGAGTTCATGGGATTGACAGACCGCGCAAGCCATAAGCCAAACGAGCTTTCCGGAGGTGAGAAGCAAAGAGTTGCCGTTGCACGAGCATTGGTTAACAACCCTGCGGTAATACTTGCAGACGAACCGTCTGGTAGTCTTGATTCCAAGAACAAGGATGAACTGCACCAGCTGTTCTTTGACTTAAGAGACAAGTTCGGACAGACATTCGTTATCGTAACACACGATGAGAATCTTGCAAAGATAACTGATCGCACAATCTCAATGAAAGACGGTTTATTGGAAATAACCCGTTCTTCAGAAACAGAAGAAACGTCTATTGTTGATGAAAACGAAGATATAGCAACTGAAAACACTGAGGATGTTGCTAACGAAACTATCATTGAGGAACAACCGTCAACGGAAACAACAAACGATACAGAACAATGTTAAGACTCGGAGATTACAATAACATGATAGTAGTCAAGGAGGTTGATTTCGGCATCTACCTTGACGGCAGTGACATGGGAGAGGTTCTACTCCCCAAGCGTTATGTGCCTGAAGGCTGCAAACCAGGCGACAAGCTTGACGTTTTCCTATATCTGGACAGCGAGGAACGCCTTGTTGCTACCACTCTAACACCATTTGCCAAGGTAGGTGACTTCGCTTATCTGAGAGTGGCATGGGTAAATGAATACGGTGCATTCCTTGATTGGGGACTGATGAAAGACCTTTTCTGTCCGTTCCGCGAGCAGAAAATGAAGATGGAAGTGGACAAATACTATATCGTACACGTGCATCTTGACGGTGAAAGCTACCGCATTGCAGCCTCGGCAAAGATAGAACGCTACTTCAATAACGACATTCCAGACTATCGTCATGGCGATGAAGTGGAACTGCTAATATGGCAAAAAACAGACCTTGGCTTTAAGGTTATTATTGACAACCAATATCCTGGGCTTGTCTATAAGGACCAGATATTCAAGAATATACATACTGGTGACCGCATGAAAGGGTATATTGACGTTGTAAGAGAAGACGGAAAGATAGACGTTACACTGCAACCTACGGGGCGCAAGATGACCGTAGAATTCAGCGAGATATTACTTCAATATATCAAAGACAACGGTGGCGTTTGCACATTGACAGACAAAAGCCCTGCGGAAGATATATATAACCAGTTCCAAGTAAGCAAGAAAAATTTCAAAAAGGCGGTAGGCGACCTCTACAAACGACGCCTTATTACAATAAGCGACAATGAAATAAGACTTGTCCTGTAAAAGAATACAGGGCAAGTCTTATCCTTCTATTCTACTTTTCCGTTATTCTGTCGCTTGTTTTATATCCTCAAACAAGTCATCAACATCCTCTAAACCTATAGACAAACGTATTGTTGTGTCAAGAACATCCATGCTCTGACGCTGACGGTCAGTAAAGTTTCCGAAGATTGTACTTGCTGGATGTATAGCCAAAGTCTTGCTGTCAAAGAGATTGGTAGCACGTCGTATAAGTTTCAAGTTATTGATAAAACGATAACAAGTTTCCTTGTCTTCAAGGTCGATAGTTATCATTGCGCCTGCAGTATTGCCAAATTGCTTCTTTGCCAATTCATGATATGGGTTGTCTTCAAGCCCTACATAATTCACGTTCTTTATTGCAGGAACTGTACGAAGTTTATTTGCAAGCGCAAGAGTATTCGCTGATTGAACACGATAACGCGCATCAAGCGTTTCCAGTCCAATAGTCTGCATATATGCGGCATGAGGTGTCATGTAAGCGCCAAAATTAAACAACATCTCCATACGCATACGCTTTCCGAAACCGGCACACGTACCATAGTCAATTACAAGACCACCTAAAGATGTGGCGCCACCAGACAGATATTTGGTGCTAGATACAATTTCTATATCTACGCCTAAGTCATGAGCACTGAATTCTGTGAATGGAATCAATGTCGTATCTGCTATCAACGGAATGCCTTTCTCATGTGCTATACGTCCCAAAGCCTCAAGATCAGCTACTTCCATCTGAGGGTTTGTTATAATCTCAAGGAATATACAACATGTGTTTTCATCAACTGCATTAGCGACTTCTTCTATATTTGTCAAGTCGCACAACTTTGGTTTTACACCGAAACGCAGCAATGAACCTGCTATAAGCGAATATGTATTACCAAACAAATGGCGTGATGAAACGATATTCTTGCCTGTAGAAGCTACGGCAAGCAAGGTGTTGCTGATAGCAGCCATACCTGAACTTAGGGCGATAACTTCTTCCGCACCTGTAAGAGACTTAACCTTATTTTCAAAGAAAGTAACAGTAGGATTCATCACACGTGAATAATCAGGAGCGTTTGTCCTACCGCAAAAAGCGTCTGCCATATCGCTGGCATTATCAAATTCATAGGCTGCTGTATGATATACAGGCATACTAAGCGAGTTATATGCATCCTTATTCTGGAACTGCGTATGAATTGCCTTGGTCTGTTTTTTCATTTATTCATCATTTAAAATTGTGCGAAATTACAAAACATTAACCGATCATTAATACATGCCTTAGTATTTAACATTATATTAACAATCAAACATGTTCATAGATATGCCATATTAACCTTTGTATTTGCTCGGAGGCACACCATATTTAGCCTTGAAACTCTTGTTGAAGTGTGAAGGATCCATCATTCCGACCTTTATACTTACTTCCGCTACATTATATTTGCCTTCCAGCAATAGTTCAGCAGCCAACTTCATACGTTCATTTACAATAAACTTGTTAGGTGAAACACCATACATTTCTTTCATCTTTCCATAGAACTTTGAGCGTCCCATTTGCATCATCTGTGCCTATACATCAACACTGATTTCTTCTGGCAAGAACGTTTTCCGATAATAGCTGAAAAATTCAACACAATATTCATGCATAAGGAAAGCATAGTTTTACGGTAAAGAAAACTATGCTTTCGTGGGCGTAAAGCTATGCTTTATTATATGTAAATGCATATAGCATAATTCGCATGCCAAATGAAATGAATAGCTATAATGCAAAACTCCCAAGCCAAACTAATGGCTTGGGAGAATGAAAAACAAAGTTATAGTCAAAACTATATGGGTTGATTTTATCTAAGAATACAACTATTTGTTCAATGCACTCTCTATCGGGAATACATAGAAATTGCGCTTTGCTTCGAAGTCTACCATCCACTGGTCAAGTATAATATGCGCGTCTATGGCATTTACCGTAAGTTTATGCTTGCCCTTGTCTAGCTTTAAAGGCAAGGTGCGTATTGCCTGACCTCTAAGAACATTCTTCTTCCACGTCTCTGAACGAAACTCTTCTTTCAAAGAATATACCGTTGGCTCGCTTCCGTCTATAGAAACCGAGAAACGTATATCGCCGCTATCGTTTGCCTGAGTAGGAATCAGGGCAATGTAAAGTGTAGCGTCTCCATCTTTCTCTGTAGTGAATTCATACTCGACAGAGCCACCTTTAGGCAAAGAAACGGCTTTCATGCTATGCCCTAACATCTCTACTGTCTCGCCTCCATAGCCAAGTTTTTCATAATCGCACGCATTGCGCACAATGGCAGAGTTGCCTATTGCATAATCATTGTTCTTATATTCAGTGTCGACATGTGCATCATTTAGGTCAGGCAATAAAGGCAATGAAGGTGTATTGAATACAGGAAGGTCACGCGGAGAATTATCCATTAGGCCGTTCCACTTGCCATTGCTTACGTTCTTGTTGTAATGTTCTGTCAGTTCCTGTATTTCCTTTTGCGCATTCATACTTGCCTTTGCATGTGGCAATGCTGCGTTTTTGCGGTCTGCCAACTGACTATCTCCATTGCCCATGCAATATGAACGTGCCATCTGTGCTTCAAGCATCTTGCGTGCCATTGCATAAGATGCGTTGACTGGATATTCTATTGCCGTAAAGTAAGCATCATGCAACTCAGGGCGAATCATACCCTTTATGTTATCTATCTTCTTGCTTATTGCCTGGTATTGTGCAAGATAACGCTCCAGTTCATTGCCGAATGCAGACGTGCTAAACTCTGTATCTATTGCCTGGGAACGCCCTCTATATACAACCTTCTTGTTCAATTCTACTTGTGACCAGCCCATAAACTCTGGCTTACGTATTGAAGTAAGCCTGTAGAACTCTGTCATTATCGGCAGCAATTCCTTTCCTGCTTCAGTTCCAAACTGTTGAGACAGCCAGTTTTCAAGATGTTTTTGTATATTGTTTCCGTCTATTGCGTCTATATTCCATGCCATGTCAAGGAACAAAGAAAGGTCATAAGCAGCAGCTTTAGGGTCATGTACGTTCACAAGCCAAAGCTTTTTCACATTGTGGTCGTATGCTTCTTTCATTTCTTTGTATATCAGTCCTGGCTGTGTAGTGGTAAGCCAGAGATAGTCATGAGGCCTTCCCCAATAGCTAAGATGATAATATACACCTGCGCCACCACTACGTTTCTGCTGCATGGAATCGCTCAGACGAGTCATATATCCATAATTGTCATCACACCACATCAACGTTACGTCATCAGGAACATTTAGCCCGTTCTCCATAATCTGCAGCACTTCCTTATAAGGAATGAACACTTGCGGAACCTTTGTCAGGTCCTTATTTATATATTTCTTAAGAAGAATGCGCTGGTTATCTATTACTTGCTGCAAGCCATTTGTCTTTTCTTCCAGTGTCTTGACGCCTTCCATAGCACCGTCATGTATGCCTCTCATGCCGATAGTAAACATCTTTTCCTTGCCTTTTACCTCTGCCAGACGTTCAGACCAATAATCCAAAACCTCATCGCGGTTAGTGATAAAGTTATACGCTCCACGCTTTTCCTTATCCCATTCGCCTATATTGTTTCTAAGCAAAGGTTCACAATGTGAAGAGCCGACGATAATTCCGCAACTGTCAGCCATCTGACTATTGCCTTCTATCATAAAGAAAGGTATTGTGCCTTCGTGCATTGCAGGCCATATAGTGTTAGCTCTTAAGCGTAACATCAGCTGGTATATTTTCTTGTAAGTCTTTGGACCTATATGCCCGAAGCCGTTCTTTTCAAACGTTTCGCAAGCCCAGTTTCTCAGGCTCCAGTCTTCATCGTTGATAAAGATGCCACGATATGCAACAGAAGGCGACTCCGTTTTCTCATAGCCAGAAGGCATAACAATGCTTTCTTTCCTTTGCGGAACAACGTCTCCCCACCATTTCCAAGGCGATACACCAGCTTGGCGCGATAGTTCAAGCAAGCCGTAAGCAACGCCACGGCCATTGTTTCCTACCACGAAAACCTTTCCTTCAATGACTTTAATGCAAAAAGCATCCATTGCATCAGCCACTTTTTCTACAGGTATTCCTTTCTTTTGAAGGCTTTTCAAGTCTTTTGAACTCATTCGGTTTGCCTGATACAGACGTATGGTTCCGTTGCCTTTTTCTACTATACCCTTTCCCGTAACGTCTGACATATCACCGTTATACATATCAAGGGCAATATCTACAACGGGGTCATGCTCTGTACAAATCTTATAGCTTACAGGCTTTGAACCGTCATAAATAGTCAAGTCGTTCAATGCTTTGGCATTCGTATTTATGCTATATGCCGCGCAAAACAAGAGGCATATATATATAATAATGTTATTTTTCATTGCTCTAAACTATTTGTTGACATTCCTTTATTATACATTATATTATTAGTTACCGTCTGGCTTTGTAGCGTCTCGCAACGGTGCCGGGTACCATACAAATGTATTAAAGTCATCTGGAGAAGCAGGATTAAAGTCTTTCCATTCGCTTCTCAATGCCTTGGTTATATCCATATTGTTCTGTTTCATGCCCATGACAACCATTTTCGCAACTTCGTATGCGCCATAAGGATTAAAGTGGGTATTGTCTGCCAATTCGTTTTTCTGGCCAGGAAATGTTCCCATAGGATAGTGAACAAGTGAACGTTTGCTGTCTTCATATCCTAAAGTTTCAAAGAATATGCGAGTCATGTCATGCAGTTCTATCACAGGAACGTTCTCTCTACGTGCCACATCTCTCATTGCGTCAGGGTAATCACCGTGAGTTTCCACTATCTTTGTATTTGTATCATCCCATCTTCTACGTTGAGTAGGAGTCAGAAAGACAATATTTCCACCTTTTGCCCTTACCATATCAACAAACTTTTTCAAGTTGAACTGGAAGTTATACCATGCTCCTGAACCTGGGTACTTTTCTTTTTGGTCATTATGACCGAACTCGCAGAACACGTAATCGCCTTCATGCATCATTGCAAGAACCTTGTCTAACCTGTTTCCAGCAAGGAAAGAACCTGCCGTAAGACCGCTTTCCGCATGGTTAGATATGGCTATCTCTGTTCCGAACCAGCGGGTTATCATCTGTCCCCAGCTTGCGTATGGCTCATTGTTCTGGTCTACTACGGTAGAGTTTCCGCAAAGAAAGATTGTTCTTGCTGTAGTGTCTGGCTCTATCGTAATTGATTTTACGGCAGGCATTACTCCATTGAATTCAAGTGTAAGTCTATTGTCCCAGTTAAGATAATCCTTTTCGCGCTCTTTCAGTCTGACGCTTTTCTTATCGTCAATATATGGTGAACGCTTGTTTACAATAAAAGAAAAAGTCTGTGTTTCTTTCTTCTTTGTCTTGCAGTTCTCTACCATAAGCCTTCTTGATTCTGCCCTGACGGTAGTAATGGCTTCATGCTTTCTCGAACCAAGTTCAACGGTTACCTTATAGTTTCCGTCAGGAACTTTTACAGAGAAATAGAACGGTCCGTCTTTCTCTCTAGTGTTTACGTTTACGTCATATCCATAACCTATACTGTCTGTATACACTGGAATCTGTCCTGTCATGTCAAAGTTCATCTTTTCTTCTGCTGCAGATATTGCCAACGGCATAGCGAAGAAAGTCGTCAAGATTATATTGTTTATTGCTTTCATGAATTATGTTTTTATGTTTTAAATATTAATGTTCCATTATGAATTTTTCCGCCACAGGCAAGAAACGGTCATGCCCTGCATTGTTAAGAAAGCCTCGTTCTGAATGTGTCTATTCCGATTGAGTCAAGCTTTGAACTGTCATTATGCCCTACTATCACCACAACATAGTCAAGTGAATCCGTCATGTCCTTATACATTTTATACATAGCAGGTCCCCATTTTTTAGGTCTATAGATATACAATTTCCGTTGCGCCCATAATTATAATATATCATGTTGTGGCGCTTGGCCATTTTGTAATGCCAGGTTTCTTCTACGACTCGTTTGTGGTTCTTCACATAGCTGTCACCTAACACACCTATTCTCTTGCCTTCAAGAGGGTCATTTGTCTGTGCAAAGGAGACAACTCCAAATAGCAATAGTGCCAATGATAAAACGATTTTCATGATTATGTATTTTATTTTTGATGCAAAATTAAGTATTTAAACCCATATTTTCCATAGCAAAATATACCATTGTCTGTGAATTTGTACAAAAACACCGAAAAACGTAACTAACGTGAGTTCGATGAATTTACATTAGTTACTAATATACAGAAGTGGATTGTGTATAGCTTCAAAAACGAGAAATGTGACCAACTGGTGACCAGTCTTGAAAAACAAAAAAACCGCAACTACTGATAATCAGACAGTTACGGATTTTTATTGTGCGCCTGATAGGACTCGAACCTACACGACATGAGCCACTAGATCCTAAGTCTAGCGCGTCTACCAATTCCGCCACAGGCGCTTAGACAGTTTGAGATGACATTAATCAAAAATGCTTGAATGCTGTATTGCAAATTGAAACATTATGACATCGTCATCGAAAACTTTTGCAAAGGTACATTCTTTTTATTGAATAACCAAAAATAAATTTATGTTTTTATCATGTTGCAGCATTTTATAGATATTTGAAGCTAGGTTTGCAGAACTGTTTGAACAGTAAAATCAATCATCAAGACAATAATGGAAGGAATAAAAAAAAGGACAAAAACAGGATGAGGGAGATATTTGTCGGATATATAGCAGGGGTGGATGCGACGTGGACAGACTATATAAATGACGTGGAAAGGTGGTGTGAATAATGTTGGGTAAATATTTGTCGGCTATATAGCAGGGGCGGATGCGACGAGGAGGAATAGTATGACAAGAATCAGCATGGCGTATTCCACACGGCGATTGATGGTTATTGCCTTTTGCATATCTGTCATTTCAAGAACGCGTTCGTTAGTTCCTATAAATGGTTTATATATGTATTCGTTGAAATAGAAATGGCCTCCGCCAAAGCGACAATTGAGTATTCCTGCAAGAGCAGATTCTGGATAGCCGCTGTTTGGACTAGCGTGCAGTCTTCCATTCCGTGCTACAAACATTAGTAAAGATGGGCGCAATGAGACAAAGACCATAAGTATTGCGGTTATACGAGCAGGTAGATAATTGGATATATCGTCTATTTTGGCGGCGAAGAAACCAAAGCGTTTATATCGTTCAGTACGGTATCCAATCATGGAATCTAGTGTATTAATCATTTTATAGGCAAGCATTCCAGGCAAGCCAAGCAACAAATACCAGAACAAGGGAGCCACCACGCCATCGCTAAGATTCTCTGCAAGAGTCTCTAGGGCTGCCTTCTTTACCTCGTTCTCGTTGAGTCTTGATGTATCGCGGCCTACTATTCGCGAGACTTGAACGCGTCCTTTGTCCAACGAAACGTCAAGGGCAAGGAACACATCACGCACTTCTCTGACCAGTGTAGTGCCTGCAAGACAATAGAAGACAAGCAGTGTCTTGAGCAACAAAGCCAAGGGAAGGCAAACGCTCTCTAGTGTATTGAGAATGAAAAAAGCTGTAAAATAAACGAAAAGAATAAGGACAACAGCAAGGACTGCGCCTTTAAGACGACGCCATGAGCCATGATTCAGTTTTCGTTCACCAATGGATATAAGCTTGCCAAACCATACCACGGG
>JAUNIZ010000247.1 GCA_030523165.1 Prevotellaceae bacterium
CTATCGCTTGCATGCGGTTACAGAGGTTTGCCCCCTTCGGGGACAGAAACATTAGCCTTGTTGATTCTTATCAGGACGATTAGTCTTGTGGATTCATAATTATTAATTTACTAAATCTAAAAAAATTATATGTTTGGAATAAGCGATAACGTAAAGAGTCAGAAGGTGCGGGAATGCACCTCTGACTTGTTCGAAAAGACGATAGATTCGCCTTTGGTGGCGAGAGTGTGCGCTGAACTTGAAGACGCTTTGGAGAAGATGCGTAGGGGCGAGATGTCGAAGGAAGACTACGACACGTATAAGGCAGAGCAGAAGAAACAACTGCCTGTGTTCACACCTCATGCAACGTTCAGGAACGGAAGGAGAAAGAACGATGATGCTGTGCCTAGCGGTTTGTCGATATATGACATTGACCACATCAATGACCCACGTGGATATTATGAGAAGAAAATCAAGGGAATTGAGGAACTTCTGGGCGTGGTATTGGCTCATGTTACCCCTTCGGGCGAAGGCCTTCGATTGTTCTTCATAATGCCAAAGGGAATGAATCTTGCACAGGCGCAGAAGTGGATGTCTCATCAGTTAGGCGACAAGAGTTATGACGAGTGCGTGAAGGATTATGCACGATGCTCGTTTGCTGTGCCACGAAGCTACATAATTTATATTGACAACGAAAGGCTTTTCAGCGAGGTTGAGCCGTTGGAAGTTGACGATGCGGAAGCGTTATTCAATGAAGAACAGAACGTTCAGCAGAGCGAAGAAAATGACGCTACAAGCGAAAACACAAGCGTGAATGACGAGTGTTTCAAGGGCATACCCTATAGCGACATTATAAAGGCATGGTTTGAGGTAACAGGAGGTGAGCCAGAAAAGGGAGAGCGCAACACAAAGCTGCACAAACTTGCTTCCCACTTGCGTTACATCACAGACAATGACGAAGCGCAGATGCTCAGGGTGATGCCACGCTATGGGCTTGAAGAAACGGAGATGAAGAGCCTGATACACTCTGCTTGTGCATCGAAATTCTGCTCAACTCCAAAAGAAATGAAGAAGGCAATATCAAAGGCAATCGGAGAGGAAACAATTCAAGAAGAGGAAATCTCCACACCACCCGAAATGCCGAAGAAACTGCCACCATTAATAAAACTGCTTGTGTCGAGAACTCCCGATATTTACAAGCCTGCCGTTGCCCACGCTGTGTTTCCTTCATTGGCTGCCCACTTGCACAGAGTAAGATTCAAATATATCGACAACAAGGAACACGAAGCAACTCTGATGAACGTGCTAATGGCTGGCACAGGAGCAGGAAAAGGCTGTATAACCGAGCCGATTGACTATATCATGGCAGACATTCGCAAGCGTGACGAAGAAAACCTAAGACGTGAGCGAGAGTGGAAGAACGAAGTAAACTCGAAAGGCTCCAACAAGGACAAGCGTCAGCGCCCAGACGGCTTGATTATACAGGAGATTGACCCCGACATGACTAACCCTGCTTTCGTGATGAGAACGGCAGAAGCAGACGGACATTTCCTTTACACAAGAATGAACGAGATAGACCAGTTTAACGCGTTGAAGGGTAGCGGAAACAGCAATCAGCAGTTCCAAATCATGTGTCTTGCGTTCGACCCTAACAACCGCTACGGTCAGACGCGTGTGGGAACGCAGTCGGTAACGGAGAAGGTGCAGATTCGCTTCAACTGGAACGCCTCGACGACAATCAAGAAAGGTAGGGAATATTTCGCGCGTGTGCTGACCGACGGACCTATCAGCCGAATAAACTTCTGCACAATACCCGAAATGGAAATCGGAGCCGACATTCCCGAATATGGCGAGTATGACACGAAGTTCGAGAAACAGCTTAAACCATATATCGACAACCTGTGCAAGGCAAGCGGAAGAGTGATATGCAACGAAGCCTTCAGTCTTGCAAGACGTCTGAAAGAAGAGTGTGCCGAGTTCGCCCGTCTGTCGCAGAGCCGGGTGTATGACAATCTTTCGTTCCGTGCCTTGGTAATAGCATGGCTGAAGGCATGTGTGCTATATGTTGCAAACGGCAAGAAGTGGGATGAAACGTTTGACGATTTCATTCGCTGGAGCCTTCAGTATGACCTATGGTGCAAGATAGCTTTCTTCGGCAGCGCAATAGAAAACGCAGAGAATGAGCCAGCATGCAGCACAACACAGCAGAACAGAGGCCCTCGCAACATGCTTGAAATGTTGCCAGACGAGTTTACACGTGAAGACGTGGTAAGGGTAAGACTTTCGCAGGGAAAGAGCGAAAGAGGAACAACAGAAATGCTAAGCCAGTGGAAACACAGAAAATATGTGGAACTAATAGCAAAAGGCGTTTATCGTAAACTAACATACAGCAATGTCTATGGAACTTGAACGTTTTCGATAAGCCAAATGAATAATGCCAAGCTTGCTTGAGCATTGTCATGGCGAGAAAAGGTGCGCGAAAGCGAACGTTTTCGATAAGCCATGTGGATAACGGTAACGTAAAAAGTTGACAGTTGACAGTTGTTGACAGTTATTTTCTGAGGGTATGTCTTACCAAAATATAATGACCGGCTTGGTGTAAAACAATAGTGTGAATCAAACTGCACCCCGAAAGTTATTTATCTGACTTTCGGGGTGCATTCAGGGTAATTTAGGTCATCATTTACCGATGCAAAAGTGACAGAAAATGTTGTTAAGCGTTTCTTGTGACGAAATCTCCCCACCTGTTATTTCTCCGAGGTAATGCAGACATTCACGGAGGTCTTGACTGATGAGGTCGGATGGCAGATTGGTGACGATGCCGTCTTGTACACGGTGTATGGATTCAAGCGCTGACTTGAGCGCGTTGTAGTGGCGCAGATTGTTTACAATGACGTCGTTGTTGCTGTAGTCGGGTAGGGCAGACGATGACAGGAGCAGACGTCTGAGCGTGTCGATATTGATGTTGCTCTTTGCAGATATTGATACAACGTGCATGCCTTTAATCGAGTCAGGAGACATTGTGCCGTCATTATATAAATAGGTTAGGGCATTGGATAGGCATGCCTTGATTTCTGATTCGTTTGACGATGAAGACTCTGTAAGGTCTGACTTGTTTATTGTAACAATAAGCGTCTTGTCCTTGCATCGTGGCAATAAGTTTGCAGCCAGTTCGGTTATCTGTTTTTCCGCTTGTGTGGCGTCAATCATCCATAATACAATTTCTGCCTGGCTTAGCTTGAGGAATGTTCGTTCTATGCCGAGATTCTCTATAGTGTCGTCTGTTTCACGTATTCCAGCTGTGTCGATGAAGCGGAACACGGTGCCGTCAATGTTTATGGTGTCTTCTATTATGTCGCGTGTAGTGCCATGAATGTCGCTTACTATGGCCTTGTCTTCACCTACAAGAACGTTGAGCAGCGTTGATTTGCCTACGTTGGTTTCGCCGATGATGGCAACGGGAATGCCTGATTTGAGAGCGTTACCGAGCGAGAACGACTTTACGAGTTTGTCAATGATGTTTTCCACTTGGGCAGAGATAGCCGAGAGTTCTGTTCTGTCGGCAAACTCAAGTTCCTCATGGTCGGAGAAATCGAGTTCAAGTTCCATGAGAGACGTGAGATGCAGCAGTTCGTCGCGAAGTCTTGACAGTTCACGGCTGAACGAGCCACGCATCTGGTTCATTGCCATTCGGTGGGTTGCTTCAGACGATGACGCTATCAAGTCGGCAACGGCTTCAGCCTGGCTTAAATCCATTTTCCCGTTGAGGAACGCCCTCTGCGTGTATTCGCCTGGCAATGCTGAACGGCAGCCAGCGCCAATAAGAAGCTGCATGGTCTTCTGTAGAATGTATGCAGAGCCATGACAAGATATTTCTGTAGAATCTTCACCCGTATATGAATGAGGTGCACGGAAGACGCTGACGAGCACTTCATCGACAACGCTGCCGTCGGTGTCAACGATGTGTCCGAAGGTTATGGTGTATGGCTTGCGTTGCGATAGCGGAGACTTGTCGTTTCCTATGGGCTTGAATATCGTGTCAGTGATGTTGACAGCATCGCTGCCCGAAACTCTGATTATTCCTATTGCCCCTCCTTGTGCCGTTGCTATGGCGCAGATTGTATCTTGATTGTTCATCATTGTCATTGTGATTATATTTATGCCGAGATGCAGCTTTACTTATGCAAAGTTACACATTTATTTTCTGAATAAGCGTTCTTTAGACGACTATTAATAAAATGTCGTGTGCAGTGTTTATGTTTTTATTGTTTTATTTAGCTGTTTTTGCTCAA
>JAUNIZ010000248.1 GCA_030523165.1 Prevotellaceae bacterium
GCAACAAAGAGAAGGACTCCCAGATCCGCGCCCTTCAGAAACAGATATCAGACCTTCTGACTTTATAAATCATAGTTTATACTTAAGGTATTGCTATTCACTTTTCACTATTCGTTATTCACTAAATTTAAGGCGGCTTTTGATATAGGGTACGTCAAAATTGGATGCTAAGAATACTGTTTTGCTATTTATGACAAAAGAGTATTAAGGGTAACCTTTTCTATCACTACAAAATTATTTTTTATTTCAATTAGTTTAAATTCCGACGGTATATAAGCTGTAACAACCAGGCTGAAATCATTTAATTCTACAACATAAAAATAATATAAAAAAAACGTGTCGTCTTGGTTGTCAAGGCGACACGGAACTAATAAATATTAATATGAGAAATCAGATTATCAGAAATGATAGCCGAGAGTGAAGAGCAACTGATGACGCTTATTGTCAACCTTTACTGCATCACAGATATTATTGTCTTCAGCGCTGTCAGATGAATAATAGTTTACGAATGGGCTGAAGTCGCCACTCTGCACTGAATACTGATATGCAAGGTCGAGAGAGAGCTTGCCGACGTTATATCCAAAGCCGCATGTTATACGGTTGGTAGATTTCCAGTTGGTATAGTCTGTTGCTGACGCATAGTAAGAGCCAGGAGAATTCAACGTTCCGTCTTTGTAACCGTCAGACTGATACATCGGGGAAACATAGTTATAACCCAAGCGAATGGCGAAATTTGATTCCGGTTTATACTCAAGTCCCACTTTCACTGTGTTTACACCCTTGAGCGTGTATTCTGTGTGACGGTTCATATTGTCGTCGCTTGAACTGTTTTCATAATATGAATCATAATACCAGTCATAGCCTCCACCAGTATTGATACGGCTATCAAGACTGCTATAGTCAGAGTATTCGTAGCCTGCACCGATAGCAAGACAGTTTGCAACAGTTGTTCCAAGACTGAAACCGAACTTCCAAGGAGTGTAAAGCTTGAAGTCGTATGTCTCGCCTATAGAGCCAGAATCGTAGGCTCCAACTGTAGAGTTGTTAACCAATGTGGTGTAGTTGGTTGTGGTAAGGTCATACCATGTAGGCGTTGCGATAGAGAGTCCGATACGGAAAGGAGATGTCTCTACAGGGCGAATTATCACACCTGCCTTGATATTGAAACCTGTTCCTGTTATACGGCGCTCGTCAGCCAAAGTAACGCTTCCTACACTTCCGTTGTTTGCGTCAACAAGCGCCTCTGTGTATTCGCTATAGCCTTTGTAATGAACATCGCTGATTCCGAATGTAAGTCCGAGATATACACGGTCGTTTATGTTGCCGCTGATATTGTAGTCATACTCACCTATATAGCCCGTGTTTGAACGGTCAAAGGCATAGCCTGAGGCATTGTTGTAATAGAATGAACCTTCCGAGCCAGCGTTCTGCAGCAATACATTATAATATAGGTAGTCTACCTGACTGAAAGCGTTTGAGTTTGACGATACAGTTCCGTTATTGTTTGTGCTGACATCAAACACTCCTGCTGCACCCTTTATATAAGACAGCTTGTTCTGCGAAGCTCCGTTGAGAGAATTTGACGCTGACAGAATGTAGTCGAAATTACGGCTCTTGTGATAATTGAACGCTACGTTAAGAAAAGAGTTTCTGCCTGTTCTGCGTGAATATACAAAACCTGCCTGGTCGAAACTCATGTTCGTCTTGTTGCCGTTTGCGAAACTCTGGGCGTCTTGCTGTGATACCATACCAATCGACACGTTTGCCGTAGAATGGCGAAACATACCTATGCCTGCTGGGTTTGTGCCGATTGTAGATATGTCTGCACCAAGAGCGTCAAGAGCGCCACCCATACCTACATAGCGGGCTGTTCCGTTCAAGTCTTCTGTAGCGATATTAGCATTCTCATAAGTTTCCTGTGCATAAGTAGACAGAAACAGTGAAGACGCTGCAAATATAAATATTAAACGTTTCATATTCTAATCTTTAAATTATTTTTATTCAGTGCGTATTTTCTTGTCTTGCAAAGATAATATCCGATTGTTTCACCAGAAATATCCATTGCCTATCTATCGTGAACACATTATCTTCTACCGCCGAAGCCACCGCCTCCACCACGGCTGCCTCCACCTCCACCGAAGCTACCGCCACGGCTTCCACCGAAAGAACTGCCTCCGAATGAACCTCTACTGAATGAAGAACGGTTCTGTGAAGAGTTGAATCTGTTGGTGTTCTGATTGTAATTCTCTCGTGTAGTGTTACGTGTTACACTGGTATTGTCACGAGAATTTCCACGATAACCTCTTAGATTGCTGCTGCTTCTTGAGCTTGCAGTTTCACGTCTTCCTCTGAAATCGCCTGCAGCACCTCCTGCAAAGCCATGATTGCGTGTGCCGGTAAATCCACGATACGGGCGATAAGACACCAGCGGATAGTGATAATAACCACCATACCAGCCATATCCCCACCAGTTGTAACGCCATGAATAATACCAAGGGTCATACCACCAGCCATAGCGTGCATACCAGTATGGGCTACCATACCAGTAATAATAAGGGCTACCATACCAGTAAGACGTGTACCACGGGTCATACCAATAGAAATCGTCAAAGCGACTCATCTGACGACTACAGTCATAATCTTCTTCTGGGTCGTAATATTCCTCTGAATAGAAGCCTGTAGTATCAGAAGGAGTCCCAAGAGAGAAGTCTATCACATCGCTTGCAATAGAGTCTTGAGATATCTCGTAATACTGGCTTTGGAACGGTCCGTGACGGTTGTATTCGTCAACATCACGAACAGCCTCATAACTGCCTTCTGGCACATAAACGTCTTCTATCTCTTCAGACTGTGCATCAGAACTTTCTGACTGAGACAAAACTGAAGCTTCTGTCTTATCCTTTTTCTTCGGTGTATAATACATGTCATCCTGTGCATAAGAAACAGTCGACATCAGACCGAACAAAAGCAAGAATGCGATAATCTTTTTCATATTCTTAAACTCCTATCATTATATTATCATAATATCAATCTATTCTACCCTATCCGTCATGACTGAATTCATTGAATGTCATCCAAACAAAATACAGCCATAACACTAAGCACATTCCGCTGCAACAGACGTCATTAAAGGCTAACCAATGTCGTGTATACAACTTTACGCTTACAAAAATAGAACTTAATCCTATGCAAAAATAAGGAAAAACCCTAAACCATAATAGGTTTTTCCCTATTTTTTATACATTTGCACTTATTTTTAACAAGTTATGAAATACTATAAGGTAATATTTAAAATCGAATCTGCCGATAGCAGCGGCATTAAAGACGATTTAACCATACAGACTGCTAAAGACGTGCTGTGCGGAATGGCAGCTGAAACTGGCTTTGAATCTTTCGAAGATTGCGAAGAAGGCATCTGCGGTTATGTGCAACAACAGCTTGCAGACATGGCTTTGCTAGACCAGTATATTGGCTTCTTTCCTGTTGAAGGCATAAGAATCAGCTATGAGCAATCTGAAGCTGAAGACAAAGACTGGAACAAGACATGGGAGGAAGAAGGCTTTGAACCTATTTATATAGAAGGAAAGTGTATTATCCACGATTCTATTCACCCTGTCACAACTAACGGCAACGACGTTATTGACATTACGATTGAAGCAAGACAAGCATTCGGAACAGGAACACATGAAACCACGCACACCATTGTAACTGAACTGCTGAATACTGACATTAAAGACAAGATAGTTCTTGACTGTGGTTGCGGAACGGGCATTCTTTCAATAGTGGCATCGAAGCTTGGAGCCAAAAGCGTTACAGGTTATGACATTGACGAATGGAGTGTAGAGAATACCATTCACAACAGCCAGATAAACGGCGTTAACAACATACGTGCCATTCATGGCGATGCCAGTATCTTGGACAATATCAATGACAAGTTTGACATCGTTCTCGCAAATATTAACCGTAACATATTGCTTGCCGACATGCCACGATTCAAAAGCGTAATGAAAGAAAATGCCATGCTTATCATCAGCGGTTTCTATACCGAAGACGCTGACATGCTAAAAGACAAGGCAAAGGAACTGAGCCTTACTTTCAGCGAAAGCAAAACAAACAACAACTGGTGTATGCTGGTATTTACAAACAACTGAAAATAACAATACAGAGATATCTCTTGCATTATTATAATAAGGTCTATATTGTATTATTATAATAAACTATTGCAATTATAAAAAGAATAACCCCTATGTCTGATATCAAGACATAG
>JAUNIZ010000249.1 GCA_030523165.1 Prevotellaceae bacterium
TGTTGCTCAGGCACTTATAAATAATGTTAAACTATAGTGTTGCGGAATTAAGGAAAATTCGAAAAAAGTTCATTTTTCTTGTAGTTTTTAGTAAGTTTGTGCGTCTAACGGTCAGAAAGTTAATTACAACAGGAACAAAACAACGATATAGTTATGGATACAACAGAACAAGAGTTTGCCAGACTCGTCAGAGAAAACAAGTCGACAATATACACCGTCTGCTATATGTTCTCGAAAGATGCCGATGAGGTGAACGACCTTTTTCAGGAAGCATTGGTCAACCTGTGGAAAGGATTCGACAAGTTTGAAGGAAGAAGCGACTCAAAGACATGGTTCTACCGTGTGACTCTGAACACCTGCATATCACAAGACAGGAAGAAGAAACGCTCTAAGTCGGTACCGCTGTCTATGGACATCAACCTGTATGAGGACAATGATGCCGAAACCAAACAGGTGAAGATGCTGTACAACAGAATCAATAAGCTAGGACCGTTCGACCGAGCAATTATTCTGCTTTGGCTGGAGAATATACCGTACGACGAAATCGGCGAGATTGTAGGAATATCTGCAAAGAACGTATCGGTGAGATTAGTGAGAATAAGAGAGGAACTGAAAAAGATGTAACATCAGGCTCTTCAACGCTCAATCAAGATTATAATTAAAATAAGGTAAATTAAAAAACAATATAATATGGAAGCTACTAATAAATTCACAGAACTAGAGGAAATGCGCTCCCAACTCAATATACTCAAACAGAAGCTTGAAACACAAAAGATAGTGAACGACAAACTGATGAGGGAGACAATGAAGAAAAAGATGTCATGGATAGGAAATTATGCAAATATCCAAGCATTCGTACTCTACCCGATAATAATAATAATCTTCTTAGTTCTCAAAATCGAGACTGGAATATCTTGGGGACCTATTATCTTCGTCTACATCCTTACTGGCATAGACATTCTGCTCGACATCAAAATCAACAAGATGCAAGAAAGCGATTGGGAGAGCAACAACCTGATAGCCACCAAACTGAAACTGATGAAGATGAAGAAATACAGAATGCGTCAGGTCATAACCTCAATACCTTTTCTGTTAGTGTGGGTAGTATGGATCTCTTTTGAGCTTATGAACTCCACTTTGGACAAAGGACTGGTGATAGCAGGAATCATAGGCGGTGTTATAGGTGGATTTATTGGGGGATTCATCGGTTTCAAAATCCTATTCAGACAGCAACGCACCAACGATGAAGTAATCCGCATGATTGAGGATATAGAATCAGGAGAATAAATAAATTAGAATAGCAAAAATTGAAAATAAATATATAAAAAAGATAGAAACATGAAGAAGTTTATGACTATTATCCTGCTGTTGGCGATAGCCTTAACAGGAGCAAATGCACAACTGTTGTACAAAATCTCCGGCAAGGACATCAAGCAACCATCCTATATCGTGGGCACATACCACTTGGCACCAGTGTCGTTTGTCGATTCAATCCCTGGACTGCGCAGTGCTATGGATGCGACAGCACAGGTATGCGGAGAGCTTGACATGACCGACATGATGTCGGGCGAGAACATGCAGAAAATGATGGCAGCAATGATGCTGCCAGACGGGAAGACACTGAAAGACGTGCTGACAGCAGATGAAATGAGTAAATTAAACAAGTTCCTGATGGAAAACATGGGTATGGACTTGACAAATCCAATGCTTGAACAACAGATGGGCAAGATGACTCCTCAGGCACTGAACACTCAGATTGCTCTACTTATGTACATGAAGATTACTCCAGGTTTTGACCCGACAAACCTTTTTGACGGTTATTTCCAGAAAGCAGCTACAGAGAAGCAAAAGCCTGTAATAGGTCTTGAGACTGTGGACTACCAGATAAAAGTTCTTTTCCAAGGCACGACAATCGAACGTCAGAAGGAACTACTTATGTGTACTATCAATAATCCCGACCGTGCCATACTGTCAACACAAGATCTCGTAAAGGCATTCTATGCACAGGATATTGATAAAATCAAAGAGGTGATGGATCAGGAATACAACGACAACTGCGACTCGACACCTGAAGAAGAAGATGCATTGCTGAAGAACCGCAACATCGAATGGATTGCAAAGATGCCTGCAATAATGAATTCCAATTCAACTCTCTTTGCCGTTGGTGCCGGTCATCTGCCAGGCGAATACGGAGTGCTTAATCTTCTGAAAAATGCAGGTTATACGGTAGAGGCTGTGAAATAAAATATAGAACTCTCTCATTTTATCCCTAATAGGGAATATATAGGGGCATGTCATCATGGAAAATATGACATGCCCCATTAATTTTATTCTATGTATTTCAGATACTATAAAGTTACAACAACATTCGCAAATCGCCAAACTTATAGACATTTATAATTAGTCTAACTCTCATTAAATATACATTAAGCCCAAATCGGTCACTATAAATGAAATTTTATGACCGATTGGGCTTAATCGTAAAGTAATAATATGTACGATATGCAATAGTAGATATTTCACCATTACATACAAAATATTTCTTATTTTTAGTACTGTCTATGTATATATAAAAATAATTTCTTATCTTTGCAGTGTCTATCCACGCCGTTGGCGAAATAATCGCTTGGCGTATGGGTGGTTCATATACATAAAAGGCGTTTACTTGACGCTTTGGCTTTGACGATGTAAGAATCTCGCACGTTCAAACGATTAATCAAAAACAAAGCAGCGGTGAATGCCCTCGGGTGTGATATATACCCTTTACGGTTGTCGCTGTCGTAAAGACAGTTACGAAGTATTGGCTCAATAATTACATCGGCGTGGGGCTTTCGGCGTTGCTCGTTTCGATTAATCGGGCAATGCGAGAGCCTTTACATCGTGAAGCGGGCAACAGGTATTGGCTCCACGTTTTTAATGTTATGGAATATCTAACCTAATTTTAACAAATACTGGACAAGGAGCTTGTCTGAAAAACAAAAAAAAGAAATGAAACATTTATTTACAAAGTTTATGTCGGCATTAATGTTTGCCGTAGTGTGTAATGTTGTGGCAAAAGCACAGGTCGTGGTTATAGACAATTTGAGGTATAGTATTGATACGGAAAAGAAAGAGGCGACATTGACAGGAAATGGCCGTGCAGGAAATGCCTATTCGGGCGATATAGTAATACTCTCTTCTGTTACATATGAAGGCAATGAATACCCTGTTACCGCAATAGGAAATAGATGTTTTTTCAATTGTCCTGATCTTACATCTGTAGAAATCCCGTCATCTGTTACAACTTTAGATTATGCATGTTTTAGTGGTTGTTCCTGTCTGACTTCAATAGAAATTCCATCATCTGTTACAACTTTAGGTGCATCTTGTTTTTCTGGTTGTTCTAGCTTGACATCAATAGAAATTCCATCATCAGTAACATCGTTAAGTGAATCTTGTTTTTCCAATTGTACCAGTCTGACTTCAATAGAAATTCCATCATCTGTTACAACTTTAGGAGATGGATGTTTGGGAAGTTGTACTAGCCTGACTTCAATTGTAATCCCATCGTCGGTAACATCGTTAGGTGCATCTTGTTTTTCCAATTGTACCAGTCTGACTTCAATTGAAATTCCTTCTTCTGTAACATCGTTAGGCGATAATTGTTTTTACTATTGTTCTAGTCTGACTTCAATAGAAATGCCTTCTTCAATTACTTCTTTGGGTGAGTATTGTTTTTATTGGTGTTCTAATCTCACATCTGTAAAACTCTCTTCATCTGTTACGTCATTGGGAGCATGGTGTTTTGGACATGCCGGTTTAACCTCAATTGAAATCCCCTCATCCGTTACGTCGTTGGGAGCAGGGTGTTTTTATGATTGTTCCAGCCTTACATCAATTGAAATTCCTGATGGTGTAACGTCATTGTATAATAGATGTTTCTCAAGATGTTCCAGTCTATCATCAGTAAAATTACCTTCATCCATTATGTCATTGGGTGAATATTGTTTTTATAACTGTTCCAGTCTGACATCAATAGAAATCCCTTCGTTTACTGCTTCGTTAGGTAACTGTTGTTTTTCTTATTGTTCCAGTCTAACATCAATAGAAATACCCTCATCCGTCACATCAATTGGTGATGAGTGTTTTTATCGTTGTATTTAGAGCCTTATAACTAACCATAATTTATTATGACTAACTAACCATAAAGTCTTGATTTTCAATACTCTTTGATTTTTAACACTTTCTGAGTGCTTTTTGGCAGTT
>JAUNIZ010000250.1 GCA_030523165.1 Prevotellaceae bacterium
TTGCTCAGGCACTTATAAATAATGTTAAACTATAGTGTTGCGGAATTAAGGTTTAAAACATTTTAGTATATTTGCAGTATGTGTCTCTGACGCAATGGCTATTGTATAATTACCTTAAATAAACTAACCTAAAAAAATACCAAGATGAGAAAGATTAATTTTAATTGGTTGTTATTAATGTTGTCAATATTCATATTGACAGCGTGTTCAGAATCGAAAACGTCAAAACTGTTAAAGCAGGTACCTGTTTCGAGCGAGTATGTTTCATTAGTTAACGCAAAGACCCTCATTGAATCGGCAGGTGGCTCCATGACAGACTCAAAAAGCATTTTGCCGCCAGCAATAACAGACATGATGCCAAGTTCAAGCAAATCGGACTTGGAAGACATCAACAAAATCCTGTCTGACGTAGGCATTGACTCTGAAGCGTGTGTCATTTTCGGCAACTACGAGAGCGACTCTCCTATCATTGTAGTTTCGTTGTCAGACGAAGATAAATTCATAAAAATGATAACGGAAGAAGGCTATAAGGCAGAGAGCAAGGCTGACGATGTAGCGTTCTACACCAAAGTGACGGAATATGGATACAAGACAATCGCCATAACAAAGTCGTTCGCATATTGCGCGTTGAAGCCCGCTAAGCAATCGGCTGTTTCAAAACTAAAGAATATAATAACCGATGCCGCCAACGACTCTTACGCGTCAACAGAATTCGGTAAGTATATCAGCAAAGGCAACGCAGGCGGCATAGCCTTGAAGATTCCGCCACAGACACAGCAGCAACTGATTGCAGCTGGCGCAGCGCCTTCAATGGTTACTCTATATAAGGGCGTGGTCTGCATATACGGAAACCTGACCGAAGACGCAATGGAGATTAACACGAAGCTCCTAAACGAAGACGGTAGCGAGAAAGACTTGGCTGCATTCAAGGACATGTTTGACGTAAACGCCAAGATTAACAAGAAGGCTCTCGCATATATGGGCAGCAACGATTTGCTCATAATGGCAGTTAGTCTTAAGAATGTTGACTGGGACAAGTATATGGAAACCGTTCTGCAAGGAAACGCCCTGTCGCGTTCTGACAAAGCAACCCTGACTATCGCAAAGTCGCATTTCGAGAAACTTGACGGAACGGTGGCTATAGGTTTAGGAATAACCAACGGACTTGAATCGATATTCAACATGGATATTGGCAATGATTTTATGAATCAGTTCTCAATGACATTAGTCGCTGAAACCAAAGAGGGAAAAGCCAAGGGTCTTGTAAATGAACTGAAAGCTTTTCTGGAAAAAGGAAACATTCCTTACACAAGCACAGAGTCAGGATTATCTGTTGAGTTGCCAGACAAGGCAGGAACGTTTTACGTTGAAAACACTGACGACCTTCTTGTATTCGCCAACCATAAAATAACCAACAAGAACGACAATGCAACGGTTGACGGCATAGACTTCAGCAACTATCTGTCGGCATGCGGATTGGTCATTAACAAGGACAACAAGCTGCTGAAAGACTTGAACATTCAAAACGACATTAAGGCGTCTATTACAGGCGATGCCAACAATATTGACGGGTCGTTTAAAATGGAAATCAAGGGCGGCGAGGCAAAAGGTTTTCTTGCAAAGCTAATAGGCATTGTTACCAACATTTCAAATCAGGAAAAGGCGTTGGACAGAAAATTAAGAGAGCACAGGAAGAAAGTATATGGATATTGATTCATGTATGTGTTCCGCTGCTGATGTCGGTTTAATCTCCATTTAGAATATCTGCACTGATATGATTGAAAATATAACAATTAAAAACCTCCTCCCTTTGGTTTTCAAGGGGATGGAGGATTCTGAGAGAATACGGTCTTCACAGATATGGGAAGTGCCGTCATATACTTTCAAACGTAATTGCAGAATATGTATCCATGCCGAATCAGGAAGCGGAAAGTCCTCTCTCCTTAGCTTTATATTTGGCAACCGTAGAGACTACAAAGGAGAAATATTGTTCAATGACCGTAATATAAACGAATATGATATAGAACAGTGGTGCAGAGTAAGGACAGAAAACATCGCTTTGCTTCCTCAGGAGATGCGACTGTTTCCTGAACTGACTGTAATACAGAACATTGAGCTGAAAAACAAAAGGACAAACCACAAGAACAGCGAGCAAATAAATTCATTGCTTGACAGAATGGGCATATTGGAAAAGCGCGATACTAAGGTAGGTAAACTAAGCATAGGACAGCAACAGCGTGTTGCGCTTGTCCGTTCGATATGCCAACCGTTTGACTTCATCTTTCTGGATGAGCCTGTAAGCCATCTCGACAGCAACAACAATAAAATTGCTGCTGAAATAATAGAAGAAGAAGCGAGAAAACAGAATGCAGGTATCATTGCGACTTCGGTGGGAAACCATCTGCTTCTTGACAATGCAGAATTTATTTCTTTATAATTATGAACGTTTTCATTAAGCCAAATGAGCAGAGCCGAGCTTGCTCGAGCTATGCCATGGCGAGAACTTTTTCGATAAGCCAAATGAGTATAGATAAACTCGTTTAATCTTTACCATGGCGAGAAAAAGTAGAATTTATTCAAAAGGTAGGATGAAATCCAAATTTAAATATCAATCTGACGTATGGAGCCTTCTAAGGCAGAACATGTCTAAAGGACAGCTTATCGGCTATTCTATTGCCAATATCGTCGGCTTGTCCGTCATTCTCATAGGCATAATGTTCTTCTCCGACAGTCGCCATTCAGAAACGGAAGAAGACAAATATTTCTCTAAAGACTACATAGTGCTTTCAAAGAAGGTTGACGGAATAGGCTTCTCCCCTATCTCATTCTCCAACGAAGACATTGAAAAACTGAAGAAAGAAAAATGGGTGAACAAGATAGGATACTTTACCACTTCACATTTCGCAGTAAACGGTTCGGTCAGCATTGGCGGCAAAGGAATGTCTTCATATCTGTTTTTCGAATCCGTGCCTGACGATTTCTTTGACATTAAGCCAAAAGACTGGGACTTCAATCCCGAAAAGAAGTTTGTTCCGATTATCTTAAGCAAGGACTATCTTGCCTTATATAATTTCGGTTTTGCCATACCGCAAGGCTTGCCTCAAATTAGTGAAGAAATAATCAGTTCTATTCCTATCACTCTCAGATTGACAGGGCAGGACATGATACCTGAATATTTTGACGCTGCGATTGTAGGTTTTTCTTCGCGCTTGAATACTATCGCTGTACCCCAGAGTTTTATGGATTGGGCAAATGACAGATATTACGATGGAGAAAAGCAGAACCCTTCACGTCTGATTGTTGAAATAAACAAATTGGAAACGTCAAACATGAACAGGTTCCTAAAAGAAGAGAACATTGAGATTGCAGGCGACAAGGCTGAATCAAATAAGATTTCCGATTTCCTTAGCATCGTTTCAGCCGTGGTCACAACGAATGGCATAGTCATTAGTCTGTTGGCGTTATTTATACTCTTGCTCAGCATTTTCTTGTTGCTTCAAAAGAGCAAAGAGAAACTGAGAAACCTCATGTTATTAGGCTATTCGCCGAAAGAAGTTGGACAATATTATGAAATGACTGTAGCTGTCGCCAACGTTGTAATAACACTGATTTCTCTTGTCATAACCATATCATGCAGAACCCTATGGTCTAACCATCTTGACGACTTGAATCTTGGAGGCGCCTCAGTATTGCCTGTTGTTATAACCGCCATACTATATTTAGTCGTAGTCACCGTCTTTAACATAATTGTCATAAGAAAGCATCTTATGAAGATATGGATGAACAACTAAAAGCCTTTGCGAGACTAGACTAAGACAGATATAAAATTTTGATTTTAATTAGATTCTATGTCCTTATTTTTAACGCTTAAAACAACGACAATCTTATTTTTTCTTTATAAGAAAATCTAATACTATGCGCTTTTTCTCTTCACTTAGTTTCCCAAGCAGCCGATAGATATTTTCTTCAGCATTATTTGTCTTTTTCTCATTATCGAGCAATAATTTACCTTTGTCTGTAAGGCAGTATCGCTGATTTGGGCTAGTTGGCTTATTTGGATGAGTCATACAAACAAGCTGTTCATCAATCATAGGAGTCACATATTTTGCCTTAAATTTCGAAGTGTTTGACCATCCATACAAAACTTTAAGATCGGAAATAGATATTGGATGCTGGAGTGCAATGAATAAATTCTCGACTTCACCCCAACTTAGTCCCAACTT
>JAUNIZ010000023.1:0-10738 GCA_030523165.1 Prevotellaceae bacterium
CAGCTATAATGCTGACAGTTTCTGCTTCTGCTCAGACAGTAGAAGAGAGTAAAACACTTGACAATTGGTATGTTGGAATAAATGGTGGTTTGCTAAGTAAAACTACAGGCCATGCTTTCTTCAAAGATCTCACTCCTAACTTCGGTGTTCGTGTAGGTCGTTACTTTACACCTGTTTTCGGTCTTGCTGTAGAAGGAACTGCAAACTTCAAGAATACAGGCGGTTATACAAACGGCACATTTGTAAACAGCGTTAATACATCTTTGCTTGGAACAGTAAACCTTAGCAACTGGTTTGGTGGCTATCCTGGTTCACCACGTTTCTTTGAAGTATCTGCAATAGGTGGATTCGGCTGGACACACGCTTTCGGTCATCCATCAGATCAGACAAAAGACGATAACCTCACATCTCAGGTAGGTCTTGACTTTGCTTTCAATCTTGGTGAAGCAAAGGCTTGGCAGGTTTATATTGAGCCAGCTATGATTTGGGCACTTGGTGGTGGAAAAATTACTAGTGCAAACAATATCAAGTATAATGTAGACTATTCTGGCATTCGTCTGAAGGTTGGTGTTATCTACAAGTTCAAGAACTCTAACGGAACTCACAACTTCAAGATTGCTGAGATTCGTGACCAGGCTGAAATCGATGCTCTGAACGCTAAGATCAATGACCTTCGTACAGACTTGAATTCTAAGGATTCACAGATTGCAGACAAGAACTCACAGATTGCAGCTAAAGACCGTCAGATTTCTGACTTGCAGAAGGCTCTTGACGAGTGCAACAGCAAGCCTAAGTATGAGAAGCCAGCTACTGCTACAAACCTTCAGCCTACAGTATTGTTCCGTCAGGGCAAGTCTGTTGTTGACGCTGCACAGTATGCTCCAATCGAGCTTATCGCACAGTACATGAAGAATCATCCAGATGCAAATGTAGAGATTAAGGGTTATGCTTCTCCAGAAGGTTCTGCAGAACTCAACCAGAAGCTTTCTGAGGCTCGTGCAGAGGCTGTAAAGAAGATCTTGGTTAACAAGTACAAGATTTCTGCTGACCGTCTTACAACTAAGGGTTGTGGCGCTACAGACAAGCTCTTCGAGCAGGTTGAATTCAACCGTGTAGCTACATTCAATGATAGCACAAAATAATCAATAAACAATAAGATAAGATTAACGGTTTCTGTCGCTGAGACAGGAACCGTTTTTTTATGCGTTGATGTTTGTCGCTTACAATAACACAATCTCTAATGGAAGTTTTGCGATAATGCTTTGTTTATAGTAATATCAATAGCTATCAACGCTTGTCTTCTCAGAGCGAATGGCTATCAATGTTTGTCAATAAGATTATATGTAAAAAAAGAAAGCGAAGCCACTGAGATTAATTACAGTGTGCTTCGCTTTCCGTTGTCTAGTTAAATGATGAATTATCTTTTCACTTTCCAATCAATCTTTATTCATCCTTGTCTGTCATTTCTTCTTCGTGTTCCTTGATCAGAGTCTGCTGTATGTCGTTAGGAACAAGTTCGTAGCTTGCAAACTTTGTTGTGAATGACGCACGGCCACCTGTTATAGAACTCAATGAGATAGAATAGCTTGACAGTTCCTTCAAAGGAATCTTTGCCTGAAGCTTCTGATAGCCAGCCTCGCTGTCCATACCCATAATCAGGGCACGTCTTCCCTGGAGGTCGCTCATCACGTCGCCCATGAAGTCAGCAGGAACGAACACCTCAAGGTCATAGATAGGCTCAAGAATCTTAGGGCCAGCGTTCTTGAACGCCTCTGAGAATGCGTGGCGTGCAGCAAGCATGAACGAAAGTTCGTTGCTGTCTACCGGGTGCATCTTTCCGTCATATACTACAACGCGAACGTCACGTGCGTAGCTACCTGTCAGAGGGCCTTGTTCCATGCGCTCCATGATACCCTTCAGAATAGCAGGCATGAAGCGTGTGTCAATAGCACCACCAACTACAGAGTTGATGAACACGAGCTTTCCGCCCCATTCAAGGTCAACCACTTCCTTGCCCTTGATGTTCATCTTGAACTCCTGTCCGTTGAACTTGTATGTTGTAGGGTCAGGCATGCCTTCTGCGTAAGGCTCTACTATGAGGTGAACCTCGCCGAACTGTCCTGCGCCACCTGACTGCTTCTTGTGGCGATAGTCGGCACGTGCAGACTTGGTGATAGTCTCGCGATAAGGTATCTTTGCTTCGATGAACTTTACAGGAATTTTCTCGTTGTTTTCAAGACGCCATTTCAGTGTGCGAAGGTGGAATTCTCCCTGTCCGCGTATAATGGTCTGTCTCAGTTCCTTGCTCTGCTCCACTACCCATGTAGGATCTTCCTGACGCATCTTGAGCAGTGCTGCCATAAGCTTTTCAGTGTCAGCCTCGTTCACAGCCTTAATAGCGCGTGAGTATTTAGAGTTAGGATATTTAATGAAGTCAAACTTGTTGTCGCAGTCCTTGCCGTTGAGCGTGTTGCCTGTCTTCACGTCTTTCATCTTCACTGTGCAGCCTATGTCGCCTGCGTTGAGGCAGTCTACAGGCTGGCGGTTAGCTCCTGCGCTTACGTAGATGTTGGCAATGCGCTCCTTAGAGCCGCGGTCAGCGTTGCTCAGGTCGTCGCCTGGCTTTACAGAACCGCTCATCACCTTGAAGTAGCACACTTCGCCGATATGTGGTTCAACGCCTGTCTTGAAGAAATAGAGCGATGTTGGCTGAGAGCTTTCTGCTGTGATTTCCTCGCCTCTCGTGTTGTGCAGCTTAGGCATTTCGCTTACGAAAGGAACCACGTTGCCGAGGAATTCCATGAGCCTGTGCACACCCATGCTCTTTCCTGCGCAAACGCAGAATACAGGGAAAATGGAGCGTGTTACAAGCCCTTTGCGTATACCTTCGCGCATTTCGTCTTCTGTGAGAGCCTCTTCTTCAAAGAATTTCTCCATGAGCGTTTCGTCGTTCTCTGCGGCAGCCTCTACGAGTGCCTTGTGAAGTTCCATAGCCTTGTCCATTTCCTCTGCAGGAATGTCCTCGATGATAGGCGCTCCACCTTCAGGCTTCCATGAATATTTCTTCATGAGCAGCACGTCAATGAGTGCGTTGAAGCCTGGGCCTGTGCTGATAGGGTATTGTATCTGGACGCATTTCTGACCGTAGATGTCTTTCATGCTGCTGATAATCGAATCAAAGTCGCACTTGTCGCTGTCAAGCTGGTTAACAAGGAAAATCACAGGCTTCTTCAGCTTCTCTGTGTAACGGAAGTTGTTCTGTGTGCCTACTTCTGGCCCATACTGTCCGTTAATCAATATCACAGCCTGGTCGGTAACGTTCAGTGCAGTGATGGCTCCACCCACGAAGTCGTCTGCTCCTGGGCAGTCGATGATATTAAGTTTCTTGTTGTTCCACTCTACGTTAAAAACGGTTGAGAATACTGAGTAGCCATATTCCTGTTCAACCGGGAAATAATCACTTACGGTGTTTTTTGCTGCCACAGAACCGCGACGCTTTATCAACCCGCTTTCAAAAAGCATAGCCTCGGCAAGAGTAGTCTTGCCAGAACCCGCACTGCCAAGCAGAGCGATGTTTTTAATCTCGTTAGTCTGGTAAACTTTCATGCTATTATAGATTTAAGTTATTTGTTAGTATAAAGTTAGATTCAAGTTATTGGGCTCTAAGTTACATATTTTTGAGCAAAAGTCCAAAATAATCATGAAAAAAGCGAGTAAAAATTAAAACATATTAGTATTTTTGCATGAAAAAGAACAAAATCATACATTTTAAACGCCCATTGGCGTGCAATATCCGTAGCAAAGCCACAGTTGCTTAAAGCTCGTCTTTCGCCCTCTGTATTGACGGAAACGTCAGCGATGCGAAGCTGCCCTGTGGAGCGTTTGAAGATAACTGCCGAACAAGATGCCTGCACTATATATACATATCCCGTTCTGCAAGAGCCGCTGCATATACTGCGGTTTCTATTCCACTACGCGTGAGGAGCTTCGCTCGCGGTATGTAGACGCGTTGTGCAGGGAAATGGAGCTTCGTCGCGGCTATGTAAGCGGTGACATCAACACCGTCTATCTTGGTGGCGGCACGCCTTCGCAGCTTAGTGCCGACGAGCTGCAGCGGTTGTTTTCATATATATATAAGGTGTATAGCGTTGACCCTGGCGCAGAGGTTACGATAGAGTGCAATCCTGACGACATAACCCCTTCCTATGCCTCGCTGCTGCAGTCGCTGCCCGTAAACAGGGTGAGCATGGGTGCCCAGACGTTCTCCGACGAGCGTCTGCGTTTCCTTCATCGCCGTCACAATGCGCAGGAGGTGAGCCGTGCCGTTGAGATTCTTCGCAAGGCTGGCATCGGCAATATCAGCGTTGACCTGATGTTCGGCTTTCCCGACGAGACGCTTTCCATGTGGCAGAGCGACATAGACTCGGCTGTAGCCCTTGGAGTGGAGCATATATCGGCATACAGCCTGATGTATGAGGAAGGCACGCCGCTTTACAAGATGCTTGAATCGGGCAGGGTGAAGGAAACTGAAGAGGAGCAGAGCCTTGCCATGTACAATGAACTTATTGACCGTCTGTCGGCAGCTGGTTATGAGCACTATGAAATCAGCAACTTTGCCAAGCCTGGCTACCGTTCGCGCCACAACAGCAGCTATTGGCGGCATGTGCCTTACATCGGATTAGGAGCTGCAGCCCATTCCTACGACCTGACCTCACGTCAGTGGAACGTTGCCGATGTCAAGGCATACATCGACAGCATCTGCAGCGGAACCGTGAATGCCGAAAGAGAGGAACTCGACATGAACACCCGTTATAACGACACCGTAATGACCTCGCTCCGCACAGCCGAAGGCATAAGCCTTGACGAGCTTGAGAGCATGTTCGGCAGCGATTGTCTCAACTACTGCCTTGCGCAGTCTCGCCGCTACATAGCCGACGGGCTTCTTGAAAATTCTCCCCACACTCTTCGCCTTACCCGCAGAGGGCTGTTCGTAAGCGACATGATAATGAGCGACCTGATGATTGTTGATTAGCTTTCACGCACTCACTGCGTTGTGTTTTCCCCTCTTTTTACGTTGTTGTAACCCCGTTTTTCACCCTTGTTTTTCTTGACCGATTGACTTGTGCAAAGTAAATGCAAATCGAGAGCAGAAACATCAAACTTGTTTGAATGTTATGCCGAGATGCAGCTTTACTTATGCAAAGATACAGCTAATATTTCATACTTCCAAATTTTTAGAGCCGTTGAGCAGTTAAAGTGTGTTAATAATATAAGATATTTCATATTTAGTTAAATTATAGCTATATTACAAGTATATATATATGAATATATACGAAGTACTCACGTCACCGAAGGTGGCGAATATTTATAACCGCATGCGAGCGATAGCGTTGCTTGCGGAACTTATGACAGCCTGTCCTCTACCGTCCCTGAAAGGGGCGAACCTCTCTAACTGTGGGTGAGCGATAGCGTAACCCTCAGATTGCGAAGCAAACATAACTGTGGCTACGACCTGCAGACAAGTGGACGAGATGTTTCTATCGTATATGTAAGCGATATGTGCGTTTTGTTTCCGCAGGTCTTCGACCAGACGGTAAAGGAGGTTCGCCACCCTTCGGGGACGGTAATATGTATATATTCATTCTGTCCTACGGTCACGCTATCGCTCACCGTAGGTTACAGAGGTTTGCCCCCTTCGGGGACACAAGTCGCCTGAGCATTGTTATCTATATCTTTTCGCGTGTGGAAAATATATTTTTCTACAGCGGAAAGCTATGCTTTGCATGATGATGCTATATGGGAGACGAAAGTAGGTATGTGCGAAAATAACTGTCAGTAATTGTCATCTGTCAGCCTTTTTACTCTTTTACCTATAGAGAATATTAACGGAGTGGGATAAAAATACTTTATAAAATTCATTTCAAAAAACTATCTCTTGCATGCGAAAATTATAGTATAAAATTATGCATATAGCAGGCGAAGTGCAGAAGAAAAAATAAATCAAAATAAAGTGCAATGTTTTTCGCCCAATCGCATAAAAACGTTTGGTGGTTTCAATAATATTTTGTATCTTTGCAAAAGAGTTGTTGAGCTGATATGACCGACTGAAATTAATGGATTCTGACTGAACTTGACGAGACATCCCCAAGAAAGAAACTGTTGACAAGAAGCATGCGCAGATAGCGCACGATATGACGCAAATATACCCGAAAATACCCTGTAGACACTTCCTGATTAGCCCTAAAGACAGTGCAAAGCCAATTATTATGCATAAAATTTGTATATAAAAAAATAATGTATTACTTTTGTATTGAAAAATCAGATAAGACAGACTGTGATGATTTCAGTTGAAGGATTAAAAGTTGAATTTGGCGTGAAGCCGTTGTTCAGCGACGTAAGCTTTGTTATAAACGACCGTGACAGGATAGCCCTTGTAGGCAAGAACGGAGCAGGAAAATCTACCATGTTGAAGATTCTCTGCGGCTTGCAGCAACCCACATCTGGCGTTGTCGCTGTGCCTTCGGCTACCACTATAGGCTATCTGCCCCAGGTGATGATTCTTCAAGACGACACTACCGTGCGAGAAGAGGCGCGGAAGGCGTTTGCCGGCAACACAAGGCTCAAGGCAAGGCTCGACGAAATGAACCGTCAGCTTTCAGAACGTACCGACTATGAAAGCGAAGAATATATGGCTCTTGTCCAGAAGTTCACACAGGAGCACGAGCGCTACATGATGATGGGAGCGGAGAACTATGAAGCGGAGATAGAGCGCACGCTGACCGGTCTCGGATTTCTTCGCACCGACATGGAACGCCCTACGAGCGAGTTCAGCGGAGGCTGGCGCATGAGAATAGAGCTGGCGAAGATACTTCTCAGCAAGCCCGACGTGCTGCTGCTCGACGAGCCTACCAACCACCTCGACATAGAGAGCATACAGTGGCTCGAGCAGTTTCTTGCGCAGAGCGCAAAGGCTGTGGTGCTTGTAAGCCATGACCGTGCGTTTATAAACAATGTGACAAACCGTACGCTCGAGATAAGCTGCGGAAAGGCTATCGACTACAAGGTGAAGTATGACGAATACGTGAAGCTGCGTGCCGAGCGTCGCGAACAGCAGTTGCGCGCCTACGAGAACCAGCAGAAGGAGATAGCCGACATAAAGGACTTTATAGAGCGTTTCAGATACAAGGCCACGAAAGCCGTTCAGGTGCAGAGCCGTATAAAGCAGCTCGAGAAGATTGTGCCGATAGAGATTGACGACGTTGACACCTCAGCCATGCACCTGAAGTTTCCCCCATGCCTAAGAAGCGGCGACTACCCCGTAATCTGCGACGAAGTGCGCAAGGACTACGGCGAGCACACAGTGTTCGACCACGTTAACCTGACTATCAAGCGAGGCGAGAAGGTGGCGTTTGTGGGCAAGAACGGCGAAGGCAAGTCAACGCTCGTGAAGTGCATAATGGGCGAGATACCGTTTACAGGCAGCCTGAAGATAGGCCACAACATACAGATAGGCTATTTCGCGCAGAACCAGGCGCAGCTGCTCGACGAGAACATCACCGTTTTCGAGACGATAGACAATGTGGCGAAAGGCGACATACGCTTGAAGATAAACAACATATTGGGAGCGTTCATGTTCGGAGGCGAGGCTTCAGACAAGAAGGTGAAGGTGCTCAGCGGAGGCGAGCGCAGCCGACTGGCAATGATAAAGCTCCTTCTGGAACCCGTCAATCTGCTGATACTCGACGAGCCTACAAACCACCTCGACATGCAGTCGAAAGACGTGTTGAAAGAGGCTATCAAGGCGTTTGACGGCACAGCCATTGTGGTAAGCCACGACCGAGAGTTCCTCGACGGGCTTGTAACAAAGGTATATGAGTTCGGTGGAGGCAGGGTGAAAGAGCATCTTGGAGGCATCTACGATTTCCTTCGTGCCCATAACATCGACTCGCTCGACGCTCTTCAAGGCAGCAACGCTGCAGAAGCCACGCTGTCGAGAAACACTGCCTCGACGCAAGCCGTAGCAGACGACAAGCCTGTGCAGTCGCAGAACAAGCAGTCTTATGCCGAGCACAAGGAGCAGCAGAAGAAAATACGCAAGGCAGAGAAAGCCGTAAAGGATTCGGAAACGAAAATAGAGCAGATGGAAAAACGTCTGAAAGAGCTCGACGCCATTCTCTGCACGCCTGAAGGCGCAAGCGACATGACACTCATAACCGAGTACACGTCAACGAAGAAAGTGCTCGACGAGGAAGTGGAGCGATGGGAAAAGCTGTCAGAAGAGCTTGAAGCCATGATGCAGTAGGGCAGAGGGCATAGCCTTGTACGAAACAGATTGGAGATATAGACATGAATTTATAAACTTGATATAAACATACAATAATTAAAAATAAGAAGAAAAAACAATGAAAATGAAACACATTATCCCCGTTGTGTTGTTCGCTTCAGCGCCATTGGCATGTGGAGCGCAGACACAGCTGAAATCGGGCATTGACCTCACAAACCTTGACAACAGCGTGAGAGCTGCAGACGATTTCTATCAGTATGCTTGTGGAGGCTGGATGAAGAAAAACCCTCTGCCGGCAGCCTATTCACGCTTCGGCAGTTTTGACCAGCTTGCTCTCAACAACAACAAGCGCGTGAACGAGATTCTTGACGAACTCTTGAAAAAGACATATCCGAAAGGCACTACTGAGCAGAAGATAAGCGACTTCTACAAGCTGGCTATGGATTCTGTTCGTCGCAACAAGGAAGGCGTGAAGCCTGTTATGCCGATTATCGGTGAACTGGAAGCTGCAAAGACAAGAAAGGCATTGACAGAGTTCCAGCTGAAATATGCAGCCTTCGGCTACGGAATCCCTATGCGAATGGGATTCGGCGCTGACGAGAAGAACGCAACGATGAACATCTTCAACATAAACCAGGGCGGTATAACACTCGGACAGAAGGAATACTACATTGACACTGACTCTGCTACAACTGCCATTCGCGAGGCTTACAAGAAGCACATCGTGCGCATGTTCACGCTCTTCGGTTTCAATGAAACTGACGCACAGAAGAAGAGAGACGCTATCATGAAGATAGAGACAGAGCTGGCAAAGGCTTCAAAGTCGAGCACAGAACTTCGCGACGTTGAGGCTAACTACAACAAGACAACTCTCGCACAGTTCGTGAAAGACTATCCAAACACAAACATCACAGAACTGCTTAACGCAGAGGGAGTAAAGACAGAATACTTCAAGGAAATGATTGTAGGTCAGCCAGCGTTCGTGAAAGCTGCCGACAAGCTCTTTGCAAGTCTTTCTGCCGACGAGCTGAGAGCATACATGGAGTGGGACGTTATTCTCTCTGCAGCAAGCTATCTCAGCGACGACGTGGTAGCTGCCAACTTCGATTTCTTCGGAAAGACAATGACAGGCCGCAAGCAAGACTACCCGTTGTGGAAACGTGCCACTAACCAGGTGGAAAGCCAGATGGGCGAGGCACTCGGCAAGATGTATGTAGAGCGTTTCTTCCCTGCATCTTCAAAAGAGCGCATGGAGAAGCTTGTCAAGAACCTTCAGATTTCGCTTGCAGAGAGAATCAAGGCACAAGACTGGATGAGCGACACTACAAAGCAGGCTGCACTCGACAAACTCGCTACATTCTATGTGAAGATAGGCTACCCTAACAAGTGGAAAGACATGAGTGGTCTGACTATTGACCCAACACTCTCATATTACGAGAACGTGCAGAACTGCCGCAAGTTCTGGGACAAGTGGGATATTGACTATCGTGCAGGCAAGCCAGTTGACAAAGACGAATGGTATATGACACCTCAGACGGTGAACGCATATTATAACCCTCCAACAAACGAAATCTGTTTCCCTGCTGGTATTCTTCAGGTTCCGTTCTTCTCGTCTGACGTAGACGACGCGTTCAACTACGGTGCTATCGGCGTTGTGATAGGTCACGAAATGACACATGGATTCGACGACCAGGGCCGTCATTATGACAAAGACGGAAACATGACAGACTGGTGGACAGCTAGCGACGGTGAGAACTTCACAAAGCGTTCAAAGGAATATGCAGCTTTCTTCTCAGCTATAAAGGTGCTTCCTGACCTCAATGCAAACGGTGACCTCACACTTGGCGAGAATCTCGCTGACCACGGAGGTTTGCAGGTAGCATATAACGCATTCAAGAACGCTACAAAGAACGAGCCTCTCACGACAATAGACGGTCTTACCCCAGAGCAGCGCTTCTTCCTTGCCTATGCTGGTGTATGGGCAGGCAACATAACAGAAGCCGAGATTCGCAATCGGACTAAGAGCGACCCTCACTCACTTGGCGAGTGGCGTGTAAACGGTGCGCTGCCTCATGTTGACGCATGGTATGACGCTTTCGGTGTTAAGTCAACAGACAAGATGTTTATACCTAAAGACAAGCGTCTGCAGCTTTGGTAATTCATAAGTTGCATCTTGCATAATCGCGAATGATTGCATCTTGCATAATCGCATACGATTGCATCTTTGAATAAGGAATACATATTTATATATAGTCAAAACAGGAGCTTTGTAGATAGAAAATATCTGCAAGGCTTTGTTTTTTTATTCATTCCCTTTTGTTTCATTTGTTTTCATTTAAGTTTTCAACTATTTAAAACTGCAATCTTCCATATTGTTTAACTTGATAATTATTAAATAAAACATGAAAAATCAGTTAATATAGTGTAATTGGAGTAATTTAATTAACAAAAATG
>JAUNIZ010000023.1:10748-23204 GCA_030523165.1 Prevotellaceae bacterium
GATTTGCCGTATCTGATTTTGCAATAAATTTGCCGACATGAAGAAAACAACGATATGGATAATAGCGATAGTCATGGGGCTTTCATTCCTCATATTGCTCTTTATGCAGCTCAAATACATTGAAGCAATGGTGCGCATGAAGAAAGAGCAGTTTGACGAATCTGTGAACAAAGCCATGTACCAGGCATCGCGTAATCTTGAACTCAACGAAACGCTGAGATTCCTTGAGAAAGACGTTAACGAGACAGAGCGTCGGGCTTACAGACAAGACTCTATCGGAACACGCTCAGGAGGCGTAGACGGAACTATACAGGAATCGCACCAGTATTCAGTTGCAGGAAAAGACGGAACGGTATATTCTTCATTTGAACTGAAAACGATAACGGCAAAGCCGTCTACAGTGCCGAAGGCTATGATTCTCCGCAACGACAAGAATTCCATATCAGAGGCAACCAAATCAATGCGTGAGATAGTAAAGAACCGCTATATATATCAGAAAGCTCTGCTTGACGAGGTAATCTACAGCATTCTTTACACTGCCTCAGACAAGCCGCTCAAGGAAAGAATAAACTTCAAGATGCTTGACCAGGACTTGAAGACAGAGCTGATGAACAACGGTATAAACATACCTTACCACTTCACTGTTTCGACTCCAGACGGCAGAGAGGTTTACAGATGCCCTGACTATACCGAGGAAGGAGAGGCATACACCTACTCACAGGTGCTCTTCCGCAATGACCCGGCAAACAAGCTCGGAATCGTAAAGATACATTTCCCTGACATGGGCAGCTATATATTCAGCAGCGTGCGCTTCATGATACCTTCAATAGCATTCACGATAGTGCTGCTCGTTACGTTCATCTTCACGATAGTAGTGATATTCAGACAGAAACGCTATACGGAGATAAAGAACGACTTCATCAACAACATGACGCACGAGCTGAAGACGCCTATCAGCAGCATATCACTTGCTGCACAGATGCTCAACGACGAGGCTGTAACGAAAAGCCCTACCATGATGAAGCATCTCGGAGGCGTTATCAACGACGAGTCAAAGCGCTTGCGCTTCCTCGTCGAGAAGGTTCTCCAGATGTCAATGTTCGACAGAAAGAAGGCTATATTCAAGAAGAAGGAACTTAACCTCAACGAACTCGCTGAAAACGTGGCACACACGTTCACGCTTAGAGTAGAGCACACAGGAGGCCATATAACGACAAGCATGGAAGCTACAGAGCCTACGATATATGTAGACGAGATGCACTTTACAAACGTTATATTCAACCTGCTCGACAATGCGGTGAAATACCGCGACCCGGAGCGACCTGTTGAACTGAAACTCAGAACATGGAACGACAAGGAGAAACTCTATCTCTCGGTAGCCGACAACGGTCTCGGAATAAAGAAAGAGAATCTCAAGAAGATATTCGAGAAATTCTACCGCGTGCATACGGGAAATGTCCACGATGTGAAAGGCTTCGGACTCGGACTGGCTTACGTCAAGAAGATTGTGGAGCTGCACAAGGGAGAGATAACCGCTGAAAGCGAAAAGGGAAAAGGAACGAAATTTATAATAACATTACCTATAATTAAAAAGTAAAAAACTATGGATGAAAAATTGAAGATTTTATTGTGTGAAGATGATGAGAATCTCGGTATGCTGCTTCGTGAATATTTACAGGCTAAAGGCTACACAGCAGAACTTTGCCCAGACGGTGAAGCTGGCTACAAGGCTTTCCTGAAGACTAAGTTCGACATCTGCGTGCTTGATGTTATGATGCCAAAGAAAGACGGTTTCACACTCGCTCAGGAAATACGTCAGGCAAATGCCGAAATACCAATCATTTTCCTTACAGCAAAGACATTGAAGGAAGATATCCTCGACGGTTTCAAGATTGGCGCTGATGACTATATCACAAAGCCATTCTCAATGGAAGAACTCGTGTTCCGTATTGAAGCAATTCTTCGCCGTGTTCGCGGAAAGAAGAACAAGGAGAACACTGTCTACAACATTGGCCGCTTTACATTCGATACACAGAAACAGCTTCTTACTATCGGTGACAAGCAGACCAAGCTGACAACAAAGGAGAACGAGCTTCTCGCACTTCTCTGCTCTCATGCCAACGAGATTCTGCAGCGCGACTTCGCTCTGAAGACTATTTGGATTGACGATAACTATTTCAACGCACGTTCTATGGACGTTTACATCACAAAGCTGCGTAAACACCTCAAAGACGACGACCAGATAGAAATCATCAACATCCACGGAAAAGGATATAAACTGATTACTCCAGAGCAGGATTAATCATCTCATAATTATTATTACAACAAAATCTCCTGTATTGCCTTTCGGTTATACAGGAGATTCTGTTTTATATCTGTTTGTATTGAAATTGTCTGCTACACTCCTAATATTTGCTCTCTTTTTTCAGTGCCCAGACATGCATTACTGCACCGACTATTATAACAAATGCGCAGAGCAAGAGCAATATGTTTGCGTTTGTCCAGCCGAACACAAAGCTTGCGATAAGAACAAGCGCACCGACATATACCATAGGCATGCCTATAAGGCGCAAGCATCTTGTTAATCTGAATTTACGTTTCATTGCATAAAAATTTACATGTTCTACATCTGCTCTTTGCGCAGGCAAAAGTAAGCAGAAATATTCATATAAACGAATTATCAAGCCTCTTTTTTCCTATATATCAGGTAATAACAGCAGATTTTGAATATAAAATAAGTTAAAACATTGTCTTTGCACATTATAAATGTAGCCTAATTGAAATAAAATCAGTACCTTTGCACCGCATTTTTGCAAAATAACAATTTTAATTTATTAATTAGTAGTATGAATCAATACGAAACCGTTTTCATTTTAACTCCCGTTTTGTCTGATGAACAGATGAAGGAAACGGTCGCTAAATTCAGAACTCTGCTTACAGACAAAGGCGCAGAAATACTGAACGAAGAGACCTGGGGACTCAAGAAGATGGCTTATGCTATTCAGAAGAAATCAACAGGCTTCTATTGTCTGATTGAATTCAAGGCAGAGCCAGAAGTAATCAAAACTCTCGAAACAGGCTACCGTCGTGATGAGAAGGTAATCCGTTTCATGACAGTTAAGCTTGACAAGTATGCTGCAGAGTATGCTATCAAGAGAAGAAACAAATTCGCTAAAAAAGAGGAGGCTTAATCATGGCAGCAGTACAAGAATCAGAAATCAGATATTTGACTCCACCGTCAGTGGATACAAAGAAAAAGAAGTATTGCCGTTTCAAGAAGAGCGGTATCAAGTATATCGACTATAAGGATCCTGAGTTCCTCAAGAAATTCTTGAACGAGCAGGGAAAGATTCTTCCTCGCCGTATCACAGGAACATCTCTTAAGTATCAGCGCCGTGTGGCTCAGGCTGTTAAGCGTGCACGCCAGATAGCATTGCTTCCTTACGTAACTGACTTGATGAAATAATAAAGGAGGAGACATAATGGAAATAATACTGAAAGAAGATATTATCGGCTTAGGATATAAGAACGATATCGTGAATGTGAAGAGTGGCTATGGCCGCAACTATCTCATACCACAGGGCAAGGGTGTTATCGCTTCTCCTTCTGCAAAGAAAGTGTTGGCTGAAAACCTCAAGCAGCAGGCTCGCAAGCTCGCAGCTGTAAAGGCTGAAGCTGAGAAGAAGGCAGAGGCTTTGAAAGACGTTGCTTTGGTTATTGAGATGAAGGTCAGCGCTAACGGTGTAACTTACGGTTCTGTAAACGCTGCTACTGTAGCTGCTGAGCTCGAGAAGAAGGGCTTCGCTATCGACCGTAAGATCATTACTATGGCTGATGCAAAGAAACTTGGTGACTACTCAGCAACAGTTCACTTCCACAAGGAAGTTCTCGTTGAGATTCCTGTAAAGGTTGTTGCAGAGAACGCTGCTCCTGCTGCCGTAGAAGCTGCAGAGGAAGTTCCTGCTGAAGCACCAAAGGCTGAAGAAACAGCTGCAACTGAAGAATAATTTTCGCGCTGTAAAGCAGTTTTATATTACGAGAATCCCCGATTGTCAACCGACAGTCGGGGTTCTTGGTTTTTATGGCATAACGCTTGATTTTTGTTTTGGCATAACAAGTCAATGACTAGAACAATTCATTAGCACAAGAATCTAATTATCTTTCTACATAATGCGTTTTCACGTATTGTTGCGTTGGAGTAGGGTAGATGAAAGTTGGAGAATATAAAAATATCGCTTGCTTCAAGTAGATAAAGCAAGCGATAAATACTAGACTTAATTATAGAAAAATGTTTTATAGTTTTATTCCTTTACAAATGGCTTGAGACCTTTTACTGCTTCAGCTGCTGTTATGCGCTTGCCACCGTTGTCGAGGTCAATCAGCACATAGCGGTTGTTGCCCATTCCGAGTTCTTTCATATATGACAGCTGACGTAGACCGTGGCGCGTCTCTATGCGTTCCACAAGGTCGTGATGTTCAGCTTCGGTCATGGCATATAGAAGGTCAACACATGCCTGGTCGAGTGCGAGAATGTCTGTAGACGACAGAATGCCTACGTTTGGAGTTACTACAGGTGCTGCTGCAACGCCTTCACAATCGCAGGAAACAGACATGTTGCGCATTACGTTCACGTAAGTAATGTTCTTGCCGAAGTGATCTACAACAGATTTCGTTGATTCTGTCATGCGTTCCATGAACTCTTCTTCTACCACACCCCACTGGTTGCCAGTTTTACCGCTGTGTATCCACGCTTTGCCTATACGGCCGTCAGCGCAGCCTATGCCGATGTTCTTGTCGCTGCCTCCGAAACCGCCCATAGTGTGACCTTTGAAGTGTGTCAGCACAACGAGAGAGTTATAGTTTGGCAGATGGCTTCCTACAGACATCTTCTTGAACCACTTGCCGTTGTAGACAGGCAGAGTGATCGTGTCTTCCTCGTCGATAATGTCAACAGGGCAGAATGTCCAGCCGTTTACCTTCAGCGTCTGTCTGTGCTGTTCTGTTGTGTAGCGGTCGCCTTCATAGTAAGTGTTTGTCTCAACGATGCTTGCGTCAGGCATATCTTTCTCTATCAGTGCTTTCACCCATTCTCTAGGAATGATGTTAGGGCCGTTCTTTTCGCCTGTGTGTAGTTTCACGCCAGTTTTTCCCTCTATGTTTGCGCTCACCTGTTCGTATGCCTTTATCAGACCTTCAGCGCTGAGGTTGCGTGTGAAATATACCACCGACTCGTTTCCTGTGCGATTTTCGTATGCCACATACTTGTTTCCGTCGGTACCAGGCACAGGCTTTGTCTGCGCCATTACAGATGTTGCCGTTGCAAGCATTGCGGCAATCGCTGCTGTCATTGCTATTCTTTTCATAATCAATCAGTTTATATATTTATCTCTAAGAGAATCTGTTGCAAAGATAGCAAAAATTTTCATATATAAAAGTATATGTTTTACTTTAATAATAACCTTATTTACTGATTATAAGCATAAAATATTTTGCATTATACTCAACTTGCATTATCTTTGGAGAAGATAAGCTGCGTCTCGATAATGAAAATAAAATATGTTGTTTTATTTTGCATTATACTCAACTTGCATTATCTTTGTACCCATAAAATAACCGTAGCTTTATGAAACATTATCATTCGATATTGATATTCCTTGTGTTGCTCGTTTCCTCGCTGATAGCAGGAGCAGGCAGCTATGCCGATGCAGAGGCAAAGATACACGCTGACCTTAACAGAGCTCTTGCACAGACGCTTGCCTATAAGGGTGGCGAACTGATTTCAAACGACACAATCAGCGCATGCAGACAGATGCAACAGGTGTCATCAGGCTCGGTGTCAATGATGATAAGCGACGATTATTTCAGCAGATGTCTGTCTATTCCGCAGCTGCGCGACAGAGCGTTCATTTCGCTTTGTCTTGTTTCTGACCGCAATGCAGTTGACATTGACGGCAAATTGTCGGCAACTATATGTGGTGACACTATTCTCTTGAAACCGTCGTCAACGGCAATTACCAACGTTTCTGTGGCGTTACGAGGCTATGCCGACTGCTCGTTTGCTATGGTTTTCAGCATGTCAGACCAGCGTGTTCCGCTTCTTCTTTCGCTTGCGTCTATGCTTTGGCTTACATTTTCTCTTGTTCGTTTCCGCAACAGACAGAACTCGTTGCAGCCAGTTACGGTTGCAGCAGGCATAACGGAGTGGGGCAGTGCAGACAGACAGAAGAGCATGACAAGCGTTGGCGACATGAAGTTTGACGATGACAACGATGTTTTCGTTTCTTCCTTCGGCAAAGAAATTAGTTTCACACCTATGCAGAGCGAACTGATGAAAATGTTCTTCATGTCAGCTACTCACCGTTTGGAGAAGAAGGAAATATGCGATGCGTTGTGGCATGGGAAAGACAATGCCAGCGAATCTCTTTACACTATGATGCGTCGTCTTAAGCCTGTTGTAGAGCAGAACAGCAATCTTAAGATTGTCGTTGACCGAGGCAAGGCTTATCGCTTGATTATAAGGGAATAGGCTCTGTAATAGGCATTTACGAGCATGTCAGACAAATGTCAGACAGTTGTCAGTAAAATAATTCTTCATTTCTTTATGCTCGTTATATCTTTGCCGGAAAAAAGCAAAGATGAAAACACTATTGTCAATACTTGTCGCCTTGTCGGCATTTAGCGTTTCACGCGCCCAGACTGAAACTACAGACAGCTTAAGCACAGAACAAAGTCAGGTGTCTGCTGCCGACACTATATCGCTCGAAGAGGTAGTTGTCTCGACATCGCGTGTAAACAATACGGCTGGCGCTATGCGTGTAGTGCCTACCACTATGCAGAAAGAAACGTCAAACAACGCTTACAGCCTGCTTGCAAAGATGGCTTTGCCCAACGTGAAGGTTGACGAGATAGCCAATTCTATAACCATGCCTACTGCATTGGGCAATCTGCAAGTGCGCATTAACGATATTGAAGCTACCGTTCAAGACCTTCTGTCGCTCGACATGGCTGCGGTAAGATATGTAGACTACATTCGCAACCCTGGGGCGCGTTACGGTCAAGACGTAGATTTGGTGATAAACATTGTCGTGCGTCGTGCTGTTGCTGGCTATTCCTTGGGCGCTTCGCTCATGCAGTCAGTTACTGCAATGACAGGCAACGACAACGTGTATGCACGTTTTAACCGAGGCAAAAGCGAGTTCGGCATTGACTATAGCCTTGGCTATTCCGACCTTGATAAAATGCGTTATGAAGAAGCCGACACATATACTCTGCCTGACAACAGCGTTTACACGATAGAACGTAAAGACACCGAGTCAGAGCGAAAGTCGCGCAGCCATGACCTACAGCTGCGCTATAGCCTTGCCGACAATGACCGTTATGTGTTCCAAGCCACTCTGAGCGGAAGCCTTTCACACACTCCGTGCGATAACGTGAAGCGGAAGATTGTGACTAACGGCAATGATGAAAACGTGTCGATAAACACTTCCGACCGTTCGTTTTCGCCTTCGCTTGACATTTATTTCAGTTCACGACTGACTCCAAGCCAGTCAGTTACCGCAAGCACAGCGCTGACGTTTATCGATTCCGACTACACCTACTCATACGGAAACGCCGACACCTATGCCTACTCGTCGTCAGGAAAAACATGGTCGTCGGCAACAGAAGCCTTGTATGAAAACCGTCTGCAGAAAGCCACTCTCACGGCTGGCGTTCAGTATAACCAGAAGTATGTCAATAACATATACACAGGAGACACAAACGCCGACAACGCTATACGCACATCTTCGGCTAACGTCTTTGCCCAGGCGAGGGGCACATTGTCGTCGTTAGACTACAATCTCAGTCTAGGCGTCAGTTACCTTTACTATCGTCAGAGTGCCGATGATTACAGATATTTCATGTTTAGCCCACGTCTGTCGCTGTCATATCCGTTCACAAAAGAACTGAGTCTGAAGTATGACGTTACGGCAACACAGCGACCTCCACGCCTTGAATATCTCGGCAATGTCGCAGTGCGCGTCAACGAAATGGAACTCTCGTCGGGCAATGCCTCGCTTCACCCAAGCAAGCGAATAGAACAGACGCTGACGCTAGCCTTGCAGAAACCGCGCCTATACTCCATGATTTCGGCATTGTATCGCATAAACTCCGACTGCATAATGACAGACATCAATCCGTTTACCGACGATTCGGGCATGACGAGATTTCTCTTTACACGTAGCAACCAAGACCGCGTAAACATGCTCTACATATCAAACTACACGAATATCACGATAGTTCCCCAGAAGCTCGACTTCACTTTCAACGCTGGCATAAACCGTTGTTTCAACTACGGCAAAACATATAAACACCATTCCACCTCGTTTGATGTTGCAGCAACGCTCACAGCAAACATCGGAAAGTTCACGCTCACAGCCAACGCCGACAGCGGTTGGGGCTTTCTGGAAAACGAAACCAAGTCGAAGCCGAGCGCTTCCTGTTATCTTTCCCTAAGCTACAGCTTCGGCAACGTTGACCTGTCTCTCTATTGGCAAGACTGTTTCAAGAGCAGCAAGACCATGTTCAACGGCGAACTCCTGAACCGCTATGTCAGCAAGACCATGCGCTACTACGCTAACGACTATGCCAACATGATTTCCCTAAAGCTGTCATGGCGATTGTCAAAGGGCAGAAAATACGCTGATGTAAAGCGCACGATAAACCTTGAAGACACCGATACAGGCGTGATGAAAAAGAGCGACATAGTGCGATAAGCTGGCAGTTGCTATTTTTAATCATCATAGTTCTTAATGTTTAAAACGTTGAGAGTTAATTGTATAAATATTCATGTTTCTGCATAAATATACACTTTCGTTTTTCTGAAATCAGGACAAAAGTTTTTTGCAAAATAGAAAAACAGATGCACAAAAATGGGGCTGATTTTGATAATATATGGGGTAATTTCAGATTATAGCATAGGTTTTTGCCAATAACCTATGCTATTTTCAGTGAAAACTGCCTATATTGTTAGTCGTAAACATGCCGTTTCTTACCCCAAAAGCGGCCAGTTATAGCCTGTTACATACAGTTTTATACGATTATTTTATGCACACTATGAATAGGAAATGCCGTAATGATTTGTGTTCTAGCACTTTAATTTTGCACACGTTTTTAGACGTTATTTACGTCCATGACATTTTTATTTCAAAAAACTGCCCTTCTCAGCGCGTTAACGAGATAATTTTTGAATTTAGAGGATATGAATTTTTGCATATTTATGCAGGAATAACCAGTAGGGATATGTTTAATATTTAAGTTAACTCACGCGAAACTCTGCAAAAGTTGATAAAGAAAATGAGTGAGAGAGAAGAAGGCGAAGCCATGTGGATAACGGTTGCTTAAAACTATAACAGTTATAACAGTTATTTTCTGAGGGGTATATCTTAAAACAATAGTGTGAGTCAAAGCTGGCTCACGCTATTTGTATAACTCGGTAGCACAGGAAGTGGTGATTGGCACTCACCAGTTGAAAAATTTTATATAAAAAACGATGATATCCATGTCTTTTTACGAAAAGGCACTTGAAATTTGGATATACGGGAAAAGCGATGTAATTTTGCACTCTGAAAAGTAATGACAATGGAGAATTATAAGGACAAGAAGATAGCGGTGCTGCTTTCTGGTGGCGTAGACAGTTCTGTTGTGGTGTATGAACTTGCCAGCAAGGGACTTCACCCCGACTGCTTCTACATAAAGATAGGCCCGGAGGAACAGGAGGAATGGGACTGCTCTAGCGAGGAAGACCTTGAAATGGCTACTGCAGTGGCTGCACGTTACGGATGCAGGCTGCAGGTGGTAGACTGCCACAAGGAGTATTGGGAACAGGTTACACGCTACACTATGGAGAAGGTTAGAAACGGATTTACGCCTAACCCCGACGTGATGTGCAACAGGCTGATTAAGTTCGGAGCGTTCCACGAGAAGGCAGGACACGACTATGACCTTATAGCCACAGGGCATTATGCGCAGACGGAAATGATAGACGGCATGAAATGGCTTACGACAAGCCCTGACCCTGTGAAAGACCAGACAGATTTTCTTGCGCAGATATACGACTGGCAGCTGAAGAAGGCGATGTTCCCGATAGGTCATTACATGAAAGACGAGGTGAGGGAGATAGCCGAGCGTGAGCATCTGATAAACGCAAAGCGCAAGGACAGCCAGGGCATCTGCTTCTTGGGAAAGATAAACTACAACGACTATATACGCCGTTATCTTGGCGAGAATCCGGGCGATGTGTTGGAACTGGAAACGGGAAAGAAGATAGGTCAGCACAAGGGCTTGTGGTTTCACACGATAGGCCAGCGTCATGGATTGGGCTTCGGAGGTGGACCGTGGTATGCGGTGAAGAAAGACGTTGCGCGCAACGTGCTGTATGTCAGCAAGGGCTATGAACCGCTGACGGCTTACAAGATGGATTTCCCGATTCATGACTTCCACTTCCTTACGTGTAACCCGTGGGGTGACGCGCAGCAGATGAACGTAACGTTCAAGATTCGACATACCCCGGAATATCATCGCGCCACTCTTGAAAAGACAGGCGACGGCTCTTATCTTGTTCATGCTGAGCAACTTATACAGGGCGTGGCTCCAGGACAGTTCTGCGTGGTGTATGACGAGAATCACCATAGATGCTTCGGGAGCGGAGAGATTTCAATGAATAGTGAATAGTTAATAGTTAATAGTGAATAGTTGGGCGCAGACGCGATTAATTTAGTTAATAGTGAAAAGATATTTCGTATATATAAAATACGACGGAACGGCATATCATGGGTGGCAGGTGCAGCCTAATGCCAACTCTGTGCAGGCAGAACTGCAAAGGGCGTTGTCTACGCTGCTGCGTGAAGACGTGCAGGTGGTCGGTGCGGGCAGAACGGATACGGGTGTTCATGCACGCATGATGGCTGCGCATTTTGAAACGGAGAAAGACGTTGACTGCGAACAGATGGTGTATAAGCTTAACCGTCTGTTGCCGAGAGACATATCTGCCGACAAGGTTACTGCTGTAGACGGCGACATGCACGCACGTTTCAGTGCCGTTTCAAGGACATACCACTACTATGTGCATCTGCATAAAGACCCGTTTCTGAGGGCTTATTCGTGCGAACTGCATTATAACCTCGATTTCGACAAGATGAACGAGGCTGCAGCGCTGCTGACGGAATACGACGATTTTGCATCGTTCTGCAAAAGCAACGCAGGGTCGAAGACCACCATCTGCAAGGTGAGCGAAGCGCGATGGATAAAAGACGGAGAATACAGATGGCATTTCGTGATAACTGCCGACCGCTTTCTTCGCAATATGGTGAGGGCTGTGGTAGGCACTCTTGTTGAAGTAGGGCGCGGAAGAATGAGCATAGACGATTTCAGACGCGTGGTAGACGGCCATAGCCGTTCTGACGCTGGCGAGAGCATGCCGGGCAATGCGCTCTTTCTTGAGCATATAGGATATTGAGCGCGAGAGTTTAGGATAATTAAAAATATACTGAAAATGTGGTTAGTATTAGCATTCTTGTCAGCAACATTGCTGGGATTCTATGATTCGTTCAAGAAGAAATCTTTAGACGGAAACGCCGTTATTCCGGTTTTGTTCCTCAACACGCTGTTTTCATCGCTCATATTCCTGCCGTTCATAATATTGTCGGCAAACACCGACGTGCTTGACGGCTCAATATTCCATGTAGGCAACGGAGGCTGGGAGGTGCATAAATACATTCTCCTGAAGAGCGTGATAGTGCTTTCGTCGTGGGTGTTCGGATATTTCGGCATGAAACATCTTCCTCTGACGATAGTGGGACCAATCAACGCCACGCGTCCTGTGATGGTGCTTGTAGGAGCGTTGCTGGTGTTCGGAGAGCGACTGAACGTTTATCAGTGGATAGGAGTGGCGCTGGCTGTGGCGTCGTTTTTCATGCTCAGCAGAAGCGGAAAAAAAGAAGGCATAGACTTCAAGCACGACAGATGGATATATTTCATTGTGCTTGCAGCAGTATTGGGAGCAGTAAGCGGGCTTTACGACAAGTATCTTATGGCTCCAGTAGAAGAGGGTGGAGTAGGGCTCGACACGATGATGGTACAAAGCTGGTATAACATTTACCAATGCTTCATGATGCTCGTAATGCTGCTTGTGCTGTGGCTGCCGAAGTCGAAGACAACGACACCGTTCCGTTGGGATTGGTGCATAGTGCTGATAAGCATCTTCCTGAGTGCAGCCGACTTCGTTTATTTCTATGCCCTGAGTGTTCCGGGAGCAATGATAAGCATAGTGTCGATGATTCGACGAGGCAGCGTAGTGGTGTCGTTCCTCTTCGGTGCTGTAATGTTCCATGAAAAGAACCTCAAAAGCAAAATGGTTGACCTGCTGCTTGTGCTGCTCGGAATGCTGTTCCTCTACATAGGTTCGCATTAAGGCAGATG
>JAUNIZ010000251.1 GCA_030523165.1 Prevotellaceae bacterium
CCTTACATTCTTCATATGGATTTGTTTCGCAAAGAGTTATGGTAAAATTTTGCTTTTGCGTTTCGTAGTCTTGTTCACTGTTACAGATTGGCTCTCCTAATTTGTACAACTCATAAACAAAAGATGATGTTAAAATTTCGTATTCTGCATATAAAATTTTCTGTAATGCTTGGAATTCAGACTTGTTTTTTGGAACAAATTCTGAAACTATATAAAAGATATAACCTGCTATATAGCCAAAACTAACATTTGCTAAAACGGTTAGAAAAGAATACAAGTGTATTGATTCCTTGGAGGTTATTGTCGTATGATACATTGCAGACAAATAGGAACATACTATAGCTATTACAAATAGCCAAAAACTCCAACTTTTAATCAATTTGAGTGTGCAATATTGAAACAACAAAGACGAATATTTTCTCATGATGTATTATAATTCTTGTTAATTTAATAATTATGCATAGCTTATATTGTATATAATACGGATTCAGGAAATAGCAAAGGCATCCCTTTCTTCTTGATTTTGAACGAGTATGTATCGCCATGTCCACTTGGTCGGCAAAGCAGCAAATCAACAGTTATAATATTCTGTTCAAGAAGCACATCAAACTGACCAACATTCGGATTCTTTGTATGCTCTATCTGTTTGTAGCGAAAATATTCCTTACCATTGTTTAACTCATTTTCTACCTCAATCCAGAAAGTTTCACGATGCTTAATTTGCAAACGTTGGTGTAACTTAACTAACCTCCAAGCGGCAACATCTTCGACTTTTCTTCTCTCCGCTTGTAGTTCAAGGAGTTCGTTTATATGGTTGACATTCAAGAACAACATTTGACTGTTTGGTGGCGTACACTGAACGGTGTTCTGGTAAGTTTTGAAGCCATTTTCATTGATATAACCGTACTTCTCGACTATTTCTCGTCCTGACTTCAATTTACTAACTTCCCAATCTGGGGTCTGTGTAAATAGTACATTCTTTTTGCTACTCCTTTTATCTCGATGACTTTTCAATTCTATTCCTTTGTAATCAGGGGTTTTGGCACTATTCATACTGATTCCAAGGAAAGATTCTATGGTTCTGCCGATACCTGTATCTGCCGTCACTTCAGACTCAAACCATCGGTCTTTAACAGCACGAAAACGTCCAAGAAGTTCCTCTGAAACGGAGTTCCCCTCTTGGTTAATAGCTTTCAGAAGTTCCTGCATTGGTGTAATGATAGCAGAATTGTAGCATTTTTCAATGTCTATATGAGTTATATTGATACTGTACAGTGTTTGTTCATGCCAAAACAGAACATGAATGTCGTTACCTTCTGTATATGAGCCAAATCCATATATCCACATTCGTGGGTCGCCTTTCTTTGTATTTGGACGATAAAAAGATGCTTTCGTAAAAAATTGGGTTGCATCTGTAAGAATACATGCTTGTTTTATTTGCTTATGTTCTTGACCTTGAAGTTGTTCTTCGTAGTTATGAATGCCATTTTCAAGGAAATAGGCTCGCATAGGAGCAGTTGAGTCAAGAATACCCTTACCTAAACCAGTAGGGGTAATCTCAACTTGTGTAAACTTCACATTGTGGTTTACAAGAAATTTCAAATTATTCTGCTCAAAAGCAGTAAATGGACGCATATTAACCATACAACAAACCTTTCTACTTTATATGTTTCAACAACGTATTGGCAATAGCCCTTGCCATTAGTGGCGGAACTGCGTTACCAACAAGTGTGTATTGAGGTATCTCCTTTTGGCGATTGTTACCACCTGTTTGACGCTTCCCTTGGAACACAAAGGAATCATCAAAACTCTGGAGACGAGCCATTTCACGAACAGTCATAGGACGATACGCAGAATAATGAATAAAATCGTCAGGCATTGTACAAACTGTAGGACTTTGTCCAAGAGGATTCAAAACCACGTAGTTTCGTTTCTGAGAATCCAACCCCTTCTCTTTTAGTTCTGCCTTTGCTTCATCATAATCTCCATGTGCCGCAATAATTCGCAGTCGTTCACGAACTTTTTCGTTCTGCTGACTTGTTTGGTGATTGAACAAATCCATGTGCTGATATTTCTGAGGTTTATCCAACTCATTCATATTCAAAACGTAGAATGGTTCATTGTCGAATGTAAAACGATGTCCCAAACGACCGATTTTTGACCATTCAGAAAACAAAAGTCCACGTTCATCAGGCTCACCCTGAATAGCCCTTTGAATTTTTGTATCTTCAAATTTGGGGTTCAACTTTGGCTTCTTATACGAAGTAACAGTTTCACCATTTCCTATCATATCCAAATCCCAAAGTGCTTCATAAACATTTACTTTCTCGTTATCACTAACAGTGGCGGGAATCTCTTTTATAATCTCTTGGTCATTTCTACAGCCAATAAACACTACTCGTTCACGATTTTGAGGAACACCATAGTTTGAGGATAAAAGGACAAATGGCTCTTCTATATTGTAAAGCCGAATTTCCTTCATCATCTCATTTAGATGATTGAGAAGGTCTGTTTTACCTTTGAGTTGCCCTTGAATATACTCTATACACTCATCAAAAGTAGAAGTGAGTATTTCCAAAGACTTTTTTAAAGACTGTGCTTCATCTGCACAATCTCCCATTTTTGCCACTTTATCAACAGCATCTAAAGTCTTTTCTAGAATCTGCTCATCTGATATTGTCTCAATTATAGCATTGTAGCCATCCATAAAAGTGTCATTGTCAATGTGGGCACTGGTTTTTAACTGAATGACCTGTTTGCGAATAGAATCTCTTTGCTGCTTCATTTTTAACAACAAAAGACCATGACGAATAGTATTTACACTTTCGTCACTCTTGCTTACACTATATGGCAAATGTCTGGTTACATCCTTTAATTGTTGCTCAAGATTCTCAAAGAAAATCTCATTCTGCTTGTCCCAATTGTCAGTGGTCGTTTCCATACAAAGCCTAATGTATAAGGCATAGTATAAAGATACTGGCATCTGTGGCTTCAATACATCTTCCAAGAAAGCATAGAGTTGATTCATTTTCGCATCATCAACGATAGATCTGATTTCACGAAGAATTCTCTCTTTTATTCGCCCCTCGTCTTTTGTAAGAATCCCCTTTACATTCTCCATTACAAAGTATTTGGGGCGTAAAGCCTTGATTACCTTTAGATAATGGAAGAACAAGTCATCACGTTTATCAAGTTTCTTTCTACGTCCTGCAAGACTAAACGACTGGCAGCTTGGACCACCTGTTACAACATCAATTTCTTGATTGCCTATTTCTTTGAGCAGATTAGGCAAAAAAGAATCTTCCATAATGTCTTGACACATGAATTTTGTATCAAGACCAAGCATCTTATTATAACGAACACGATGTGTAAGTTCACAGTTCTCGTTTATATCACTTGCCAAGCGAAAATCGTAATACTTGTCTTCGGTGTAGGCTTGCATGAACCCCTCGCTGAAGCCACCAGCTCCAGCGAATAAATCAAGATATGTAATGCCCTTTCGGGTTGAAATAAACTCTTTCTTTTCAGACATAACTATATTTTGCCATTTATTCAATTCTGTTATTCAACTCTTACCAACTCTGTATAATTCACTTCAAGAAGTTCAGCTATACGAAGCAAAATCTCTAATGTTGGTTGAGATTGATTTGTACACCACTTTGAAACAGTTGTTGGGTCTTTCCCTAACTGTTCGGATAACCATTTACTGGTACGATGCTTTTCCACCAGAACCATTTTTATTCTATTTAAATCTTTTCTTTCCATAATTCAACCATTGTTTGTGGACAAAGATACAAATTATATATCTAAACAACGATACTTCGTTCATTATATTGTATGCAGTAAAACAAATTTATTTGAATATTTTCATATTTACCTGGAAATATTCTATTTTTGCAGTCTAAAGTCATGTCAATTTAAATTTCTTGAAATATCAAAATAGGAAATTTATCATTGTTTTCCATGTTAATTTTTGTTTTCTCATCCTTTCATTTTTGGGTTTCTTGTTTTTGTTGTTCCTAATTTGTTTCTTTCGTCATACTGTACTTCTAATTAGTATTGATTATCAGTACATTACAAGCAATCAGCAAGATTTCAAGAAAAAGATCATGATGATTGTAGGAGCATGTATCTTCCTCGTGGCAGCAGC
>JAUNIZ010000024.1 GCA_030523165.1 Prevotellaceae bacterium
AAATATACAGTTTGCGTTTTCTGAAATCAGGACAAAAGTTTTTCGCGAAATAGAAATTCTACAACCGTCTGAAGGGGTTGTTTTGGGTAAAAAACAAGGTTTTTACTAATAACCATACCGATTATTGACAATAAGTGACCTAGTTACTGGTCATAAGTGGCCTATTTATTCTTGCAAAAGCGCCGTTTTCTACCCCAAAACGGCATTGTTTCGTGCTATTTTATACGGTTTTATCCTGTTTATTCCTGCACACTAGACAATAAAAGCAGCATAAACATCTGAATGCAAGCATTTTAATTATGCACACATATTAGGCCTGTTTTTACGGCCGAGGGCAAATTATTTTTGAACGATGCCCTTCTCAGAGCGTTAACTGTATGATTTTCTGTTTTTCAGGAACACTATTTCTGCATAAATATGCAAATGTAACAGATTTCTCAGAATCCATGTATATAGACAAATAATGCTTTTCAGATTCTCACCAAAAGGAAACATGTTTTACATATTACCTTAAAACAATACAAACAAAACAATTATTTTCATGATTAATAAAATATCTGTTCTCATTTTATTTAGCTATATAGTTTTTAGTATTAACGTTTTCATCCCTTCTATTACAGAGTCTAACTGTTCCTTGTATATCAAGCCTTCTATATAATGGGCAGGAATAGACTTAAAACCAAACTTCGCTCCTAAGATAGCACATGCCACCGCTGCATTTGTGTCGCTATCACCTCCAGCCCGAACAACAGCTAATAATCCATCTTGGAAAGACTTTGCATGCCAATAAGACCAAAGCGCAGCAGCAAGACACCTTAGCGTATAGCCGTCAGAATCAGAGTCTTGTAGTTCCAGTGCTCTTATATCATTAGCTAATGACAAATCTATAAATTCTATTATGCGTCTATCATATTTCAAAGCAATATCTACCATCTGATGATACGATAAGCCAGCATTATTATAAACCAAACAATGAATCAGCTCAGAAACAATTACACATGAACCAACACATCGAGGGTCATAGTGGGTCAACCTGCAAATATTTGCTGCACATGTTTCTACTGCTTTAGGAAATATGCCAACTATAGATGTTCGCATCAGTCCTCCATTGGCAGCCAAATTGCAATGGCTCATCTCCCATATCTTTTTAGACGCTTCAAACGGCTTCTCTATATAATCGCCAACGCCAAGAACCTTGTATGTCGTATTACCTATCCCCATAGGATCACCGTCAGCCCAATCCTTAAAGTTCTTGGCTATACTTGTCAGATTTACGCCTTGGTCTTTAATCACTGCATTAGCGATACAAAGCATCATGTCCGTATCATCTGTCCAATCACCTTTCTTCCATCTCTTGCGATGCCTGTCTTGAAAAATGTCACTATAATACGTGATGCCATTAGGATATTTCCATGCCATATCTTCGTCTGTCATACCCTCTGTACCCAGTCCAAGCGCATCACCAATGGCTTGCCCGTAAATTGTTCCTTTTATCTTGTCAAGAATAAAATCCATATTTGCAATCTGTTTATATGTATTCCTTACCACTGCCACTTAACCAATATATTAAAACTCCAACAAGAAACCTTTCTGTTTCATCTCTTTGTACATAGCAGGATTGAACTTGTAAAGAAACGCCTCTTTCTTAGGCGAGTCTTTAACCACCTCCAACTGCGTAATCAATCCGAGATGTAACATCTTCTTATAGAAATTACGACGGTCGAATTTCACGTTCAGTATTGCCTCATACAACAGCTGCAGAGCATTCATCTTGCTTCGTGGTTCCTGTAACACCAGCAACTTCCGTATTGGCTTTCTTCCCATTCCGTCAATTACTGTATAGCGCATTGCTTAACTAAATAATAAACAAAATAACCATAATATAAATATTATAACTAATACCGAAATGACAAGCCTTGCGATACAACCTGCCGCAATACAACCACCTGCTAAAGCACCTTGTACAGCGTCTCTTTTTTTCCTGAACTAAAAAAACCAAATAAAGCGCCCAAAATGATTGCGATTATAATTATCCAAACCCACAACATAGTTTTTACATGTGTCCCTCTTCCTCCATTGGAACATTAAAGTTTATATATACGAAAAGCGTGAGGACTGTATCTATGCTTATCTTTCAGTCGGGCTTCTCGCATTGCCGTGGGAACAGATAAGCAACAGCACCCACGCTTGCGAAGTATATATCTTTCCCTTTTAGGACAGTATATATCCGTTGCGTGAGCGTTGTTGCCACCCTCTTCGTTCCCTTTCAAACTTTGCGAGAATTTGACTGAACAAGAAAGTTTCAATAACGCTCTTCGTTATGTATGACAACCTTACGGAAGTCAATTGCAAAGATACAAAAAAAGCGTTTAAAGCAATATGAAAAAAAGAAAGTTTTTTGTACTTATGCTGAAAAACATGTTTCTCAAATCAATTCTCTGTCGTAACAAGAACAAAATGTCCGAAATAACTTATAAACATCTAACATATAAAAAGACGAAAAAAAGAATAAGCAAAACGCCCGAAACATGATGTTCCAGGCGTTTTACTTACATATTATATAAATAGGTGTCTGTTACTTGTATTCAGACCAAGACTTAATGTCAATATCATCAAGCTTCACTCTACAGAAAGCATTGATAAACGCTGCACCCAAACGGGCGTTTGTTATAAGAGGAACATTAAGATCTATGGCTGCACGACGAATCTTATAGCCATTGTCAAGTTCACTTACAGTGAGGTCTTTAGGTATATTTATTACCATATCTATATCATGATTGTGCAGCATGTCAAGAGCCTGAGGTTTCATTTCGCTGTCTGAAGGCCAATAAACCAATGTGTTCTCTATGCCATTCTCTGTAAGATACTTTGATGTTCCTACTGTAGCATAAAGCTTGTAGCCGTTGTCTACCAACTGTCTTGCAGCATCGAGCAACGCTGCTTTCTGCTTTGCACTACCTGTTGAAAGAAGAATATTCTTTTCAGGTATACGATGACCGACAGACAACATACTCTTTAGCAATGCTGTATTTGTATCATCACCAAGACAACCAACTTCACCAGTCGAAGCCATATCGACACCAAGAACAGGGTCTGCCTTCTGAAGACGGTTGAACGAGAACTGGCTGGCTTTGATTCCTACATAATCAAGGTCGAAAAGGTCTTTACTAGGTTTCTCTACCGGCAATCCTAACATTACCTTAGTAGCCAACTCGATAAGGTTTATCTTAAGAACCTTGCTGACAAACGGGAATGAACGTGAAGCACGAAGGTTACATTCAATTACCTTGATGTCGTTTTCACGGGCAAGGAACTGGATATTGAACGGTCCACTGATATGAAGTTCCTGTGCTATCATTTTGCTGACACGCTTGATTCGGCGTATTGTCTCGCAATAAAGTTTCTGAGGCGGGAACTGTATAGTAGCGTCACCAGAGTGAACACCGGCAAACTCAATATGCTCGCTTATTGCATAGGCAATAATTTCTCCATTCTTTGCAACAGCATCCATTTCAACTTCCTTAGCATGTTCTATAAACTGGCTAACTACAACAGGGTGGTCTTCAGACACATTTGCTGCAAGTTTGAGGAAACGTTCAAGTTCTTCATTATTTGAACATACATTCATTGCTGCGCCAGAAAGCACGTATGACGGACGTACCAAAACAGGGAAACCTACACGGTCAATGAACTTGTTGATATCATCCATAGAAGTAAGAGCGCTCCATTCTGGTTGGTCAATACCGTTACGGCTGAGCATAGAAGAGAACTTGGCACGGTCTTCCGCATTGTCTATATCCTTTGCAGATGTTCCAAGAATAGGAACGTTCTGGGCATCAAGACGCATAGCAAGATTGTTAGGTATCTGTCCACCTGTAGAGACAATCACGCCATGAGGACATTCAAGGTCGATAATGTCCATAACACGCTCAAAGGTAAGCTCATCAAAGTAAAGACGGTCGCACATATCATAATCCGTAGACACTGTCTCTGGATTATAATTTATCATTATACTGCGGTAACCCTGTTTACGTATAGTTGCAAGAGCCTGAACTCCACACCAGTCGAACTCTACAGAACTACCAATACGATATGCACCAGAACCAAGAACTATGATAGAACGCTTGTCGTTTTCAAACGCAATGTCACTCTTTACACCTGCATAAGTAACATATAGATAATTGGTCTGTGCAGGATACTCTGCAGCAAGTGTGTCAATCTGCTTTACAACAGGAAGTATGCCGTAGCTCTTGCGCAACTGACGAACAACAAGACCTGCCTTCGCCATATTGCCCAACTCTCGTTCCAAGCCGACAGCACGAGCTATCTGGAAGTCTGTAAATCCATATATCTTTGCTGTACGAAGCAGTTCCTTGTCGAGCACATTGATGCTCTTGCATTTCTTTAATGTCTCGTCAATATCTATTATATGCTTTAACTTATAAAGGAACCACTTGTCTATCTTTGTCAATTCATGTATCTGGTCTATGGTATAGCCTTTATGCATTGCCTTGGATATGATAAAGATACGCTTGTCTGTAGGTTCACGCAAAGCCTCATCTATATTATCTATCTTCAATTCCTTGTTCTCAACAAAGCCATGCATGCCCTGCCCTATCATACGAAGACCCTTCTGAATAGCTTCTTCAAAGTTTCTTCCTATAGCCATTACTTCACCTACAGACTTCATTGAAGAACCTAATTCACGATCAACGCCACGGAACTTGCTCAAGTCCCAACGTGGAATCTTACATACTACATAGTCCAATGCAGGTTCGAAGAATGCACTTGTTGTCTTTGTTACAGAATTCTTCAGTTCAAACAAGCCATAGCCCAAACCAAGCTTAGCGGCAACGAAAGCAAGCGGATAGCCTGTCGCCTTAGATGCCAAAGCAGAACTACGGCTCAAACGTGCATTAACCTCAATAACACGATAATCCTCACTCTTCGGGTCAAAAGCATATTGAACGTTACACTCTCCTACTATGCCGACGTGACGAATAATCTTTATAGAAAGCGCACGAAGTTTATGGTATTCACTGTTTGTTAAAGTTTGCGACGGTGCAATGACGATACTCTCACCCGTATGTATACCTAACGGGTCGAAGTTTTCCATATTACATACCGTGATACAATTATCATAACGGTCACGAACTACTTCATATTCTATTTCCTTCCAGCCCTTCAGACTCTTCTCTACCAACACTTGAGGTGAGAAAGAGAATGCTTTCTCTGCAAGTTTGTCAAGTTCTTCCTCGTTGTCACAGAAGCCGCTGCCAAGTCCCCCCAAAGCATAAGCCGCACGAATAATGACCGGATAGCCAAGTTCTGCAGCAGCCTTACGCGCCTGTTCTATGTTTTCGCAAGCTTCGCTCTTTATTGTCTTTACGTTGATTTCATTAAGACGCTCAACAAAAAGCTCACGGTCTTCTGTATCCATAATAGCCTGAACAGGAGTACCAAGAACCTTAACGTTATATTTCTGAAGAACACCGCTCTTGAAAAGTTCAACACCGCAGTTAAGAGCTGTCTGTCCACCAAAGGAAAGAAGTATTCCGTCTGGACGTTCCTTTTCTATAACTCGCTCAACAAAGTAAGGCTGTACCGGCAAGAAGTAAATCTCATCGGCTACTCCTTCTGATGTCTGTACTGTAGCAATATTAGGATTAATAAGAACTGTCTTAATGCCTTCTTCCCTCAATGCCTTCAATGCCTGAGAACCAGAATAGTCAAATTCACCTGCTTCACCAATTTTCAATGCGCCTGAACCAAGAAGCAATACTTTCTTTATATCGTTGTATTTCATGTCTTTTCTTTTTTAATGCTTTATGAAATTATTTACCGCGCATTATTTCAACGCATCAACAAACTTATCAAACATAAACTCCGTATCAACCGGACCAGAGCAAGCCTCTGGATGGAACTGGCTTGAGAACCAAGGATTTGTCTTGTGACGAATGCCTTCATTACTGCCGTCGTTCATGTTTACGAACAGTTCCTCCCAGTCTTTTCCAAGTGTAGAACCGTCAACAGCATATCCATGATTCTGGCTTGTAACGTAACAGTTTTCCGTTCCTACCATACGAACAGGCTGGTTATGTGAACGATGTCCGTATTTAAGCTTGTATATCTTAGCACCACCAGCCTTTGCCAAGAGCTGGTTTCCCATACAGATACCACAAATAGGTTTTGTGGAATTGTTCATCTGCTTTCTAATTATATTGACAGCATCCTCACACATATCAGGGTCACCAGGACCGTTTGCAAGGAAAAGGCCGTCAAAGTCAATTCCTGTATAATCGTAATTCCAAGGTACACGGATAACCTCTACACCACGGTTTACAAGACATCTGATGATATTGTTCTTTACTCCGCAATCAACAAGCACTACCTTCTTTCCTGCACCTTCATTGTAACGGATTATCTCCTTGCAGCTAACTTTATCAACGAAATTTACTCCTGCATAGTCTGCTGATGGGATATTGTCAGGCTCATCATCGAAAAGAATCTTTCCCATCATTACACCATGCTCACGAAGAACCTTGGTAAGTTCGCGTGTATCAATACCTGTAATGCCAGGAACCTTCTCACGTTTCAGCCAATCTGCAAGACTTTCAACTGCATTCCAGTGGCAATATTGTTCACTATAATCAGCAACGATAATAGCAGAGGCATATATCTTGTCACTCTCCATGAATGTTGCTATGCCGTCTGGTTCTACCGAAAAAGGCGGAACACCATAATTACCGACAAGTGGATACGTAAGAGTCATAAGCTGACCGGCATAAGAAGGGTCAGTAAGACTTTCCGGATAACCCATCATTGCCGTATTAAATACCACTTCACCGGCAACTGGACTGTCATATCCAAATGATTTGCCGTGGAATTTCGTTCCATCCTCCAAGACTAAAGTTACGTTTCTCATATCTGTTATATTCTATTTCCCGTCTTTATTTCATCATTTAATATTTCATCAGAACTTCTGTTCATACTGATAAACTTTCTCCACAAAGTTTATAAATGCCTGATTTACCATCTTGGTTCCGCCAGGTGTAGGATAGTTTCCTGTAAAATACCAATCACCCTTGTGGCCTGGTATTGCTTCATGCAAGCCTTCTATTGACTGATATACAAGTTCTACAGGAGTCACCATACCATCTGGGCGAAGCATTTCCACAATCTTATGGTTTATCTCATCAACTGTAAACGGCTTGTAAATCTCACGTACACAGTTAACCATCTCTTCCTTTGGTTTCTTCAATTCGTCCTTGCACTTGTTGTACGTATCTTCAATTATGCTATACAAGCCTTTCTCCTTAAGAAGCTCTATTGTGGCACGGAATACACAAAACTCCTCAAGCCTTGGCATATCTATACCATAATAGTCAGGATAACGTATCTGTGGCGAACTGCTTACAATCACAATCTTCTTAGGGTGCAAACGGTCAAGTATCTTCAAGATGCTTTCCTTCAACGTTGTACCACGGACAATACTGTCATCTATTATAACAAGATTGTCCACATAAGGCTCTACTGATTCGTATGTTACGTCATATACATGTGAAGCCAAGTCATTGCGCGAAGCACCTTCTGCAATAAATGTACGCAACTTAATATCCTTCCATGCAACCTTTTCGCTTCTAACATACTGATGCATAATAGCTTCAAGCTCTTCATAAGTAGGTGTATGGTCAAGTTCTTGCAAACGCTTTATCTTTTGATCATTAAGATAACGTTTGAAACCGCTCAGCATACCATAGAAAGCAACCTCTGCAGTATTAGGTATAAATGAGAACACAGTGTGCTCTGTATCATAGTCTACAGACTTAAGAATCTGTTCCGTAAGTTGCTCTCCAAGCTTTTTACGCTCTTTATAGATGTCTCTGTCAGAACCGCGACTGAAATATATGCGCTCAAAAGAGCATTTGCAATCACCTTTCTTCTCAAGAATCTTCTCTACAGAACTCTCACCGTTTTTATTTACTATGAGAGCATAGCCTGGTTCGAGTTCCTGTATATCTTCACATTCTAGGTCGAATGTAGTCTGAAGAACTGGGCGTTCACTAGCAAGCACTACAATCTCGTCATTCTTATACCAGAAAGCCGGGCGAATACCCCAAGGGTCACGCACAGAGAACATCTCACCGCTTCCTGTTATGCCACACATTACATAGCCACCGTCAAAGTCGCTCATTGTTGACTTCAACACGTTGCTCATCTTTACATTGTCTTCTATATAATGTGTTATATCCTGATTTTGTAGACCTTTCTTTTTGCCTTCCACAAAGTTGCGTTCCACTTCGCGGTCAAGCCTATGTCCCATCAGTTCCAGAGTTATATAGCTGTCGCTATAAATACGTGGAGACTGTCCTTGATTAACAAGTTTCTCGAATATCTCATCAATATTCGTCATATTGAAGTTACCGCAAAGGCAAAGGTTCTTTGCTCTCCAGTTGTTTCGGCGCAGGAAAGGGTGAACATAGGTTATACCTTTCTTTCCTGTTGTTGAATAACGCAAGTGTCCCATATAAAGTTCACCTGCAAAAGGAAGATTCAATTTTGCAAAAGAGACGTCAGATAACTGCTGAGGCGTATAGTTCTTGAATTTCTTCTGAACATTGCCAAATATCTCCGTTATTGCGTTAGAACCTTCAGCACGTTCACGAAACATATACTCTGAACCAGGCACAGCGTCAAGGTTCACGCAAGCCATACCTGCTCCCTCCTGTCCTCTGTTATGCTGTTTCTCCATCATAAGATAGAGTTTGTTCAAACCGAACATCCATGTTCCATACTTTTGCTGATAGTATTCCAATGGTTTCAGCAATCTGACCATTGCAACTCCACATTCATGCTTTAAAGGTTCCATTCCTTATATTTTAAATTAAAAGCTAATGTCCAAATTATGAAAACCACCTCTCTGAAAAGATTTCATTATTGTCATTAGCTTCTCTATATCTTTAATTAATAACTTATTCTACTGTAACTGATTTCGCCAGATTTCTTGGCTGGTCAACATTCTTTCCTTTGCAGACCGCTATATGATAAGCCAAAAGCTGAAGAGGAATAGTTGCCAACAACGGGTCGAGACATTCTACCGTATCAGGCAGTTCTATTACTTCATCGGCTATATGGGCAATAGTGTCATCGCCTTTTGAGACAAGCGCGATTACCTTACCCTTTCTGGCTTTTATTTCCTGTATATTGCTTAATACCTTTTCATACATCGCATTACGCGTTGCTATAACGACAACCGGCATATCTGAATCAATCAATGCTATCGGTCCGTGTTTCATCTCTGCCGCAGGATAGCCCTCGGCATGTATATAACTGATTTCCTTAAGTTTCAACGCGCCTTCCAAGGCTACAGGATAGCTGTATCCTCTTCCTAAGTAAAGGAAATTATGCGCATAAGTGAATATTCGGCTAAGGCTCGCTATACGGTCATTCAGCTTCAACGTTTCTTCCATCTTTGCCGGAATAAGGCTCAGTTCCTTAACAATACTATAATATAGATTGTCATCAACTGTACACTTTTCCTTCGCCATAGCCAAGGCAAGCATAGTAAGAACCGTAACCTGACCTGTGAATGCTTTTGTAGAAGCGACTCCAATCTCTGGGCCTACATGTATATATGAACCTGTATCTGTAGCACGAGGAATGCTTGAACCTATGGCATTACAGATGCCATAGATGAATGCGCCTTTTTTCTTTGCGAGCTTGACAGCTGCCAAAGTATCGGCAGTTTCTCCGCTTTGCGATATCGCTATTACAAGATCCTTGTCTGTTACTACAGGGTTACGGTATCTGAATTCGCTGGCATACTCTACTTCAACAGGTATGCGGCATAGGCTTTCTATAATCTGCTTGCCTATCAATCCTGCATGCCACGATGTGCCACATGCAACAATGATTATACGTCTAGCAGACAAAAGCTGCTGCTTATAATCAATTACCGCACTTAGAGTGACATTGTTTGCCTCAATATTAATGCGACCACGCATACAGTTGGTAAGACATTCGGGCTGCTCGAATATTTCCTTTAGCATGAAATGAGGATAGCCGCCCTTCTCTATCTGTCCAAGTTCCAGGTCAACAGTCTGAATCTTCGGATTAAGTTCACGATTCAAGACATTCACAACCTTCAGTTCTTCACCTTTACGAAGAACAGCTATGCTGCCGTCTTCAAGGTAAACCATCTGGTCTGTATATTCTATAATCGGGCTTGCATCAGACGCAAGAAAGAACTCATCCTTGCCTATTCCTATAACCAACGGGCTTTGTCTGCGAGCGGCAATTATCTGATTTGGGTCACGCTTGTCAATCAATGCAATTGAATAAGCGCCGATTACCTCATGAAGAGCAAGCTGCACGGAAGTCAGAAGGTCAAAGTTCTTTTTGTTCTGAATATATTCAATAAGCTGAACCAAAACCTCTGTATCCGTATCAGAACGAAACTTCAATCCTTTAGACTGAAGTTTCTTCTTTAAGTCGGCATAGTTTTCAATTATGCCATTATGTATAATCGCAAGATTTCCCGTTTCGGACAAATGCGGATGTGCGTTTACAGTAGACGGTTCTCCGTGTGTTGCCCAACGTGTATGAGCTATACCGACCGTTCCGGTAATGTCTTTTTCCTTACACAACAAATCCAGATCAGAGACCTTTCCCTTTGTCTTGTAGACACTGAATCCACCGTCTGAATTGATCAAAGCCGTTCCCGCACTATCATATCCACGATATTCCAGTCTACGAAGTCCTTTAATCAGTATAGGGTAAGCGTCTCTGTCTCCTATATATCCTACAATTCCGCACATAAAGCCAAAACTTATTATTATTTAAGCACGTTAACTATCAATGATGCAACCGAAGTCAAGATACTCGCTACACTCAGCCAAATTGTCGTACTGGTACTGATTGCTGAGTTCTTTGCCTGAACCTTGTTAGGCTCAACATAAATCACATCATTCTGCTGTAAATAATAATATTTTGAGTTTATCAAGTTTGCATCGTTAAGATTCAAGCGTGTAACCGACTTCTGGCCTGTAGCATCCTCACGAATAAGGATAACATTCTCACGACGACCATAGATAGTCAAGTCACCAGCTCTTGCCAAAGCCTCAAGTACACTGATCTTTTCCTGGTCTACAGTAAATACTCCAGGAGATTTCACTTCACCTATTACAGAAACCTTAAAACTAGCCATCTTTACCGTTACAATAGGATTCTCGGTAGCTGACATGTAAGGCATGATTTTCTCGCGGACAATATTCTCACATTGGCGTTTTGTCATTCCCTCCACCTTAATTTTGCCAACGACAGGGAAATTAATATATCCTTCGTTGTCTACTAAGTAAGTCTGTAATGAACCGCCACCAGTGTAAAGCGTTCCACTTGAGTTCAGCGTGTTGGTTACTGAAAGGTTAAAAGGTGTTGCAACCTTTGGGTCTGTTGTGCTAACCGTGATAGTCAAAAGGTCTTTAGGCATAATCTTTGCATCAAAAAGTCCCTTTGATGCAGCGTAGCTGATAGAATCAGCATTCTGGAAATATGCAATATTCTTGCCACTTCCACAACTACCTAACAAGATACACACAACTGCAAATGCGATTGAACTAATTAGTTTTTTCATATTCCACGTATGATGTTATCAATAAATCTTTGCAAAAATACGGCTATTTTTCGATATTGACAAATATTTCTATAAGTTTTTGAGTTTGTCTGTAGCAAGAACTTTAAAACTGTTTCTTCTTATAGTTATTCCAGAACATTGCATACACAACTCAATTATTCCATAAATAGCTTGCACACATAAGTTAATTTATATACTTTTGCAACAAATCACTGAAAGAAACAAACAAAACTACAGAAATGAAATACGACAATTCTGAAGTAAGAAGAAGAGACAGGCTTCTGAAAGAAGAAGCGGCAATTGAGCTGCTAAAGTCGGGAGAATACGGCTATCTGTCAATGACTCGCGAAGACAGAACAGCTTACGGCATTCCTATCAGTTATGCTTGGAACGAAGACAACAGCATTTACCTTCATTGCGCTCCTGTAGGAACAAAACTTAAATGTCTGTCTTGCAATGCGGAAGTATCGTTCTGTGTTGTCGGAAAAACACATGTAATATCAGACAAGTTCACGACTGAATATGAAAGCATAATTATGCAATGCACTGCACATACTGGTTTGTCTGACGAGGAAAAGCATCATGCGCTTGAGCTTATATTAGACAAGTATTCGCCTAACGACAAGGAAATAGGTCTTAAATATGCAGAGAAGTCATTTCATCGCACAGAGATAATAAGGCTTGACATAAATTCATGCAGCGGAAAATGCAAAACCATAAGACAATAGCATTACGTTTATTATTTTACAAAGCATAGGTTTACACTAAACAAAGCATAGGTTTATGCATTACAAACATATCGTTTATATTGCAGAAAACTATCTTTCATGACAATGATGTTCTCTGAATAAAACACGCCTTGATTATAAAACAAAAAGCGTTCAATTGCCTATAGTGAATTTCTTAAGGTCATAATAGCTGCCGTTATATATGTTGAAATCAACATATCCCTTAATGCCAGGCAATCTGCCTGCATCGGTATGCTGCCAGAACTTCCACTCTCCTGTATATTCAATCTTGTCTACGTAATAGTGAGCTATCCAATATGGATAGCCGTCGAATACCTGATTGTTAAGATATGCCATCTTAAATTTATAATAGGTATATATAATAGGCTTGGCATGATACTTGTCTTCCACTATATGGAGCCACGTTAACACATCACGCTGAAAGTCTTCCACGCTTACGTCGCTTGGCTTATGCTCTATATCAAGCACAGGGGGCAAATCGCCTTCTTCAAGCTTTACATTATCCAAAAAGAAATAAGCCTGGTTGCGTGCAGAAGACTTGTTGCTCCAGAAATGATATGCTCCTCTAATGAAACCATATTCACGCGCCTGAGAGAAATTCTCCTTGAAGTTAGGGTCTATTCTCGTAGTGCCTTCTGTTGCCTTTATAAGAATGAAACGCACAGGACATCTTTCTATCATGGCATTGCGCAACAGTTCCCAGTCAATCTCGCCCTGATAGTGGCTAATGTCAATGCCTCTTATCTCATAGCCCTCTGGATACTTAGGGTCACCATACAATGCACGCCAGCGGAAGCCTGTAGGCCCTACAAAGAAATAATAGAAAATCCAGACATACAATGACACTACAGACAATCCTCCTACCCACCATGCCCATCGCGGATAACGGCTGAATATACGCTGAAATACACCTTGCTTGTGGTGGGCATGCCTTCTCGTTCCTGTTCGTCTTGATGTTGAACGCGGTCTTGAAGTTCTTTGTTTACGTGTAGCAGGCATATCTCTATATAAAGTTTATAGGGGCAGTTCACCAAAACCGCCCCTATATAAATGACAATAGTTTTATTTCTGTTCTAACTCAAGTGTCTTGGTAGGACGGTCACAAACTTCTGAAGGTCCCCAATACTGGATTGGTCCAGGGTAAACATAGCATGTCTCCTTAGCCCATTCGTCGCGTTTTGCAACAAGTTCCTTGAACGGAGTGCCGTCAAGTTCTACAAGAGCCTTGCGGATAACAGGTTTCATTTCGCCGTTACGACGTTCCATGTTCATCATCATAGTGATTGGCACACCACCGGCTTTCCATTCGTCTGTAGGAGCAGTAGTGTTCTGAACAATAGCCATGTAGCCAGTCTTGCCGTTTGCGATAAGCTGTGCAGCGCTTGAACCTAATGCATAGCAATAGTCTGCATCGAAATTAGACGGAGCAGCGCATCTTCCTTCATAGCCGAAGAAATGGTGAAGGGCAGCGAACTTGCCTGTAAACTTGCCTTCTTTCTTCCATGCGTCAAGTCTTGCAGCGCACATGTCTGAGAGAAGTTTCTCTGTTTCGATGAGTGAAACCTGAACGTTTCCGTGTGGGTCACGGTCGAGTGAGAGCTGACGGGCAACGCCTTCAGGAAGAGTAGCGAATGTCTGCTTGTTCTCTTCGCTTAGATGAGCAAGTATATATTCACGCTGTGCAGCCTTGTCAAGGTCTTTGTAGTCAGCGCCATGAGAAGCAAGCAAGTCATTGAGTTCGCTGATAAGATTGCCGATTGAAGGTATAAACTCTATCAAGCCTTCAGGAATAAGTATTACACCGAAGTTGTTTCCCTGAGAAGCGCGATAAGCTATAACCTCGCAGATATTGTCAACAATCTGGTTAAGAGTCATGTTCTTTGCCTTGATTTCTTCTGATATAAGGCAGATATTTGGCTGGCACTGCAGACCACATTCAAGTGCGATATGGCTTGCAGAACGACCCATCAGTTTGATGAAGTGCCAGTATTTGCGTGCAGAGTTACAGTCGCGCTCTATGTTTCCAATAAGTTCTGCATAAGTCTTTGTAGCTGTATCGAAACCGAATGAAGTTTCAATCTGTGCGTTCTTCAAGTCGCCATCGATAGTCTTAGGACAACCTATTACCTGGACTCCGTATTTCTTTGCTGCATAATATTCAGCCAAAACGCAAGCGTTGGTGTTAGAATCGTCACCACCGATAATAACGATAGCCTTTATGTCAAGCTGACGTATTATCTCAAGACCTTTCTCAAACTGGTCTACTTTCTCCAGCTTTGTTCTTCCTGAACCGATCATGTCGAAACCGCCCGTGTTGCGGTAGTCGTCAATGAAGTCGGCTGTAATTTCCATATATTTATGGTCTACAAGACCACCAGGGCCAAGAATAAATCCGAACAAACGGTTTTCCGGGTTCAGTTTCTTTATCGTGTCAAAAAGACCTGTGATGACGTTATGTCCACCAGGAGCCTGACCTCCACTGAGAATAACACCGACATTCATAGCCTTGCTGTTTTCCTCGTCGCTAGGCACAAACTCGATAATCGGCATTCCATAGGTGTTAGGGAAAAGGTTCTTTATTTCCTCTTGATTGTCTACGCTCTGTGTCGGAGCGCCTTCCTTGATTTTAACAGCACCCTGAAGAGCCTTTGGCAACTTTGGCAAGTAGGCTGTTCTGGCTTCCTGTAAAGCACTTTTTTTCATGTGAGTAATGGTTTAATTATTATTTAGAATCGTTTATATGCATATTTTTCTCAACAACAACACTCGAACAAGTTCGAACATCATTCATTTCTTTTGTCATAAAACGTGTACTTACATGCACATTTTATTACTCTGCAAATTTACTAAAAAATGTCGATATAGAGAAGGAAATAAAATATTTTGGTGAAAATAATAATTTTTTTTCATTAAATGGTTTGTACTATTCCATTTATTTCTTACATTTGTAATATGAACATACCAATATCGATGAAAGGAGAAATAAAATATGGCAAATAAACGTAACCTAAAAAAGTTAATCAACTACATATGTAGTGATTTGTTTTCTGAGTGTATTGCTACATCTTTATATAATGGAAACAAGAACCAAGACGATGTCAATTCTATATTGACGTCGATTCTTATCATACACAACAATTATATAAAGAGAGTGTCTCACCCTGAGCCGGGAATGAAGCCGAAGGTGTACTACAAAGACCTTAAGAACAGATTCAACGACCAGGTGAGTGAGACGATAGACAATATCGCTAATCTATAAACGACTATTACGCAATGCTGAAGAATTTCTATAAATGGCTCTTGTATAAACGCTGGGGCTGGCGAAAAGACGTAACCGTTGATCACCCCGACAAATACATCATCTGCCTAGCCCCGCACACAAGCAACAAAGACTTCCTAATAGGGCAGCTATACATGAGAGCCGAAGGCATGAGAATTAATTTCCTTATGAAGAAGGAATGGTTCTTCCCGCCTCTCGGCACTATTTTCAGAAGTATGGGTGGCATACCTGTATGGAGGTCTAAGCACACGAAAATGACAGACAATCTCGCTGATACTGCATCGAAAGAGAAGATATTCCACTTGTGCGTAACCCCAGAGGGAACCCGTTCTCTCAATCCTGACTGGAAAAAGGGATTCTATTATATAGCGCTCAAGGCAAGAATACCTATTTTATTATATGGTCTCGATTACGAAAGAAAACTGATTCAATGCACCAAGACAATCATTCCGTCGGGCGACATTGACAAGGACATGAGAGAAATAAAAGACTATTTCAAGGGCTTCAAAGGCAAACATCCTGAGCTATTCACTACAGGAGACTAACAGACTATGCAGAGAAAAGCTATTTTATTCTCGTTATGCCTTCTTCTGGCAGCATGCGGAACTCATCGCAAGATACAGAAAGACCAGGACAAGGGCAAGAAAGAGAAAGTAACAGAGAAGGTGAAGACAAAACCCAAGACAGACGTAGAATACAACGGCGTGCCTTGGGTTACAAACGTTTCGTCTCCTGTGAGAATAACGAGAGGGCTACAGAACAAGCATATCTCCGTATGGGCAAGCCACGGAAGATATTACAATATAAACAAGCAACGATGGGAATGGCAGAGGCCTAATCTCTTCTGCACAAACGAAGACCTGTTTACACAGACCATTGTCGTGCCTTACCTTATTCCTATGCTTGAGAAAGCAGGGGCGATAGTGTTCACTCCACGCGAAAGAGACTGGCAGACAAACGAGTTTATTGTAGACAATGATAATGATACACGTCTGCCATACTATACAGAAATAAATATCAGCCAAGAATGGAGCGATGCAGACGTTTTGGGCTTTGCAGACAATAAAGATGTCTATAACGACAGGGAGAACCCTTTCAAGATGGGTTCTGCAAGAAAAGCAAGGGCTACAACAGAAAAGGGATGCGAGATTTCTTATCAGCCAAAACTGCCTGAATCGGGCGAATATGCCGTCTATGTCAGCTATCCTACCCTGCCGAAAAGCGTGCCAGATGCGCAATATACGGTATATCATAAGGGCAGAAAGACCGTATTCAACGTTAACCAAAGAATGGGAGGCGGCACATGGGTATATCTCGGAACATTCGACTTCGACGCAGGGTGCAACTCCGACAACCGTGTTGTCTTGAGCAACGTCAGCGAATATAACGGTGTAGTAACTGCCGATGCCGTAAGATTCGGTGGTGGTATGGGCAACATTAGCCGCAACAACACTACAAGCGGCTTGCCTCGCTTTGCAGAAAGCTCACGCTACTATGCACAGTGGGCTGGTGCTCCTGACAGCGTTTGCTATTCCAAGAACTGCACCGATGACTATAAGGAAGATATAAACGTAAGGTCGTATATGACAAACTGGCTTGCAGGTGGCTCTTGTTTCGCTCCAAATACGCTAGGACTTAACGTGCCGGTAGAGCTTTCGCTTGCCATACATAGTGACGCAGGATATTCCAGCGACTATACTTCTTTAGTGGGTTCGCTTGCTATCTGCACTACAAACACAGGCAACGGCATGCTTGCTTCGGGGCTTTCAAGGCAAAACTCAAAGAAATTCGCGTCGCAGCTGCTAGACAATGTGAACAAGGATATATCAGAAAGATTCAGAAAGTGGAACAAACGCTATCTATATGACCGCAACTATTCTGAATCACGATGCCCGCTTATGACATCAGCGATACTTGAGACAATGTCTCATCAGAACTTTCCCGACATGCAAATGGGGCAAGATCCTAACTTCAGATTCACATTGGCACGCAGCATATACAAGTCGATACTTAGGTTTATAGCCAACTCACACAACAAGTCGTACACCGTTGCTCCGTTGACACCGATGTATTTCCGTGCCGAATTTACAGAAGGAGACACTATCATGCTACGCTGGGAGGCACAGACAGACGACAGCGAACCTTCAGCAAAACCTAAGTCATACATATTATATACGTCTGTTGGCGGTCTAGGATTCGACAACGGCATAAGAGTAGAGAAGAACGCCTGTATGGTGAAACTGCAGCCAAACACGCTGTATAACTTTAAGGTGGCAGCTGCCAACGAAGGCGGTGAAAGCTTCGCAAGCGAGGTGGTGTCTGCTGTCTACCAGCCTAACGCTGCAGCTACGGTGCTTGTCGTCAACGGCTTCAACCGTCTCTCATCGCCAGCAATCATAAACGACAGCTTCAGCCAAGGCTTCGACATCAATGAAGATGTAGGCGTAAGCTACGGCAAAACTACAGGCTACTGTGGCGTTCAGCAGTGTTTCGACAAGACAAAGATAGGTATTGAGGGTCCTGGAGGTCTTGGATATAGCGGCAACGAACTTGCAGGAACCATTATCTGCGGAAACGAGTTCAACTATGCCACTACACATGCCAAGGCGATAATGTCATCAGGTAGATACAGCGTAGTGAGCTGTTCCAAGTATGCAGTAGAGCGTGATAAGGTTGACTTGAACAAATACGGCTGCATAGACCTGATACTCGGACTGGAGAAAGACGATGGTCATTCGTTGCTTTATTACAAGTCTTTCTCAGAGAATCTGCAGAAACGCCTGTCACGTTATGTGCAAAACGGAGGCAACATCATCGCTAGCGGAGCATACATAGCAAGCGACATGATGGCAGAAAGCGAGAAAGAGTTTCTTAGCAGCACATTGCATATAGAACATCGTGGAGCCGAGAAGCTTCAGGGAAACAACGTGATAAAGGGCATGAACACTTCGTTCGACATATATTCTACGCTCAACGACGAGCATTATGCCGCAACGTCAATAGACCTTATCAGCCCTGTAGGCAATGCGTTCTGCGCTCTTACTGACTACGACGGCAAGTCTGTCTGCGTGGCTTACGACGGTTACGACTGCCGCACGTTCACAATGGGCTTCCCGTTCGAGTGCATTAAGTCAGACCAGAAACGCTCCATGATAATGAAAGGCATTCTAAACTTTATATTCAAATAACATCTAAAAAACAGACATTATGAACACATATAAGATACAGACTAACGTGTCGGGTACACGCAACATCACTGTCAGTGAATCACATCTTCTTACAATTGAAAAGTATTCGCTTCTTAAGAACCTTATAGACAGCAACGGAATCATAGACGAACCTGTGCTTGACAAGCTGCGCCTTAACATTCGCTCGCTGCTCGAAACACAACAGGAAACCAACAGAGAGCTGCTCGACCTCTGCCTTGACGTTATCTACAACAACAACATGAAGGCTTTCGGTCTACATCAGCTTGTACTGCTGTTCATCAAGTGGGAAAGCGAGAAAAACAACGATACTGAATCCACAGAAGAAGTTAATGAATAATCTGAAACTGACAGACTGGATACCTACGACAAAGAAAGAAGTTGAACTGAGGGGATGGGAAGAACTTGACGTTATCCTTTTCTCAGGCGATGCTTACGTAGACCATCCGTCTTTCGGAGCTGCCGTCATAGCCCGCACTATCGAGGCGCAAGGTTTAAGGGTAGCTATAGTTCCGCAACCCGACTGGCACGGCGATTTCAGAGACTTCAAGAAGCTGGGTAAGCCTAGACTGTTCTTCGGCATAGCTCCTGGCTGCATGGATTCTATGGTAAACAAGTACACTGCCAACCGACGACTGCGCTCTGAAGACGCTTACAGCCCTGACGGAAGGCATGACTGCAGACCAGAATACCCTACCATAGTATATACACAGATTCTTCGCCAACTGTTTCCCGATGTGCCAGTTGTGCTAGGAGGCATAGAGGCATCGCTGCGACGACTCACGCATTACGACTACTGGAAAGACCAGCTGCGCAAGTGTATACTCTGCGACTCTGGTGCCGACATGATTATCTACGGCATGGGCGAGAAGCCTATAACCGACCTTTGCAACGAACTGTTGGCAGGACGTGACATACACGACATAAAGGAACTTCCACAAACAGTATATCTTGCAAAGCGCGAAGACATACCTGGCGGTATAACAGACAGCGACATTGTTCTTCATTCTCACGACAAGTGCCTTCACGACAAGAAGGCGCAGGCAGAGAATTTCCGACATATAGAAGAGGAATCAAACAAGATGCACGCACAGCGTCTTATACAGGAGGTTGATAACGTATATGCAGTTGTCAATCCTCCCTATCCTCCTATGTCTACCGAAGAGCTCGACGCTAGCTATGACCTGCCTTACACACGATTGCCTCACCCTAAATACAAAGGCAAGCGCATACCAGCCTACGACATGATAAAGCACTCTGTGAATATCCATCGTGGATGTTTCGGAGGCTGCGCTTTCTGTACTATCAGTGCCCACCAGGGCAAGTTTATCGTATCGAGAAGCAAGGAAAGCATTGTCAGAGAAGCCAAGAAAGTTATTGCCATGCCTGATTTCAAGGGCTACATAAGCGATTTGGGAGGTCCATCGGCAAACATGTATGCTATGGGAGGGCGCAACCGCAACATCTGTGAACGGTGCAGCCGACCTTCGTGCATTCACCCCGGCGTATGTCCTAACCTCAATGCTGACCATAGCCCGCTGCTCGAAGTATATCGTGCAGTAGACGCTCTGCCTGGCATAAAGAAGAGTTTCATTGGCAGTGGCGTGCGCTATGATCTGCTGCTCCACAAGAGCAAAGACGAAAACAGCAATCGCACCGCAAAGGAATACACGCGCGAACTGATAGTAAACCATGTCAGCGGCAGACTGAAAGTAGCCCCCGAACACACGTCAGACACTGTGCTAAATCTCATGCGCAAACCGTCGTTCTCGCAATTCTATGAGTTCAAACGGATATTCGACGACATAAACCGACGTGAGAACCTGCGACAGCAGATTATACCTTATTTTATTAGCAGCCACCCAGGTTGCCGTGAAGAAGACATGGCAGAGCTTGCGGTGATAACCAAAGGCTTGGATTTTCATCTTGAACAAGTGCAAGATTTTACGCCTACGCCTATGACGGTAAGCACAGAGGCATGGTATTCGGGCTTTCATCCATATACGCTAGAGCCTGTGTTCTCTGCTAAAACGCAACGCGAGAAACTAGCGCAACGGCAGTTCTTCTTCTGGTACAAGCCCGAAGAGCGACAAGGCATTGAGCGAGAACTCACGCGCATAGGTCGCCCTGACCTCATCAGAAAGCTGTATCAAGACATGCCAACCTTTACCCGAAACAACAATTCTGCGCATAAAGAAAACAGCAACGCATCCTATAAAGGAAACGGCAATAACGCTGAATATCACCGAAACGGCAGCAACAACGCATCATACAAGGGAAACAGAAACAAGCCAAACAACAACGGCAGAAGGTATGAAGACGACAATCATAGAACAAACGGTTATCGGAAAGAAAAGCCAGCAGACGTGCGAAGACGGAATAGCCATAAGCGATGACTTCATCGCCGTTATCGACGGCAGCACCAGCAAGACCTTCAACAAGATTAATCCTGCCATGTCTAACGGAAGGCACTGCATGGAAACCATTAGCAGAATGATTGCTGACCCGGCTACGGGTCAGTCGTCTTTTCCTGCTACGGCTAGTCTCGACACGTTCTGTTCTATCCTCACACAAGGCATATTTTCTGAATATGAGCAGCGTGGCATTGACGTTGACCGTCTGCGCGTTCACCCCGAAGAGCGCCTTACGGCAAGTGCGGTTGTCTATTCTTCTCACTATCGGCAAATTTGGATGATTGGCGACTGCCAGTGCATGGTAGACGGTGTGGCTTATGACAACGCCAAGCCTCACGAAGAGCGCGTTGCAGGCATAAGGGCTGCATATCTCAGACAGCTTCTCGACAAGGGCTTGACTAGCGTAGAGGAACTGCGCAGGCATGACATTGGCAGAGACCATATCAAAGCCGAACTAATAGAAAGCTGTAGACAGCAGAACATTGCCTTTGCGGTTATCGACGGTTTCCCTATCGCTATGGAATACGTCAAGACTATCTGCCTCAATCCAGGGCATCATGATATTGTGCTTGCATCTGACGGCTATCCCCAGCTATTTCCCACGCTTGCTGAATGTGAGCATCATCTTGACAGTCTGCTAGCTGCTGACCCTCTGCTCATTTCTCGTTTCAAGGCAACCAAAGGCGTAGCAGAAGGCAACAAATCTTTTGACGACAGAAGCTATATCCGATTCAGCATAGAGTAAAATCGTTGTCATTAACAACCGCGCCTAATAGGGAAAAAAATCATAAATGTTTGCAAGGAAACATTTGTTTAGCGTTTCAACAATCACAAAAACATTTCTTTGCACATAATAACACATATAAATCGTTAGTCAGCGCATAATAACACACTAATTTCATTCTTTGGCTTAAGAATCACCAGAAATTATTTCTTCGGCACAAATGTTTCATATGTAGAGTCATCGAAATATATGCGTATTTCGGTAATCTGACGTTGTGGGCGATCTACATAGCGTATTTCAGGTTGAATGTTCTGCACATGAGGGCGCTGAACCTGCTGATGAGACATCTGGTCATGATAACGCTGCGGAGAGTCTGCACTATGACCGAACAAATCAGGAGAGCCACCAGCTTCACTGAAACTAAATGAAGGTTCGCCGGTAGAGGAGACGTTTTCTTCAGAAGGAGATGTCGAGCCATCGGAATGATTTTCCTCGAACATGGAACCTCTGCCGAACATCAGCCAGTCGGTACTGAGGTTAGGAATCTTGCTCTTGATAGCCTCTACGGTGTTGAGGGTAGGCTTGGTTCTGTTGTTGAATATACTGCTGAGCGATGCAGCTGACATTCCGATAAAGTTAGCGAACGTCTGCTGACTCATGTGCTGAGCTTCCATTATCTGCCTTATTCTGTCTCTCATATCCATGTTTTTTGTACCTGTCAAGTAGGTTAGACGGCATTTTTGCCGTTTTTTCTTAGACTTTACAAAGGTAAATCAAATTTTTCAGATACGCAACAAATGTTGAGAGAATTTTAAAACATGAATTTCGGGTTTACGAATTCATATTTGTAAATCTTAATTCTGATAGTGCAAATATCTGTACTTTACAAATACAAATGTAAATTTACATAGTCAAAACAAGTGTAAAGCCTTTATTTAGGCGGAAAAGCTAACGAATTCATTATGTGAGCGTTATTTATGCAAAATATTTGTCTGTAAAGACGATTTATGCAGTTTTTGGATTAAAAATTGTGATTTCTTGCTTCTATAGGTTGAATATTTGATTCTAAAACACTGAAAAACAGAGAATTACCGTCAATAATCCATTTATGCATAAATATACATTTTTGTTTTT
>JAUNIZ010000252.1 GCA_030523165.1 Prevotellaceae bacterium
TCATAAACCTATGGTTTTCATGTCGTAAACATAGGTGTTTCAATCCGTAACTATTATGTGTGATTTCTGTTATGAATGCCTATATTATGACTGAGATTATTCGTTTTGTGTAACATTATAAGCGTTTATGCTTACGATTTTATCCAGTATGTGTAAATCTTCTTGGTTTTGACACAGGATTGTCATGTGAATAAATATTTCCATAATGCTGTTTTTGCTATTTTTGCAAAATAGTCTGACTATAATATAAACTAAGAACAAGTGCCGAACACATCAAACAAACGCATTGCCAAGAACACACTTCTTCTTTATATCCGTATGCTGTTCTTGATGGCGGTCAGCCTTTATACGTCAAGAGTCGTATTGGATACTCTTGGTATAGAGGATTTCGGCATATATAATGTCGTAGGAGGTTTTGTCTCAATGTTCTCGTTTCTCAACAGCGCGATGGCTTCTACCACCCAGCGTTACCTTAACTTCGAACTTGGCAAAGGCAATGTTGAGCGCTTGCGCATGGTGTTTTCCACAAGCATAAACATACATGCTGCCATTTCGATAATTATTCTTTTATTGGCTGAAACGGTAGGAATATGGTTTCTCTACACTTACATGACGATTCCTGAAGCACGTTTTTCTGCAGCTATGTGGACATACCAGATGGTGATATTGTCTACCGTTGTCATGGTAATGAGCGTACCTTACAATGCCGCGATAATAGCACATGAGAAGATGGGAGCCTTTGCTTACATATCCGTAATGGAGGTTATATTGAAGCTTGCTATAGTGTATGTGCTTCTTGTCTTCGATTTCGACAAGTTGAAACTCTATGCCGTTCTGATGCTTGCCGTGCAGATTCTTGTGCAGATAATATATACTGCCTACTGCAATCGTCATTTCGAAGAGACCAAATATCATAGAGTGTGGAATGGCAAACTGTTCAGAGATATGACGGGTTTTGCTGGGTGGAATCTCTTTGGCAATATCGCTGCAGTAGCGTTTACGCAAGGATTGAACGTGCTTCTCAACTTGTTTTTCACTCCAGCCGTCAATGCCGCTAGAGGCATAGCCGTGCAAGTGCAGAACGCTTTGCGTGGTTTCTGTTTCAATTTCCAGACGGCATTGAATCCTCAGATAGTGAAAAGCTATGCAGCAAACGAGCTTGAAGCCATGCATAGCCTTATATATCGCAGCACGAAATTCTCGTTTTTCCTGTTGCTGTTCATCTCTTTGCCAGTACTTATGCAAACAGAAACTATACTTGCATGGTGGCTTAAGATAGTGCCTGAACATACGGCAATGTTTGTTCGGCTTACCCTTGTAGCCTCGTTCATTGAGGTTATCGGCAACCCTTTGATAACGGGAGCTATGGCAAATGGCAGAATAAAGGTCTATCAGATGGTTGTTGGAGGCTTGTTGTTTATGATTTTGCCATTGTCTTACTTGTCGTTACGACTTGGATTCTCGCCTGAATCGGTGTTCGTTGTGCAGATTTTCATGATGGTAATCTCTCACATTGCACGTGTCTATATGGTAAGACCGATGATAAATCTCTCCGTTAAGGCATATCTGCATAGGGCAATTTTTCCTCTTTTCATAGTCAGTGCCGTCTCGATAATATTGCCTTTTATTGTGAATGGCTATACCGAAGGAAGTATTATAGGTTTTGTTTGCGTATGCCTTGCCTGTTTCTTGTCGGTAGGAACGTCTTCATATTGGCTTGGCTTGGATAGCGGTGAGCGTGCTTTTGTCAGAACGCAGATAACAAAGATGCTTAGAAAGGCACGAGGCGTATGATAGAAATAAAAGACAAAACGAGCTGTTGCGGTTGTGCGTCATGCGTGCAAAAGTGTCCAAGACACTGCATTTCCATGCATGAAGACAATGAAGGCTTCCTTTATCCTCGCGTAGAAAAGTCGGCTTGTATAGATTGCGGGCTATGTGAAAAGGCATGTCCTATGCTGCATGTAGGTGAGAGAATGGCTCCAGAAAGAGTATTTGCCGCGAAAAATCCAGATACAGACAAGCGTCATAGAAGCTCTTCTGGTGGTGTATTTATCGCTCTTGCGCATGATATAATATGTAGAGGTGGTGTTGTGTTTGGCGCAGTATTCGACGTGAAATGGGAAGCCTGTCATGGCTATGCGGAAAGGATAGAAGACGTTTACCCTATGATGGGCAGCAAGTATATGCAGAGCCGTATTGGCGAAAGCTATCGTTTGGCAGAAGAGTTTCTTAGGAATGGGCGTGAAGTGTTGTTCACTGGCACTCCGTGTCAGATAGCAGGCTTGAAGATATATATAGGCAAAGACTATGAGAATCTTACAACTATGGACTTTCTTTGTCATGGTGTTCCCAGTCCTGGAATATGGCGTAAATACCTTAAAGAGAATATTCTTTCAGATGAAGCGTTAATGAAAACGGCATCAGAAAACGGTGTTCATTTGGCAAAAGACATGCCGTTTGCCATAACCGACATATCGTTTCGTGACAAGATAAAAGGCTGGATAGGCTATACATTTGTAGTGCGTGTAAAGCAGGAAAATACCGATAGCTTGGCATCAATGACGCATGAAATAATCATAGACAATAACCCTTTCATGAGAGGATACCTCAATGATGTCTATCTGCGCACTTCCTGTTATAGTTGTAAGTGTAAGAACGGGCGTAGCAAGAGCGATGTTACCATAGCCGATTTCTGGGGTATTCAGGAACTTATGCCCGATTTCTTTGATGATAAAGGTATAGCTCTGGTAATGATTAACAGCGGGAAAGGCATGGAATGCATAGAGAAACTTGGCTTGATGAAAGCAGAAACAAGGCTTAAAGACGTGATAGCCTTGAAAAGCAACGCAGGATTCAGTGAACGTATAGCTATACATCCGAAGCGTAAACAGTTTTTCGACAATCAGGAAAAGCCTTTTCTCGTGATATTGGAACAAGCCTTAAAGCCTACATTCAGAACTGTTCTAAAGCGCTATATAATAAAGGTAAGAAACAAAATCAAATCAATGCAAAAATGAAAATTGGAATATTGACTTTACCATTGCATACAAACTATGGTGGTATACTTCAGGCTTACGCACTACAAACCGTTCTTGAACGTATGGGACATGATGTAGTTGTATTTGATACTCCGAAGAGAAAGTCGCTTCAGATATGGCTTATTCCTATAGTATATCCAGTCAGGGCTTTCAGAAAATATGTGTTTGGGAAAAAGGATGCAAGGATATTGAAGGAGCAATATCAGTCTCGTATCAGTCGTAATGTTCTTCCTTTCATAAGGAAACATATTCATACCAAGGAAGTTTTTTCCTTAAAACAGCTTGATAAACACGACTATAATTGTATAATAGTAGGCAGTGACCAGATATGGAGACCTTTGTATTATCCTAAAATCCAAAACGCTTTTCTGGCTTTTGCATATAATTGGAATGTTAAGCGTATAGCCTATGCTCCTTCTTTCGGCACGTCTGCGTGGGAATACACTCTAGGACAGACAAAGGAATGTAGCCGTCTGATTAATAAGTTTGATGCTGTTTCGGTTCGCGAAGATACAGGTGTCGGGCTTTGTCTTGAACATTTAGGAGCAATTGCAACGCATGTTCTTGACCCGACAATGCTGCTCGACAAGGAAGATTATGCAAGGCTTATAGGTTCAGATGTTGACGCCAAGGATAACAAAGGATTGTTCTGCTATATTCTTGACGAGACAGAAGAAAAGAAAGAAATGATAAAGCGTGTGGCGAATATAAGAAAACTTGTTCCGTTTAGCATCAATAAAGAATCGGAAGATGCATCTATGTCTGGCAAAGGGCATATCCAATCACCTGTCGAGAGCTGGCTTAGCGGTTTCCGCGATGCGTCTTTTGTCGTTACAGACTCGTTTCATGCATGTGTGTTCTCTATTATTTTCAAGAAACAATTCCTTGTTTATGGCAATAAAGGAAGAGGAATGTCACGTTTCATGTCGCTTCTTGGAACATTCGGTCTGCAAGATAGACTTATAACGGATATTGGTCAGATAAGAGATATTGTAGATATTGATTATGTGGATGTATATAAAAGATATGACGAGATAAAAGCTTTCTCATACACATTCCTTAAAGATTCCATAAGCGGTTAGCGATATTTTTTGTGGTTTT
>JAUNIZ010000025.1 GCA_030523165.1 Prevotellaceae bacterium
AGAAGAAGGCGAAGCCATGTAGATAACCGTAACGTAAAAAGTTGACAGTTGACAGTTATTGACAGTTATTTTCTTGGGGTATGTCTTACCAAAATCTAATGACCGATTTGGGTTAAAAACAAATAGCGTGAATTCATCATTCACGCTATTGATATTTTACACATGCATGCAGACATCTCACTGCAGATGAGTCTACGATGCAGTATAGATGCTGGAGAAATATGCTGTTATTTCATTTCAAGGTATTTAATCTTGTCCATGTCGCCATAGTCAAGGTTTTCGCCAGCCATACCCCAAATGAACATATAGTTGCTTGTGCCTGCTGCGCAATGAACACTCCACTCTGGAGCCATTTCAGCCTGCTCGTTGTGAAGCCACATAACGCGTGTTTCCTTTGGCTCGCCCATGAAGTGTGCAATGGCGTTGCCTTCTGGAAGATTGAAGTAATAGTAAGCCTCAACGCGACGCTCGTGAGTGTGGGCTGGCATTGTGTTCCATACAGAACCAGGAGCAAGCTCTGTCAAACCCATCTGAAGCTGGCATGGACCACCCTTGCCACCCTGCTTCTCGTCAGAAAGAACGTTGTAGACAATCAGCTGATTGATTACACGGTCGTTGCTTTCTTCCATCTTACCGGCATGGAAGCTGTTTGAATTAAGACACTTGAGTTTCTTTGCACGCTCAGGATTGTTGCAAACAATCATCTGTGTAGGATATTCCTTGTGAGCTGTGGCAGAGTTAAGATAGAACTTTGCAGGGTTGCTTGGGTCTTTGCTGGCAAATGTTATGTCCTTGTTTCCCTTGCCCACATAAAGAGCGTCTTTGAACTCCAGTTCGTATTTCTTTCCGTCTACGGTAACGATACCTGTGCCCTTGCCTGTGTTGATGATGCCAAGCTCACGGCCAAAGAGGAAATAAGGAGCCTTCAAAGGAGCGATTGTGTCAAGCTTCAATGTAGTGTTAACTGGCATTGCGCCACCGAAAATCAAGCGGTCATACATTGAGTATGTAAGGTTGATACGGTCAGCCTCCATGACTTTCTCCATAACAAAAGCGTCACGAATGCGCTGTGTGTCGTAATTCTTAACGTCTGTCGGATGACAAGCAGCCTGTATAGTATAGCTGACCTGTGCCGAAGAACTTATCGCAGCAAGCATGATGGCTGCTGAAAGGATGATTTTTTTCATTTTATCTGTGGTTTTAATTATAGATTTCTTTATTCAGGCAAATATATATTTCTTTGTTTCTACAACGTCATTTTTACTTGTTGCTCTCCTGTGCCTCACGGTCTTGTCTGATGATGTTACGGCGATTGTAAAGCATAAGACCGATTGTGAGTATTACCAAAACGGCAGGGCCGATATACTTGACATAGCAAGTAAGCTTATAGATAACCCAACCGAAGAGGGTAGAAGCGAAGTCGAGCGCACCACCGGAGAAGCCTTCCGGAATACGTGCAGCCTGATCATGAGTTGCAGCATACACGTCATTTGCAGCCTTAGTGAAGTCAGGAGCCATGTCGGTAACAAAGTAGAGACCGATGATAAGAACTATCAGACTGATGATATATGACTTTACTACGTTTCCCTTTGTGAACGGCAGCATCATCGGGAAGAGATAGAACAGACCTGCAAGCGATGCCAACGGAATGAATTCGTTGCCCGGAATGAACACGGCAATGGCAAGTATCGTAGGAATAAGAAGCAACGATACAACGAGAGCAGTAGGATGACCGATAACGAGAGCAGGGCTCATGCCGATGCTGACTTTCTTACCCTTGAACTTGGTGTTTACGAGTTCCTTTGTCTTTTCAGATATAGGCATAAGACCATCGATAAAGAGCTTGGTGATACGAGGAATGAGTTCCATAACGGCACCCATAGTAACGCCGAGGAAGAGTATTGACTTTACGTTCAGCTGGGCAGCGATACCAATCAGCGCACCTACGATTACACCGAGTACCAATGGCTCACCCAATACACCGAACTTGCGCTTCAAGCCTTCAGCGTCGATGTCGAGCTTGCTGAATCCAGGTATCATATCGAGCAGCTTGTTGATTACTATAGTGAACGGAACAACGCTCTGGCAGAACGGCTGCGGAATGGATATGCCGTCGAGATTGTCGTAATACTTCTGGAACTTGTCTGCCGTAAGGTCTGCAAACACAAGAGTTATGATGTAGCAGATGATTGCAGCAAAATATCCCCATGCAAGGCTATTGTCCATAACGAAGTAAGCCACAGCACCGATGAAAGCGAAATGCCAATAGTTCCAAAGGTCAATGTTGACTGTGCGTGTAGTCTTTGTGATGAGCATAAGGAAGTTAATGCCGAGACAGATAGGAATAATCAGAGCGCCCACTGCCGTATTGTAGGCAACGGCTGCCGCTGCCGGCCAACCCATGTCGAAGACTTTAAGCTGCAAATGGTAAATGTCTGAAATGGCTTTCAAAGGGTTGTCGAAATTTGATGTAAGCAATCCCGTTACAATACCCAGACCAACGAAACCGACACCCACGTACAGGCCCGATTTCAACGCCTTGCCGAACTTCATTCCGATACATAGACCAATCACGGTGAAAAGGATTGGCATCATCACACTTGCACCAAGGCTAATGATATAACTGAAAACGTTTTCCATTTTTTAGTTGTTGATGTTATTAATTTGACGTGTTATTTTATTGTAAAGATTATACTAAAATTGACGGTAAAGACTTACCCTGTAGTTTTATGTAGCTTGTCTTAACGTGCAAAGATAACTTATTTTTCCCGTATCTGCTAACATTCCGTCAAGTTTTTAAAATAATTAATAGAATTATCACGCTTCGTAATCAGTATTGTCGACAATGCCTGCATCGTGAAGCGCCTCCTTGCGCTCTACACATGTGCCACACTTGCCGCAATGTCTGTCACCGCCTTTATAGCAGCTCCATGTCTGCGCATAGTCAATTCCGAGCGCCTTGCCTTTGCGTGCGATGTCTGTCTTTGTGATGTTTGTATAAGGCGCAAGCACCTCTACGCCCGGATAAGTTCCGTAGCGTGTAGCGTCACTCATAGCACTGATAAATTCAGGGCGACAGTCAGGATAGATAGTGTGGTCGCCACCATGATTGGCTATCATTACATACTTCATGCCGTTGCTCTCGGCTATTCCTGCTGCAATAGAAAGCATGATGCCGTTGCGGAACGGAACCACCGTAGACTTCATGTTCTCCGAAGCGTAATGCCCTTCAGGAATAGCGTCGGCACCTTCAAGAAGCGAACTCTTAAAATAGTCGTGCATGAAGCCAAGTTTTATTACAATGTGTTTAATACCCAAACGTTCGCAGTGCAGTTTTGCAAAGGCAATTTCCTTTGCGTTATGATTGCTGCCGTAGTCGAACGAAATACCCAAGGCTATACGCTCTTGCATGTCATAAAGCAGCGTAATGCTATCCATTCCGCCACTTACAATAATCACTGAATCTTTCATACCAAATGCAAAGATAGTGCAAGTTGAGTGAAGTACAAAATAAAAGGCCGCAAAACGGCCTTTTATTTTTACTTCCGAGACGCAGCCTATCTTTAAATAAGATAGGCAACCCATTTCTGTTACAAACGCTCAAGGAGCGTCAAACCATGATTCTTTCCTGCAACGTATGACAAGCCGTTACCCCTTGAACAATTCAATGAAGACACATAAAGAGGACTGTCCAAGCAGAACAAAACAGCCTTGAAGGTATCGCCTGCAGACAGCTTCGAGTTTTCTTCGCTTTCTACACGAAACGTGTCATTGCCAAGATAACACAACACGCAACGTCTGTCAGGAATCCAGCCAATCTCTATCAAGTCACCTTCGTGAAGGTCTTCCGACTTGATTTGCCTGTCTGTAAGGAAGTCGGAATCGGTATTTCCCTGCATTCGCAGATTCTCACAGTAGTCAGCCCAGTCTTTATACCCGATAAAGCGCGCCAATACAGAGACGGTGTAAAAGCGATATTTATGCTCGTTTTCCACATACCCCCATAGTCGTTTGATTGTAGTAATGCCAAGCGTCTCGTTTTGGCTTGATTTCTTGGAGATGCAGTCAATAAGTTCCTTGAAATCGTTTGGCGAAACGAGTTTCTTGCCCATTTTCCTTTCTACGTCTTTAATCAGACATTCTATCTCTTTGTTCTTATTCATCTTTTGCATTATTGTATCTCTTTAAGTTGTAGTCTTTATACACAAGACGCATAGTGTTGAGTATTGCGTTCATGTATACTGGATATTCTGGGGCATCCTGGTTAACGTGTCTGTCTACCTCTGCCCTTACAATGCGCTCTATCTCGAAAAATTCATTGTTGGATATGTCTGACCTTTGGCGTGCGGTAAGCGTAGAGTCAGCCATCAGGCGTTCGTTCTTTTTTACAACCTCGATAGTCTTTTCTCTAGCAAATTTGTTAAGCGTTACAAGCCTTTGGTCATCATAAATGTTTGTATTGGTTGAGGGTTTTGCTGCTGGCGAACTGGCTGTTGCAGGCATATCTTTTGGTTTGTTTTCGTCAATCGCTGCATTTGCAGCAACATTCTCCTTCTCAGGCTTAAGGAACACTGTGTCAGAGCGTTGAACGGTCTGTGCCTCGTTGCGGAAAGAACTGTTGGCGTCAGTATTGTATATATATGCCACGAAAGCAACGATAGCCAGCAGACAGACTGCAGCTATATAACGCCAACGTGATTGCCCCTTTGCCAGCAGCATGCTTATTGCTTCTGCCGAAGAATAGCGTTCATTACGGTTCTGTCTTGTGCATCGGCTGGATATTCTCCGTAATAGATAGTTTTTATGAGGCAATGTACCGTTTATCTCATCTATTATCACGCCAAGCGCATACAAGTCAGCACGACCGTCAATCTGCTCTCCCCTACTCTGTTCTGGAGCCACATAGCGCAACGTTCCTGCCGGCTGTTTCAATACGGCATAGCTGTCGCCGTCAGAGAAGCCGAAATCTATTACCTTCGCATTGTCTCCGTTTGTAGTTATGATAATGTTCTCTGGCTTCAGGTCACGATGCACAATCTGCCGTTCATGTATATACGTCAGAGCATCGCAAAGCTGGCTTATGATTCTCTTTGCACGTTCAGCGTCGAGCCGTTTCTCCGTTATTAGCTGTCTAAGAGTCTTGCCTTCAATATACTCAAGGATTATACACGTACCTATACCGTCAATCTTTTCGAGCGCAATAGTCTGCACAATGTTCTGATGTGAAAGCCTGTAACCGATGTCAAACTCTTTCTGCAAGAGTCCGAGATGTATAGGACTGTCAGCATATTCTGCTTTCAGACCTTTCAGCACATGCCACTTTCCCATTCTCTGAGCACGATAGATTACAGCATAGCCTCTATCGGAAGAATATATTTCTTCTATCTCCGTGAAACGGTTTGATATTATCAAATCCATCCCCGATAGCGCCATTCCCGATTCAGATACGTTCTCCTCTGAAGTCATTGTCGTTCTCCGTATTTTTATTTCAGTGGTTTTATCTTCGCTGTTTCAAAATGCAGTATGTGACGATTGCCACATACTGCATTGCAAAGATATAAAAATCAATATAATTTTCAAACTAATCCTCCGTTTTTATGACTTCTGACACATCAACAGAAGATATGTATCGGCTTTATCAGCCATATCAATACAAATTCATGTAACCAGATGTTACAAATCTATATTGATACATTGCAACAGCATCATCAGGGTTAATTACTTCTTCATCCATAAGCTTTATCCTGCCATCGTCGGTAAATTCCATATTGTCTGCCTCACCGAGAAATTCCAATTCCTCTGTACCATCGATATCTGCATTTGCATTAAATCTAAATGCTCTACGAGTTGCATGCCAACGTGTACGGGCATAGTCATAAGGATGATAAAAAACAATAAAATAAACATTATCTCCTTTTATTCGAAAATCAGTAACGACAAAAAGTCCGTATGAATTGGATATATTCAGCGTATCAATAGAATATCTGTTAACATCGTAGCGTAATATCATAGCTTTATATGCTTCTTCCATAATTCCGTCTTCTGTTTCATATCCACCTTCATAAGGGGCGATATAGTATTCATATCCATTGTTTGCGTTTTCTGTTATCTTAAGCATATCGTCAGTCAATACAGAACCTTCTTCTGCTGTTTCATTCGTCTCATCCACTTCAACACTGTCTGCTTTTTCTTCTGAATAATTGTTTTCAAAATATGCTTTATTAAAACTGTTGCCATATGGGGCATCAATAGGTCTCAAAATACCAACTATACCAATAACGATAAATAATGTACCACATATAAGAACAATTATATCGGTTATGTTGAGCTGTACACGTTCACATTTGTCTTTGCCTTTCTTTGCCAATAAGCAAATCAGAACAATTGCACCTATTATAGGAATCAATGATATTAAAACCCACCATCCACTACGACCTGTATCGTGCAAACGGCGTACTGCAGCTGCCGTGCTTGGTATGCATATAGCAAAATATATGAAACGGTAAGCCCAATATGCAAACGATGATCGATTATCAAATTCAAAAATTATGTCTGTATTAAAGATTGTAATCCAGCCTATAGATGCAAAAATTGCATAAGCGATAAACATATACCACAAAAAACCGCACCAGAATTGCTTGCGACTTATCGTGTCTTTGAAGTTTATACAATTTGTAACATAGGTATTTACAAAGAAATATGAAAATCTCCCACGCTTGACTTCTGCACTATTGTCGACAACATTTCCGTTATTTTCTTTCTCTATACTTGGTATAATAGATGTATTTGCTTCAGAAGACGTTTCTTCGTTTTCTTCTGTTACATCTTCTTCAATGTAATCAGTTTCGTCTTCTGCAGCATGCTTGTCATCATCATGAACATTGGAAACGGAATTCACTTTTTCATTGCAATACGGACAGATGTCTGCATCTTCACTTATCTCCTCGCCACATATAGGGCACTCTATCATCTTTGCCGGTTCTGGAGACGTAGTTTCTAACCATTCACCGCAATGCTTGCATTTCTTTGCAACACTCAGTATTTCTTCTCCACAATACGGACATTGTTTTGTTTCTTTTCCCATATTTATCAATATATTTAGGTTAATAATAATCAGTCATCAGTCAATATGAAATCTTCCCACGCCACAAACGGAATGACGATACCGCAGATGCCAAAGCATACGGTGTTGCCTTCTGATGTGGCAGCATTGTGAATTTTTCCTACAGACCAGAACCATGAACGCTTTATCTCTATGCTGTTGTGTTCGTTGAACTGCTGTTCTATCACTTCAGCAGACGCGTTGTTAGAAAGAAGAAGATTTGCGAATCCACTCAATTCGTCGCTAACGAATCCTGCATAAGACTTGGCTTCATCTACAACACAGTTGTGAACATCTTCGACAATCGCACGTTCCATTCTGCTGTCATTCGGAATAGTGATATTGAGAATGAAACCCACTATGGCAACAGGCACTGCGTAAAAGGCTACAATCAGCAGACATCCGAATAGCATATTCTGTGCGTCTGTATTTGATTTCTCTTTCTTCTTTGCAGGCTCAGGCTTTGCTTCTTTCTCCTTGCGTATGTTTTCATTCAGCCATTCACCGCAGTGTCGGCATTTTACCGCACTGCTTTGTATTGTTTCCCCGCAATAGGGGCAAGGTTTTGTCTTTTTCTCCATGATATAAGAACATTAAAAATTAAAACGTGATTTCATTGCCGGCCAATGTAACAAAAGCGACAATACAGCACACAAAACAGCTGCCCAACCGTATCCGTCATAATTCTCTGTTGCCACGTTAACCGCTGTTTCCCATTCAGAGCCATCTATAAATATCGGCGAAAGCACAAATCCTATTATTCCCCATACAATGGAAATGCCTATGCAATAGATTATGCGCAATATCTGTATGCGCAGCAGCGTGTATGCTATGGCGATGCCTATGAAGATTCCCCAAAAGTTCCAGTCATAGCATAAACCAAGCAATATCACTATCACAATGCACTCGGCATACATAATGCATCCAGCCTCGCTGTCGTCGTTGTATTTGTCTATAGCTTCGTCAAGTTCTTCTCTTGTAATGTTATTGCTCTGTGACGAAGGTGTAGAAATAGTTGTCGAGCGTTCATATTTTTCTTTAGCGTATTTGTTGAACCAGCTGCCGCAATGCTTGCATTTCTTTGCTTCAGCCTTTATCCATTCTCCACACTGTGGACATTTCTTTTCTATCCACTTTCCGCAGTGTTTGCATTTCTTTGCAGTAACCATTATTTCCTCTCCACAGAATGGGCATGTAGTAGTTTTCATAGCTTTGAATATTATGTTTAGAAATAATTAAAAGAAGATCATTGTCATTGAGCTTAACTTGTAAATGTCTTGCAAATATCCTGTAAATATCTTGCATTCCTTTTTTAAGGTAATGCAAAGTTATTGTTTATAGATTTAGAAAAAGAGTCTAATTTGGTCTAATTTAGTCAAGTGCGCTGCTCTGTATTAATAAATAAAAAAAAGAGCCACATTATTGAATGCGACTCTTTTTGGGTATTTCTTATTCTTTGTATAAAAGAAACTTATTCTTTATCTAAAAGAATATTCATCATTTCACAAGCAGCCTTGGCTACCGACGTACCAGGGCCAAATATAGCTGCAACGCCAGCCTTGTAAAGGAAATCATAGTCTTGTGCAGGAATTACACCACCTGCAATAACCATGATGTCTTCACGGCCAAGCTTCTTGAGTTCCTCTATAAGCTGAGGAATAAGAGTCTTGTGACCTGCTGCAAGCGAACTTGCACCAACTACATTAACGTCGTTCTCTACAGCTTCACGTGCTGCTTCGGCTGGAGTCTGGAACAAAGGTCCCATATCTACGTCGAAACCGCAATCTGCATAACCGGTAGCAACGACTTTAGCGCCACGGTCATGTCCGTCTTGTCCCATCTTAGCGACAAAGATACGCGGGCGACGACCTTCTTTCTTGGCAAACTCTTCTGTCAACTCACAAGCTTTCTCAAAGTCGGAGTCGTTCTTGCTTTCTGATGAATACACGCCTGAAATAGTTCTAATTACTGCTTTATATCTGCCGACGATTTTCTCGCAGGCATCACTTATCTCTCCGAGAGTACATCTTAGTTTAGCACACTCGACTGCTTTCTCAAGAAGATTGCCTTCACCTGTGCGCACACATTCGGTCAAAGCATCAAGGGCTGCCTGTGCAGCTTCATTGTCACGATGAGCACGAAGTTCAGCCAAGCCCTCTTCCTGTTGCTTACGAACAGCAGAGTTGTCTACCTCAAGAATGTCAATCGGGTCTTCATGGTCAAGGCGATACTTGTTTGTACCTACAATAGTCTGAACACCGCTGTCAATACGTGCCTGGGTACGTGCAGCAGCTTCCTCGATACGCATCTTAGGAACCCCAGTTTCAATAGCCTTAGCCATACCGCCAAGTTTCTCTATCTCCTGGATATGTTCCCATGCCTTATGTGCAAGTTCGTTAGTAAGTGTCTCTACATAGTAAGAACCTGCCCACGGGTCAATCTCCTTACATATCTTTGTCTCGTTCTGAATATATATCTGTGTGTTACGGGCTATACGTGCAGAGAAGTCTGTAGGCAAAGCGATAGCTTCATCAAGCGCGTTTGTATGCAGACTCTGTGTATGACCAAGCGCAGCTGTCATAGCCTCTATACATGTTCTGCCGACATTGTTGAACGGGTCTTGTTCGGTAAGCGACCAACCAGATGTCTGAGAGTGTGTACGAAGCATCAACGACTTGTCGTTCTTCGGATTGAACTGCTTGATGACCTTTGCCCAAAGCATACGTGCAGCACGCATCTTTGCAACTTCCATGAAGTGGTTCATTGAGATACCCCAGAAGAAAGAAAGACGTGGAGCGAAAGCGTCAATGTCAATACCTGCGTTCACACCTGCACGAACATATTCAAGTCCGTCTGCAATAGTGTATGCAAGCTCGATGTCTGCCGTAGCACCAGCCTCCTGCATGTGGTATCCAGAGATAGATATAGAGTTGAACTTAGGCATCAGCTTAGATGTATATCCGAAGATATCGCTGATTATTCGCATTGAGAATGCAGGTGGATAGATATAGGTATTGCGCACCATAAATTCCTTAAGAATGTCGTTCTGTATTGTTCCTGCCATCTCTTCAAGCTTTGCGCCTTGCTCAAGACCAGCGACAATATAGAATGCCATTACAGGAAGAACGGCACCGTTCATTGTCATTGACACAGACATCTTGTTCAACGGAATACCATTGAAGAGAACCTTCATGTTTTCCACAGAACAGATAGATACACCTGCCTTGCCGACATCGCCGACAACGCGAGCATTGTCTGGGTCATAACCACGGTGAGTAGGAAGGTCGAACGCTACAGAAAGACCCTTCTGGCCACTTGCAAGGTTACGACGATAGAATGCGTTACTTTCCTCTGCTGTAGAGAATCCTGCATACTGACGGATTGTCCACGGACGGAAAGGATACATCATACTGTATGGGCCACGAAGGAAAGGTGCCAATCCTGCTGTATAGCCAAGATGTTCCATGCCTTCAAGGTCTTCCTTTGTGTAAACAGGCTTTACTTCAATATGCTCCGGTGTCTTCCAGTTAGGAGCAATGCCGTTGTCTTTCTGCCATGCGCTTCCGTCAACTTGCTTTATGCCTGAAAATATATCGATGTCTTTGAAATTCTTTCTCATTTTATTCCCAATTTAGCGTTATACTCTTTCAATGTCTCAAGCACATTGCAACGTACATGAATGAAATTCTCTATGCCTGCAGCCTTAAGGTCGTCTGTGCAAGCTGGAGCACCAGCAACCACGAACATTGCTCTGCCGTCAAGATACTTGAATGCCGGAACGGCATACTCTGCATACTCGTCGTCGCTTGAACAGATTACAACGATATCTGCACCAGCCTTCAACGCTTCGTCTACTCCTTCTTCTACAGTCTTGAAGCCAAGATTGTCAATAACCTTATAGCCTGCACATGCAAGGAAGTTACAGCTGAACTGCGCACGTGCCTGACGCATAGCAAGATTACCGATAGTCAGCATGAATGCTACAGGCACCTTCTCGCTGTTCTCTACCTTTATGCGAAGATCTTCAAAGTCAGCGGCAAGACGTGTAGACTGTATCGGTGTGAACGCTGCTTCATGATGATGACCGCTGCCGCATGAGCAAGAGCTTGCCAACGGAAGTTTGCCTTCAGACTTTTCTGTGAAATTAGGGAATTGGTTTGTACCGAGGATAAACTCCTTGCGGCTTGCTGCAGCTCCATGACGCTTAACGTTTGTTGCGTTGATATCATCTTGTACGATACCCTTCTTAACTGCTTCAAGGAAACCTCCATTATCCTCTACGTTAAGGAATATCTTCCAACCTTCGTTAGCCAACGATGTTGTAAGTTCCTCTATATAGTAGCTTCCTGCACCTGGGTCAACCACCTTGTCGAAGTGGCTTTCCTCTTTCAGCAGAAGCTGCTGGTTGCGTGCTATACGCTCAGAGAACTCGTTAGGTGTTTCATATATGGCATCAAACGGAGTTACTTCTATAGAATTGACACCAGCAAGAGCAGCGCTCATAGCTTCTGTCTGTGAACGAAGCAGATTTACGTAGCTGTCGAACAGTGTCATGTTATACTTGGAAGTAATAGCGTTTACGCACATCATGCATGACGCGTCATCTTTCGGCTCATACTGCTTTACAATCTCTGCCCACAGAAGGCGTGCTGCACGGAACTTTGAGAGTTCCATGAAGAAATTCTCTGATATGCCAAGATTGAACTTTATGTTGCTTGCAGCAAGGTCAGGAGCGACACCTGCCTCAACCAACAGATTGAGATATTCGTTACCCCAAGCAAGAGCGTAACCTAGTTCCTGTACGATATAAGCGCCTGAATTGTTCAAAGAAACGGCATTTACAGATATTGTACGGAAGTTAGGGTATTCCTTCATAGTCTCGACAAGACGCGGAGCGAAAGCAAGAATAGGCGTAACGTCATATCCTTTCATTACAATCTTTTCCATCGGGTCCCAATCGAGAGAACCTGTAATCTTTGTCTTGTCATATCCCTTCTTGGTGAAATACTCATCAAGAATAGTAACCAGTTCAAGACTGTGACGCTTGCATGTGTTGAAGTTAAGTTCAACAGCATCGCATACAATGCCTTCAAGCAATGTTTCTACAAGTTCTGCGCTCACGCTGTCGCCAGGAATACGGAATCCAAGCGAGTCTACGCCTTTGTTCAACAGGCTCAATGCCTTGGCGTTAGCCGACTTTGCGTCATCTACAACGATGTTCTGGCGCACATACCACTCATTGTTCTTTTTCTTGTTGCCTCGCACAAAAGGGAATTCACCAGGCAGAGCCTCAGGTGTCTTCAGGTTCACCAAGTCTTCCTTCAGATAGAAAGGCTGCACGTTGAAACCTTCATTTGTGCGCCATACAAGACGCTTGTTAAAATCAGCACCCTTCAAGTCTACTTGAATCTTGTCAAGCCATTCTTGACGCGTAGGCGCCTTAAACTCACTAAAGAGTTTTTCTCTGCTATTTGACATAAGTGTTAGAGTTATTATATAAGTTTATTACGTTTTTCACCATAAGTTAGTTATTACCAATACATAAAAGCCACACTATACACCAATGCGACTTGTATTATATCTGCAATTATATGCAAAGGTAATGCTTTTTTTTACATTAGCCATAAAATTAAACATTTTTTTGTTCTGCCACATATATAAAATGCATAATTACAGGCAAACAGGTTTGGACTTAGTAATAATATAACCAATAAGTCCAAACCTGTTTTTACACTAATCCAAAGCAATTACATTACAGCCAATTTACAAATGTCATTTTAGCCATGCCCATCGTTCTGCCCAATCTTTCATTGCGTCTGCACGCCATTTGTATACCGTCTGTGCTCCTTGCAAGTCTTGTCTGAACAGTTCTGGCGACTTGCAGTCAGTATACCAGTTCTTGCCTACGGTATAATCTGTTGCGCTTCTACTGCCAGGCCACAGCTTGTCTACGGTGATTGAGCCGTTGACAGTTGTGAATCCGTCTACGGTAGAAGTGACTGTATATGGATGTGTGCCGTAAGTGTAAGTAGAATATCTAACCATGTAGTCGCCGTTGCCCATGTAATAGCCTTCCCATTTCTGTCGAAGAATATCGAGTGTCAGGCATGGTGTTCCTGGCTTAATGTCATTACGCACAGGTCCTTGCATGTGCAACTCCATAATGCCATACGCTTGTATTGTATCTTTCTCGCTTGTTGTGCCATAGAACACTTTGCGAGGGCTGTGTGTGCAAAGTTCAAAGCTGCCTCCCCATGATTCCTTGCCGGGGTCGGCTGGGTCTCCATCCATCATGTAGAGCAAAGACGGCGTGTCGCCAAGTTTTGGGTTTCCCTTGTAATAGTTTATGAAATCGGCGCCAAGATGTCCAGCGCCTTTTATATATGCATCATAATAACCTGCGTTGAGCGAATCTTTAACCTTAGAGTCGTATATAAATCCGCGATAGCTGGCATTGTTTTCTATGAACCATAGGTCAGGAAAGTTCTCTACTAAATACACATAAGTGTTGACACTCCATTTCTTGTTTGGCCCGCCTATCCAGTAGACGCGTATCTTGTCTTTTATATCTGGTGCATCGTGCAGTGCCTGAGCTACATCGTCAAGACCTCCCCAAACAAGCACATACAATTTTCGTTGGTCATTCTTGCGAGCGCACTTAACAATCCATTCAGAACCTTCTGTTGAAGTCTGATAGCCACACAACGGTGCACCACCTTTACGCCCTTGCTTAGTCACCGATTTAAGATATTTTGGCGATGCTAATTTGCCTTTGTTTTTCTTCTGTTTCTTTAGATGCTTCTTCAGTTTGGGCAAGTCTTTTTCGTATATGTCAATCATTCTGATAATTTCTTCCTTGCTTCCCGAACCGTATGAAGGAGATGAAATTATTCCCTCAATGTCAAATTCGTTGCTGTACATAAGCAGATGAGCTATTGACTGATTGTCGTCAGGATCAGTGCCACCACAATCGGTGCTTATTACGATTCTCGGACATTCAGGAACAGGATTCTGTGAATAGGCTTGTATAGAAACGAATATATACAAGAAGAGTAATAATTTTTTTTTCATTTTGTATGAGATTATGTTTTTAATATGCGTTATTCATGATCTTTTGAAATGCACAATCGCATTGATTTTCTTATTTGCAAAGTTATATAATGTTTCCTTTTTCCACAATTTTTATAACTAACATTTATATAATTAAAGTATATTTTAGAATATTCGACATACATAAAGAAAGAAGGCAGCCTGCAATATGCAAGCTGCCTTCCGTCAACATAATTGAGAGAGAGAAATATTATTTCACAATAACTTTCTTGATTGTGCCGTCGCTCATGCGTATGATGTTGATACCACGCTGAAGAGCGTTCAGCAGCTTGCCATCGAGTGTATAGCGTGAAACAACAGTTGCACCGCTTTCTGCATCAACATTGTCAATAGCAGATGCACCTGTCACGGTTACGCTTACAACACATTCTGCGAGCTTGCCGTTAGAGTTAATCTGTATAGTGATGTCTGCTGTTCCGTCAGCAAGCGGAGTGATTACGAGGTCGCCGTTGAGCATTTCTGCGCTCAGCACGCTCTCGTTGCTGATAGACTTGATAGTCTTTACCATTGCAGCAGTCATGTTGTCCTCGTCAGAAGCTATACCGTCGAGAGATACAGTCTTGCTGTCAGAAGATGTTACGTCAACAGCACCAACACCGTTTACCACTGGGTCTGCATTGTCTGGGAATACAGGCAAAGATGGGAACCAATAGTTTGTTATCATTGAATATTCAGCAAGAACATTTCCTTCGCTGTCATATTTTCTCAATACGTATGTCGGGTCACCGAATTCCTTGTACAGGCTTACATATGCCTCGTCGGTAACAGGGTCTACACGGAATGAGCAACCATATATCTTCCAGTCTTCGCTGTCAAGGTCAATATATTTGCTGAACGTGTCAGTGTCAATGTCATACTTAAATATATATTTGTTGCTGAACCAGCTGTTGTTTCCACCATTCCAGTATAGAACGTTCTTCTGTGTGCTTGCGCAGAAACCGTCAGGTGTCCATGCGTACCATGAGTTAGCTGGAGAATAATAACCTTCAGGAACATTTATGCGAACAGTGTCTTGCGTTACTGGGTCATACTTGAGAATATAGCTTACTGTAGCACCGCTACCAGACTGATTGGCTGCTACACTAAGCCAAAGATTACCGTCTTTAGACAATACTATAGAACCGAAGCCACGCTGTGTTCCATCTTCATTTGGAGCCTGTATAGTGCGTACTATTTCATCTGTTTCAGGGTCAATAATCATTAATCCATTCTGCTGATGAACAGCGTAAACATATTCATCCTTACGCAACATTGTACCTACCTGTGCATAATATAGCTGACCGTAGCCACTTGAATTCGGGTTACCTGAACCTTCTATCTGGCCTCCGATTTCCATGTTGTCCATGTCATATATCCACATACCGTTGCTTGTTCCGATGTATCCCTTGTGTTCATTAACAGGCAAGAAAGAACGACCGTCGGCAATAGATGTGCCATCACTGTTTGTTGCGATATATTCAAACTCCTTTATAAGCTTCATTGTCTTGGCATTACATACAGCGAAACGGCTTCCTGTGATGCTTGCTCCAGGGTCCATCTGCTGCTTTGAAACCAGATAGAACTTGTCTCCATATATAGTTCCATACTGTGTTGTACAGCCAAGTTCATGTCCTGGGTTTGCTTTTTGGAACACACGATAAGTCCATTCACCGTCGTCAGAAATCCAGTTTACAGTAGAATTCTGGTGTCCATACCAGTCTTCGTTTACGATGAATGTACCATTTACATAGAGTTCTTCCTCTTCCTGTGATGACAATATTGTCTGGCATGCGCCACTCTGCGTGTCATTTGTATAGTCGATAGTGTTTCCGAGAATATCCTTTTCAGGGAAAGTGACACCCTCTATTGCAGTGTTTGCAGGAAGATTGCCTATAGCCTTGCTTCCTTCAGCCACTGCATATTCATTCAAGTCTTCACTCCATGTCACGATGTCGCCGAGATCACTGTCATTAACATTTGTAGAAGAAAATTCGTAGGCGGCACCTGCCGTTTTGTTATAGACAGTGCCTTCAACAACATTGTTCTCAAAGATGCACTCAGCGCCAGTGATAATGGAATAACCAGACTGATAGTAGCCCGTCAAGTCTCCCTTGTTGGCATCGTCAAAGACGCAATTATAGAATGAGTTCTGGTTATTGTTTACATCCAATGTAACATGTGCTCCATTTGGGTTCGATGTGACCATTCCTTCATTGGTATGAACTGATATATTGTCCTTGAAAGTGCATGACACAAACTTATATACACCGCTGTATGAGCCATAGAAAGCTGCTGCGCTAGTTGTTGTGGAAGAATATGAACGTAATCCGCTGAAACGACATCCTATATATTCGCCATCCTTAGCATCAGACTCAAGAAGTATTGCCTTTGTTTTTGTCTCGTAGTCAATGCCTGTAAACGTGCAATTTACGAATTTCTCGTTATCACCAGCTGTATTTACCCATCCTTTAATATTAAGATCATTTATTGTCTTTGGAGAACCTCCAATATAAAAATAGCCACTTAGACATTCAAGTATCACACCATTGCCGTTTATAGTAATATCTGCTTTATTTTTACCCAAATAGAATTTTTTTTCTAATGATATCGTCTTGCCTGCCAACGACTCATCAAAAATGATAATGTTTTTCTTTGTCTTGTCTATAGAAGAAGAAACGTCACCAATAGAACCTTCACCTGATGTCTCGGTATTAGTTACGTAAATGATGTTTTCTTCCATTGTGTCATCAGTTCTGGCTATGTTCATGACTGTAGAAGGAGCTTCAATATATGTAATAGCGCCGCTCATGTCTGCACTATACCAGACAGTCATGTCTGTAACATAGCTCCATCCGTCAACATCACCGTTTGAAAGCATGCGTGAAGTCATGCCCAAGCCTGAATAGATGTAATCAGTGCTGTTGGCTGTTCCGCACCAGTAGCTCCAATAGCCGTCATACCAGCCGGAGCGCCAGCTGCCTGAAACATCTGTGTCTTTAAGCAGCCAATAGTCATAGTCGTATGCAGCATAGCCGTAGGTCGGGGTGTCAAACGGATGCTGTAGAATGCCTGTAGCTAAGGCATTGTCTATAGCCGCTGCAGGTGCTGTATAGGAAAGATTTTCCGGATAAGATGTCTGGCCTAACGAAAGGGCCGGTGCAGGCTGAGAAGAAAAATACCTGAAGTTGATGTGCTCTGTGTCTTCCATAGCACCGTCCAAATCAAAAATCAGGTTGCCGGAAATAACATCCTCACTATCGCGATTAAGACCGATACCGCAAACGGTAGCGCCATAGTTGGTGTTTTGTGTAAAGAGATAGAGACGAGGGTCTGCAGAAGCGATTGCACGGAACATCTGCTCGCCCGAGGCTACAGTTCCAGCAGCCCAGCGATAGCCCCATACGAGAGCGTTAACGCCTTTACCGTCATTGAACTTAATGACCAATGCAGCTTTGTTGGAACATGTGTCGTTGCCCACCCAATACTTTATTGAGTCCAAATTTACAGCAGTATAAGTACTGGCTGTTTTTTTCACCGATGAAGGCACCGATGAAAAATCACGTGCTATACCTTGCACGGAAGAAGGTTTTGTCTGCGCATTCAGATATGCTGTGAATGCCAAACAAGCTAAAACTAATGAAAATTTTTTCATGTCAGTTTTGTTTTAAATTAATACTAATTTTAATAATGATGTCATTTAATTACACATTCATATATCTATTGGTTCTCTTTTCTTCTTACTGCAAGCGGGTCTACCACTTCTTGCTGACTTACGTCTATGTGCAGGTCTTGTGCGCGGGCTATTTCCGTTGACGTTTCGCCGAGCCAGCCACAGTATTGGTTTACCCCGGTATAGACACGAATGAAGTCGGCTCCGGGCAGTTCCACGCTGTTGCCGTCGGCATCTACAGCCCAGCCGATGTCGAAGCTGCACAATTCGGTTGAGTCGTTGGGGTGGTTGTCTACATATCCCCACGGATAGGAATAGAGCACATAGTAGGTGCCGAACCCACTCTCGTCTATGCCGTTGCGTGCAAGGCGTGTTCCTGTGAACGATATGCTCGTGTCGTCAATCCATTCGGGGTAGTAGCTTTGTGTATGGTAGATGTTCTTTGCCACATATCCGCTGCCTCCCTGATTGTCTGTCCATGGAATATACAAGGTGTCAGAGAGGAAACCCATCGGGCTTGGAACTGGTGTGTGGTCTGTAGGGCTACTGTATGTTATGCTATAGTTTTTCAAGGTGCTTGGGCTGTTGTATTCGCTGCCTGCAAGCTCATACCACTCATCTTCATCAGGTATGCCGTTCATGTTTCTGTCAAACGCCACCATCACTATGCCCGGTTCGCTGCTGCCTCCCTGTCGGTCATAGTAGTCTTTTATGTCAGAATAGAAGGCGTTGCCCTTTATGTAGAAGTCTTTCTCGCCAGGCACATTAATTACAGTGTGGTCGAAGGCGAACGTAACGTAACCTCCGTATGCTCCTAGCGAAATCATCACGTCGTTTACAAGGTCGTCTTCCGCTTTCTGTCGCATGTCTTCCTCTGTGTCGCCTTCCTCGTAGTAAGGCATAGTGTTTATAAACTGCCCCGGTGCAGGCTTGTATTCATATACGCTTGCCGTATACGCGCTATACTCCGTTTCTTCGTGCAGCACGGTAACCATGAACGAATGCTTGAAACCTCGGTCGCCGTCGTCGAGACTGAACGTTATATGATATTCGCCCTCGTCTTTTTCGAGGAATATCAGGCTCTGGTCTGTTGACAGCAGCGAGTCTTCGCCTGATTCTGTCTTCAGAGTCCAGCGGTAAGAGTTGCCCGTATATGCCGATGTGAGCTGCAGCTTGCGCATGCGCTCTATATAGTAATAGTCGTCAATGCCGAGACTCACGTTTTCGATTTCTCTCTGGCACGACATGACGATAGCCTGCAAGGCAACAATCATGACAATCGACAATAGTGTGTATCTTGTTTTCATATCTGCCTCACTTTCTCTTTAGGAAACACATGTGTGCCGGTATGTCGCCTGTGCGCACGCTCCACTGGTGTATGCCGTCTTTCGTGTAGCAGTGGAGCACACCGCTCGACACGTAGTTCTTTGCGTCTGTAACGAATATCTCGCCTGTCTCCGGGTGAATGTTTATGCCGTAGGGTATGGTGATGTCTCCTTCTGTTCCGTCTGTAATGAACGAGTCGCTGACCAGTTCCTTTGTAACTATGTTCACTATTCCGTAGGTTATAGTGTTGCTTTGCGTGTAGTTGTTCCACTCAGTGCTGTAGAAATAGAGCGAATCGCCCTGTATGCAGAAGTTGGAGCAGGGTATGTCGAGCGTGTCAGTTACCTGCATCTCGTTTCTTCCGCTCTTCTTCTGCAGCACGTAGAGATTAGAGTGAATGTCGTTATAGTCGCCACGCGAAGTCACCCACAGCTTGCCGTACTGGTCTGCCTTTATTCGGTGAAGGTTTATGCCAACGGGTATTTTCTCCACTTGCTTGAATCCTTCGAGTTCTATCACCGACACCGTGTAGTCGTAGTCGGGAGCCATATAGCCGCCTGAATTTGCCACATAGAGGTATTCGCCAAGCACTTCAAGTTCGTCGGGCTGGTAGCCAACAGTACACTTGTCTACAGCTTTGAGAGAGAGGGTGTCTATCTTGTAGACGGCTCCTTTCACCGCATCGGGGTTGTTAAGCTGCACAGGGCCTACGTATGAACTGACATAGGCATAGCCACGATAGAAGCGCACATAGCGGCAGTTGGGTATGTCTACCTGCCCTATTCGCACGCCTGTGGCAGCATCGAGCACTTCCACCTTGTTCGAGCAGTTTACCACGACATAGAGCTTTGAGCCGTATATCTGAATGTCGTTGCCCACGTCGCCGAGTTCCTTTATCACGTTGGGGTTTCTTTCGGAATAGAGATTGCGCACGTAGTAGCCCTGAACGTAGTCGAGATAGTCGAGCGTACACTTGTTGCTGCCCATGTTTCCCTCGTTCACAAGATACATGCCGACAATATCGGAATCGTCTGCCATGCCTATGGGCAGAATGTCGTATTCAGTAGGCACTACAACCTCGTCTTCACGACAACCGTAGAAAGCAAGCAGCAAGAGGGCAAAAGACAATGTAAGAAGTCTGCTTTTCATCATATCTCTATGCTTAAGGTTACACGATAGTTGCGCTTCGGCATCGGGTAGTTCAATATCACATCATAGTCCTGGCTGAAGAGGTTGTTCACCTCAAGCGCCACCTTCGCACGATATTTGCTCCACGCGAACGACTTCACGAGAGAAATGTCGCTCGTGTACCACGGCTGCGTGTGGTTATATACGATGTTCTCCTGCTGGTTGTAGCGTTCGCCTGTATAGATGAAGCTGTAGTTGAGGTTCCACGATTTCCACAGCACCTGCACGATTGCAGAGCCGCTGTGCCATGGTATGTATGGTATCTGGTCGCGATAGTAGGTGTCGGCAGGGTTTGTCACGTCGATGGCTTCCTGATAGGTGTATTGCAGCTTGCACGTAAGATATAGGTCTTTCACAGGGTTAAGCGTTGCATGTGCAGCCACGTCGATACCCTTTATGTGCACACGTCCAAGGTTAAGCATTGTCCAACGGAACTGCGCTCCCTTAGGATAAGCCACTATCTTGTCGTGAACGGAATTGTAGTAAGCGTCTGCCTGCAAGCCCCATTCAGACAGGAAGCCCTTGCTGCTATGGTTATACACTATTCCAGCGTCATATTGCAGCGTGTATTCGGGCTTGAGCTGAGAGTTGCCCATTTCAGCATAGTAGAGGTCGTTGAACGTTGGCATTCGGAAACTTCTCTTTGCAAACGCTCTCAGCGAGAGGTCAATCTTACGGAACGGCTTGTACGAAATGAAGAACGCAGGCGTAAAGACGGTCTTGTCGTCGGGAGCTTCGGCAAGCTTCACCATGTCGTGAACATAGTTGAACACTACACTTCCCTGCATCTTCACAGGTCCAAGGCTAAGAGCCGTAGCAAGCGACACAAGATGGTTCCAGCGCGTAGGATAGACAAAGCCATACATGTCGGCATCCATCTTGTTCCACTGTATGTCATACGAAGCCGACACGTCCCAGTCGGGCGTTATATTAAATAGGTGTGCGTTAGAGAAGTAGAACTCTTTCTGGCGATAGACATTGTCGATAGCCATCACCGTTGTGTCCTTGTTCACGTATTTCGTAAGATAATAGGCATACTTTCCCGACAGGCGTAGATGATAGCGCTTGCCGAAGTCTTTCTGCAAAGAGCCTTGTATGAAGGAGTTGTTGTCCCATATACGCTCACCTCTTCGCCACACGTTGTTGACTATCGCTCCTGGCACTCCACGCTCCGAAGTGTAGTTATATGCCTTCAGCATCCACTCTCCCTTGTCCATAGAGCCTATCAGAAACGCTTCAAGGCGCGTTGCCCTAACATCGCCGTTCTGACGGACAGCGGTAGTGTCATACATTATCTCGTCAGTCTTCACCGCCTTGCGTCTGTATCTGAACTTATACTTACCGCTGCTGCTAAGCCACTCGCCGCTGAACGATGCCGAAACGTTGTCGGAGAGTTTCAGGTCAATAAGCACAGAAGGGTTTACAAGGTCGAACGAGCCTGCCTTAAGCGTTGCTCTAAGGTTATAGGTCTTGTCGTTGTCAAACTGAGGCTTGCGTGTCCAGAGATAGACCGAGCCCGACGAGGCGAAGTCTTTTGCAGGCTGGAATATCTCGCTCTTCTGTCCGTTGTAGAGCGATATAGACTGCATGTTGTCAAGCGAGAACATGCCCAAGTCCACCTGACCGTTCTGGGCGTTAGAAAGCTGCACACCGTCATAAAATACACCTACATGGTTGGTACCCATGCTACGTATGTTTATGGTCTTTATACCACCCACTCCACCGTAGTCTTTCAACTGAACACCGGCAAAATACCTCAGCGCGTCAGCCACGCTGAAACTGTTCATGCGCTGCAACTCTTCGCCTTGCAGCTGTTGCGAAGGTATGACGTTGCGCATACTCTTCGACACGACAATCACCTCTTGCAGCCTGTGCACGCTGTCAGTCAGATTCGCCTTTCCTTGCGAATAACCAGAAGACGCAGCAATGCACAATAGCATAATTGCTGATAATCTTTTCATAAAAAACAAAATAAATAAGCTCCCACAAGCCCAATCCACGGGGCATATACGAGAATGTAACCGCAAGGCAGGTCTTCTGACTTACCGTCCGAATGCAAACGCCTTCCCGAAAAATTGTCAGTGGCATTTTGTTTGCACCCTTCATAAGGACGGTTCACAGCAGCGGGACTGTTCAGGTTTCTCACCTGATTCCCTTTTAATCGCCGGTAAAGCGAACCATTGCTTTTAAATTATAATGTGACAACTGCTAAACGAAAATGTTTTTCATAATCCGATTGCAACTTGTCTTTATCGATACAAAGTTAATGCAAAAATTAATATAAACCTAAAAAAACAATAAAAATTTATCTAATTATTTTCGTTGCTTCGCGAATAGTATAATAACTTGTCCGCTTGAATTGCAAAAAAATATGCTCTATAACAACTGCTTGATTCCAAATGCGGTCTAAGGATGATTTTGTTTTTAAGACATACCCCTGCGAAAATAACTGTCAACAACTGTCAACTGTCAACTTTTTACGTTACGGTTATCCACATGGCTTCGCCTTCTTCTCTCTCACTCATTCTCTTAATCAGCCGTTTCAGAGTTTCGCATGAGTTAATCACCTTGCCTTTCTGTGTCTTGTGCGTGTCGTTTTAAAACCGTAACCGAAACTGTAACCGATGCAAGTGAGTCATGAAAACGCAAATATTACATGAACTATCTGTCTTATCTGTTAAATATAAATAAAAGCAAATAAATAGTTTAAAAAT
>JAUNIZ010000253.1 GCA_030523165.1 Prevotellaceae bacterium
ATCACCATATTATTCTCCATAGTCATTCCTTTTTTGTTTCTGCAAAAATAGGAATTAAATACGTAAAGCGTGGTATATAAATTACAGATTTTATTAACTTTATTACTTTTTCCTCACTTTTAGCCATGCACAGACGGTAAATCTGTAATATTTTCCTATCTTTGTAAGCTAAAACATATAAACTTTATGAAAGTTCATATACTTGTCTTAAAATATACCATAGCCGTCATGGCGTTGCTGCTTCTCGTGCCATGCAGCGTCTCGGCATCTGCCGGAGATACGATTACGCATAGCCAGGACACTGTGATAAGGAAGCGCCACGACATAGCTTTCTCGCTGTTCCACACCGACAAGGATTCTGTGCGCAACGTGTCAATGAACCTCGGAATATTGGGAGCAACGGAGCGTCTGCACGGTTTCCAGCTCAATCTGATGAGCTCGTTTGCGCTGAAGGAGATGCACGGGCTGCAGATTGCAGGGCTTTCAGGCATTGCCTCTGACATGCATGGTGTGCAGCTATCGGTTTTCAGCAATGTCAGCCTTACACCGTTCAAGGGAATACAGCTAAGCGGAGTGACCAATATATCGCGCGGAGTGAAACTTGGAATACAGGCTTCGGCGCTTGCAAACATCAGCTCTTCGTATATGCGTGGCTTGCAGATGGCTCCATATAACTATGCCGACACGCTCAACGGTTCGCAGATAGGCGTGTTCAACGTCTGCATAAGTCACCCGAGAGGCGTGCAGATAGGCATCGTAAACTATAGCCGCGACACCGTTGCCCACAAGATAGGACTGGTGAACATCAACCCTAAGACACGCGTAGACTTCATTGTGTTCGGAGGCAACAGCACGAAAATCAATGCCGCTTTCCGCTTCCGCAACCGAAGCACATACAACATAATAGGCGCAGGCACACACTATATGGGGCTTGACGAAGATTTCTCAGGCTCTGTGTTCTATCGCATAGGCCAGTATTTCCAGCTCTCGCCACGTTGGTCTATAAGCGGCGACTTGGGCTTCTTCCATATAGAAACTTTCCAGCACAACTCTGCCGACAAGCCAGAACGGCTTTATTCGCTGCAGGCGCGCCTAAACGTAGATTATCAGATAAACCGGCGTCTCTCGGCGTTTGCTTCGGTAGGCTATGGCGACACCCGATATTATGCGCATAACAGGAAATATCGTGAGCGAATGATTCTTGAGGCAGGTCTTGCCGTTGCATACGACCGCAGCCGCGTGAAAGATCGCCCTGTGATGTATGAAACGTTTGTCGAGACAGGCGACTCAAGCAGCATCTATGCGTTCAACAACCCTGCAAACATGAAGAAACGCCCATGGAAGGCAGCTCTCGAAACGTTTGGAATAAATGTGTTTGTAAACGGATTCGACCGCTATGTGCTGAACGAAGATTTCGCAAAGATAAGCTTTAGCAGCGTAAAAGAGAATATCAAGAACGGTTTCGTGTGGGATAATGACCAGTTCTCTACTAACCTTTTCGCCCACCCTTATCATGGTGGTCTTTACTTTAACGCTGCAAGAAGCAACGGCATGAACTTCTGGGAGTCTGTACCATACTCTTTCGGAGGCAGCCTGATGTGGGAAATAGCGTGCGAGATAGAGCCGCCTGCCATAAACGACCTTATAGCTACTACCATAGGAGGTATATGCATTGGCGAGATTACTCACCGCATTTCAAACCTTGTATACGATGACCGCGACAGAGGCTTCAGCCGTTTCATGAGAGAGTTTGCAGGCACGGTGATATGCCCTATACGTGGATTCAACAGAATAGTAAGCGGTGATGCATGGCGTGTGCGTCACGACTACTACAAGTATCATGACTATAGCCGCATACCTGTAGACTTTACCGTTACCGTGGGCGACCGCTATCTTGCTGACGACGGTGGTCTGTTCCGTGGAGAGCATAACCCGTTCATTGACCTTCTGCTTAGCTATGGCGATGCTTTCAACAGCGAGGAAAACAAGCCATATAGCTATTTCACGGCTAACCTTACCTTCGGCCTTACCGGTAACCAGCCGCTGATAAGCAGCGTTCACCTGCTCGGAAAGCTATGGAGCGTCAACTTCTATGACGGCGATTCAATGTCTGCGCTGTTCGGTTTCTTCCAGCATTTCAACTATTACGACTCGGAAGCGGTGAAAGACGGAACGTCACGCATACCGTTCAAGATATCAGAAGCAGCATCGTTCGGGCCTGGTCTTATCTACCGTTTCCCTAAAGTAGGCAACATGGGAAGCATGGAACAGCGTCTGTTTGTAAACGGAATATTGCTCGGAGGTTCGCTGAGCGACTACTATAACGTGATAGATCGCAACTACAATATGGGCAGCGGTTTCAGCGCAAAGGCACAGACGCTGATGGAGTTCCCGCGCTTCGGAAGGTTTATGCTCAATGCCGATTTCTATCGCATATTCACGTGGAAAGGTTATGAAAGCAAAGACTTGACAACAACCGACCCGCTGTTTCTCAATGCGCAGGGCGACAAGAGCAGTGCCACGCTGCTTGTAGTGACACCACGACTGCAAGTATATCTGAAAAACAACTGGAGCCTTGACATACTGGCTTCCTACTATATGCGCGAGACAAAATATAAATATTATGATGACGTGAACTCGGATACATTCGAGGTGCGCATGGGTATAAGCTACAGCTTCTAACTTAGAATAATAAACAATAAATATATAAACTTTAAAAGTAGGATAGATGATGTAGCAGATATTCCAACTTAGAATAATAAACAATAAACTAATAAATTGAATGAAAAAACAAATCTTTATCTTCTTTACGCTTATTGCGTTTGCGCTCGGAGTTAGCGCTGAGAACTACCCATATCGTTCTGACTATCTTTTCGTGACAGTTCCTGACCATGCTGACTGGCTATACAATACGGGCGAAAAGGCGAAAATAGAGGTGCAGTTCTATAAATACGGAATACCTCGCGACTGCAATATTACCTACGAAATAGGCGATGACATGCTCGCGTCTGACGCTAAAGGCGAGGTTACGCTGAAGAACGGCAAGGCAGAGATAAACATAGGAACAAGGAAAACGCCAGGTTTTCGTGACCTTCGCCTGAATGCGCTTGTTGACGGAAAGAAATATTCTCACCATATAAAAGTAGGTTTCTCTGTTGACAAAATAAAGCCATTCACAAAAGAACCTTCTGACTTCAAAGCGTTCTGGGACAAACAGCTTGAGGAACTGAAGAATGTTCCGCTTACATATACCAAGGAGATTGCAAAGGAATACTGCACAGACAAGGTAGACTGCTATCTTGTAAAGCTTCAGATAAACAAGCAGAAGCAGTCTGTCTACGGCTATCTTTTCTATCCGAAAGATGCAAAGAAAGGCAGCTGCCCCGTTGTGCTATGCCCTCCAGGAGCAGGCATAAAGACAATAAAGGAGCCGCTTCGTCACAAATATTATGCAGAGAACGGCTGCATAAGAATGGAAATGGAAATACACGGACTCGACCCTCGCCTCTCGCAAGAGACGTTCAACGATATAAGCAGAGCGTTCAACGGCAAGGGCAACGGTTATCTTGAAAACGGTATAGACAGCAGAGAACGCTATTATATGAAGCGTGTTTATCTTGCGCTTGTGCGCGCTATTGACCTGCTGACAAGCCTTCCTGAATGGGATGGGCGCAACGTTGCCGTTCAAGGAGGCAGCCAAGGAGGTGCGCTAGCCATTATAGCTGCTGGTCTTGACTCTCGCGTTACGCAATGTATAGCCAATCACCCTGCACTAAGCGACATGGCTGCATATAGCGCAGGGCTAACTGGCGGCTATCCGCATCTGAACAATATTGAAGGAATACTTACCCCTAACAACATTAATACGCTGGCTTACTATGACGTGATAAACTTTGCTCGCTATGTGAAAGCTGACACTTACCTGACATGGGGATTCAACGATAACACCTGCCCGCCTACTACAAGCTATGCCGTTTGGAACACCTTGACTTGCCCGAAGGAATCTCTTATTACTCCGATAAACGAGCATTGGACATCAGATGCTACTGAATACGGGCAAATGGAATGGTTGCTGAAACATCTGAAATAACAGCAAAACAATAAATGATAACCGTAAACAGAATAAAT
>JAUNIZ010000254.1 GCA_030523165.1 Prevotellaceae bacterium
TGGAATAATTGAAATAATTGGAATTTGAAATATGATACAGTTTATTTTAACCAGCATATTCGTGTTTCTTGCTGTCATTCTGTTGCTTGTGGTAATACTGCTGATAGCCAAGAAATACCTTTCTCCGAGCGGCAACGTCAACATTACCATAAACGGAGAGAAAACACTGTCTGTCAGTCAAGGTGCATCACTTATGAGTACCCTTACGGAGAACGGCATTTATCTTCCTTCTGCCTGTGGCGGAAAGTCAAGCTGCGGACAGTGTAAGGTTCAGGTTCTTGAAGGCGGTGGAGAGATACTCGATTCTGAGCGTCCGCATTTCACTCGCAAGCAGATAAAGGACCATTGGCGCTTGGGCTGCCAGTGCAAGGTAAAGGGAGACCTGAAGATAAAAGTGCCTGAAAGCATAATGGGCGTGAAAGAGTGGGAGTGCACCGTTATCAGCAACAAGAACGTAAGTTCGTTCATAAAGGAGTTTATCGTTGCGTTGCCTCCTGGCGAACACATGGACTTTGTGCCTGGCTCTTATGCGCAGATCTCCATTCCTGCCTATGACACGATAGACTACGACAAGGATTTCGACAAGAACGACATAGGCGAAACATACAAGCCTATGTGGGAGAAATTTGACATATTCTCTGTCAAGGCGCATAATCCAGAGGCTACGGTGAGAGCCTATTCTATGGCTAACTATCCTGCCGAGGGCGACCGAATAATGCTTACCGTGCGTATTGCCACTCCTCCGTTCAAGCCGAAACCAGACGTAGGGTTCCAAGACGTGCCCGCAGGCATAGCTTCGTCATATATCTTCAGCCGCAAGCCAGGCGACAAGGTAATGATGAGCGGACCTTACGGAGATTTCCATCCGATATTCGACAGTAAGAAAGAAATGATTTGGGTAGGCGGCGGTGCTGGTATGGCTCCTCTGCGTTCACAGATTATGCACATGACAAAGACGCTGAACACACGCGACCGTGAGATGCATTACTTCTACGGTGCACGTTCTCTTTCGGAAGTGTTCTATCTTGACGACTTCCTTGAACTTGAGAAGGAGTTCAGCAACTTCCACTTCCATCTTGCTCTCGACCGTCCAGACCCAGAGGCTGACAAGGCTGGCGTGAAGTACACCCCAGGCTTTGTTCATCAGGTGATGTACGAAACATATCTGAAAGACGTTGAAGCGCCAGAGGATATAGAATACTACATGTGCGGTCCTGGTCCTATGAGCAAGGCTGTTGTCAATATGCTTGACAGTCTTGGCGTTGACCCAGAGGCTATCATGTACGACAACTTCGGTTAAATGATTTATCTCAGTAGACGGGTGTATGCACAGCGTTACATTTGTCTGCTGAGATTTATATTAATGTTTATATATCGGCAATAACCGTTATTCTTGAGCGATGCATATACTCGAAATACCCTCATTCTTCGTTCCCTACGGTGGCTTGTTCTGTCTCGACCAGAGCAGGTCATTGGCTTCGTTGGGTCATGAGGTGCGCATAATAGCCAACGTACAGCTGTCCGTAAAAAGAAGCCTTTCTGAATATGTGTTTTCGCAAAGAGGAATGTGCAAGACGGAAATGGACGGCATAACGGTTTACCGTTCCGAACTGCGAGGCTTGCCTATGTGCGTGAAACCGAACGCAAGGCGATGGGTTAGCGGTGTGCAGAAGATGTTTGCACGATATGTAAAGCTACACGGCAAACCCGACATTATCCATGCCCATTGCGTCAAGTGGGCGGGCTATGCTGCAAGCCTTATAAGCGAAGAATACGACATACCGTTTGTCATTACGGAGCATCTTTCAAGCATGATATATGCAAGGGAGTTCAAGGGCGAAATGGCTGACGTATGGCAGATACCGCTGTTGAGAGGGGCATTGAAAAAGGCTGACATGGTGATACCAGTATCGGCGGAACTTGTTGACGACCTGTCTGTCTACTTCGGCAAAGACTACCGTTGGCAGTCGGTATCAAACATGATAGACACCGATTTCTATCTATACCGTCAGCGCGAACCGAGAGAGGGCAGACCTCTGCGTTTCTGCTGTCTTGCCAACTATGACCCTAGGAAGGGATACGACGTACTGTTCGATGCCTTCGACATGTTCAACAAGGAGCATCCTGACGCTGAGCTGCACATTGCTGGCAACGATACAAAAGGCGCTGAGTGCATTGACGAAATAAAGAGACATTCTTCGGCTTCAAGGATTTTCCCTTATGGAGTTCTCGACAAGCACAAGGTTCTTGAACTGCTCTATCGTTGCGACTGCTTGATTCTCGCTACACGAAACGAGGCTCAAGGATTGGTGCTGTTCGAGTCTATGAGTACGGGCATACCTGCTATTACTACCGATTGCGTGCCTATGAATGTCCGCATAGAAGGCGGTTGCTTCATATTTCCTGTTGACGATGCCCATGCCCTGTATGATATGATGAACAATGTAATGTCTGCAGACGGCATTGACGGCAAGGCGTTGTCAATGAAGGTCGCTGACGTTGCTTCGCCAAGTGTGATAGGTAAGAAGATAGAAAAGGTGTTTGAGGACGTTCTACACCGTAGGTATTAGATTGCCTTAATCCGAACAAACAGCTTTCTTAGCCATAGGGCTACAGACCATGTCGCTTTGTTTGACGTAACCGTCAATACCGCCTTTGTCATTGGCGTAATCCTTGCGTTCCATTTCCTTGCACACGCAATGGTTTCCGTTCTCAGTGCCTTGTCTTTTCCTCTGAATGCGTGCATGCTTAGCGCGAACAGTCTCTGAGAGAAATATCTGTTTATGTTATTGCTGTGAATGTTGTATTCTTTCGAAAGATAATGGCTCAGGTCTGTCACTCGCTTTACGAACCTGAATTGCTTTGCGCTGTCGTTTGAGTATGACACCGTTTCCTCTCCGCAGCTGTAGTTCAGCGTGTAGTCAGGCATGAAGGCTATTTTCCCCATGCGTGCCAATGTGAAGCATATCTGCAGGTCTTCGCAGCCGAAGTCCTTGTTTCTGAACAGAAACGTGTTTTCACGGTATGCCTTGAGCAATGTCTCTTTGCGGTATAAGGCGGTGCATAGATGAATTATCGGACTTGTCGTCTGAACGATTATCGCCTCAAGCATGTCCTTGCCGTTGGTGATAGGCTTGCCGAAAGGGTTGTCAGGGCATGGTGTGCGCTCTTGTGTCTTTTCGTTGAAGTACATCCAGTTGGTGTGCACAAGCGTAACGTCTGGGTTGCTCTCTAGTATGCAGACCTCCTTTTCCAGCTTCTGTCCGTCTGTCCAGAAGTCATCGCCAGCACAGTCGGCTATATACGTGCCTTTACATTCTAGCAGCGTGTCGAAATAGTTGTCTATCACGCCCTTGTTGGGAGCCTTCTTCATAAGGCGTATGATTGACGGATATCGCTGCTGATACTCCTCGCAAATCGTGCGTGTAGTGTCCGTTGAGCAGTCGTCACCTATCACAATCTCGTAGGGCAGACGGCACTTCTGCATCAGTATTGAGTCTAGCGTCCGTGCTATTGTCTTCTCCTGATTGTACGTCAGAACGATTACCGATATCATGTTTTCCATACCTTTTCCTTATGATAAGTCAGCAAGTTGGAAGGCTCTGCAAGCCAGACGTCTCAGTATCTTGTTATTGCTGAGCAGACGGAACACCGTGTATTTCTTAGTGTAGCTGTTGTCGGGCAGTGGGAACAGACCTTTGTCTTTCAGTCGTTCAATGCGCATGTCGAGCTGTTTTGACGAGCGTGTAAGCTTTATTATGTTGAACAGATAGTCCATTGTAAGCTGCGCCACTCTTCGCTGCAGTGCGTTTCTGTCGTTTAGCGGCAGCAGTGCAGCCTTTTCGTTCAGGTGCATAATTATATATTCAAGGTCGTCAAGCCGCTTGAGAATATGCTTCTTGTTCTTCTCGTGCATAATGGAGCTTGGGCGCTTACGGTAGAAATATGCCACAATGTTCGTTGAGTAAATCTTCTCGGCACGCAGGATAAGCAGTGGCGTAAACTCTTCGTCCTCATGCAGCAGACCAGGCGTAAACCTAAGGTCGAGGAGTATCTTGCGTCTGAAAATGTATCCCCAAGCCGAGGCATGGAGATTGTTGTGGCGCATGTATTGGCTGCCGTCTGT
>JAUNIZ010000026.1 GCA_030523165.1 Prevotellaceae bacterium
TGTTATTTTTTCTTTAGGTTTTCATACCCCTAAGAAAATAACTGACCGAACTGACCAACTGACCGGGTTTGTTTTGTGTGTAGCAGTTATCTTGTTGATTATCAAGCAGTTGTGTTTTATGGATATTTTCAGATTATGTAAGAAGCAGCATTTTCATGTAAAAAGTGTGGTAAAATACAGCATGATTATAGCAGAAATCGGGCTTGATTTCACGATTTTGTGTTAAATTCATGTTAAATACAGGGCTTTCTGTACCTGTTTTCGCAAAAATCTTCATTGCAGAAATGCGAAAAATTGCATGAAACATGCCCTAAAAGCGATAAAAAAACAGCAAAAACCACTGAATTTAACATTCATTAGTACTGATTTTTGCGTTTTCACGCTATTTTTTTCTTCTTGACATGTTGGTTTTTCTATAAAGATAGATAAGTATGCTTGATTTTAATATGACAAAAAAATACATGAAAGCAACCAGTTTTTTCTTGTAAACACACTTGAAAACGAATCGCAAAAGCGGTCAGTTGGTCAGTTCGGTCAGTTATATTTTGCTATATCATCATAGCATAAATGCGTTTACATGAGTGGTTACAGTTACGGTTACAGTTTAAAAACTGCATTGTAATCATACAAAAAAGGAGGGCGAAGGGCTTTATTTCGCCCTTATGCCCTCACTTGAGGAAAAGATAGTTGTTAATTATAGATTATAATACCTATTGTATGGAGCGTTTAGTATGGCCAAACACCAGCTGCAATACCTTCATTTATACCGTCTAACATGTTCTGGTTGTAAACAGACAGTCTTGAACGGCTGATTATTGACATTGAAGGTGCGCTCAAATAGTTAGTATCCCATGCGAATGGAACAAGACCACAATCTACGGCATACTGGTTAACGGCCTTATAGAACGACTTTATGGAAGCGTTGTGCTTATCCTGATTCTCGCCACTGCCTAATGAATCCCACCAGTTAGCGCCATACTCTCCAAGAATTACAGGGTAGCCATTGTCAACAAACTTTGTCTTCATCTTGTTGAACTGAGCTGCCACGAAGCTTTCTTCATACTGGCTGTCGGCATTACGGTCAGAGCCGTCTACATGGTTGCCTTCTCCCCAGTAATACTGGATAACACCCCAGTCTGCATCTTCCTCAAGACCGCAGAACTGCCACGGTGAATAGAAGTGAACTTCAACCATCAGCCTGTTCTGAACGTTGTCTGTAGGCAGAGTGTTGTAAAGGCTGTATGTCTTGTCGATGTCTGTTGACGGGCCTTGTACTATCAATGTGCGCTGAGCGTTGTTGCCTCCTGTTGCACGCACTGCGTCGATGAACACCTGCTCATACTTGACGAGAGCAGTTACCTGAGCTGCAGTTGAAACGTCTGGCTCGTTCAAGCCTGCGAACAACAGATGCTCGTCATAGTTCTTGAACTCGTTAGCCACCTGTGTCCATATAGCGTTGAGTGTGTCGCTCTTAGCCTGAACATTGGCATCTGTTACATCACCAAATGACTTTTCAAGCCATCCGAGGTCATAGTGGTCGTTAAGGATAACATAAAGGCCGCTGCGGATTCCGTAGTCAACTACTTCCTTTACTCGTGCCATCCAAGCCTCGTCTATCTGGGTGCTGTTCTCTGTAAAGTGAGAGTACCATGAGCACGGTATGCGGATAGACTTGAAGCCGAGCGACTTTACATAGTCAACAATCTCCTGTGTGGTGCGTGTAGACTGCCATGACACTTCTGCGTTGACACCGCTTCCGCTTGCTTCCATTGTGTTGCCGAGATTCCAGCCTGGGTACATCAGCTTGGCAAGTTCCTGTGCTGTAGCCGTTATCTCGCCTGCTGCACCAGCTGCCTGGTTTACGGTAACGCTTTCTACAATATCGCCACGTGTGAAAGTAATCTTACCTGTACGTGTAACGCCAGAAACGTTACTTGAAACATTGAATACGTTTGTGAGGTCTTCCATGTTGGCACGTGTAGTGGTCTCTGTAATCCACTCACAGTCAGGAGTTGCCTCATAGTCGCCGTTTGCCTTGAGCCTTACGGTGATGTTACCGCCTTCAGCAGCGACGTCAAACGATGTTGTCTCAATGATAAGACCTTCTGTCGAGGTCTGTGTTACTGCGATTGTAGCAGAGCTGCTGTTGTCGCTTATAGTTACCGTAGCCGTGCGGTCGTCGGTATTGGCGTTTGCCTGAACGGCGAGGCTGTACTTGCGAACGGTGCTTGATTCAGATGTGCCTTCGGTCATTGTACACCAGTCAGCATCGGAAGTGACTGTAGGCGCCTGGCTCGACTGTACATATATGTCAATAGTGCCTCCTGTCTTTGAGAATTGCAAAGACGACTTTGACACTCTTAAATCAATGTTGCTTACCCCTGAGTCTTCAGCCACGATGTCATCGCCGCAAGACGTCAAGCCGAACACAGCCATCAGGGTAAACAGAAAGCTAAATAATATCTTTTTATTCATGTTCTTTTCGTTTTGGATAAAAACAATTAATATTCTCTATAGGTAACCAGGTTCGGGAAAGGCTGTCGAAGCGCAAGACAATCTATGCATCAGACACCCTTCCCCGTTCCGTTCTCATTATGAAATTATTTGCCAGGAGTCAGCACGTAGTTGATTTGTGCCTTTACCAACGATGGGTCTGCAAGGTCTTTCCAAAGGTTTGCTATGTCGATAACCCATACCACAGCGCCTTCGCTTGTGCCGGCAAGAGGTGCGATTACGGTATATGTGCCGTCACCTGTTATAGTGGCTCCGACTCCGCTTGTGCCTCCCCAATAGCTTGGGTCCCAGCTTGCGTCAGCAAATGACATGTCTGCGTAGTAAGAACCGTCAGCGCCTGAGTTGAGGTTTCCGTCTATGCCGCTGATAGTGAAGTTGACTATCATAGAGCCTGTGAACGACATTGAGCTGAAGTCAACGCCAAGCCCCTTTGTTTCGCCATATTCGTTGTAAATCTCGATACGGCCGTTTGTGCCGTCACCGTCTTTGTTGCAGAACAGCGTCTTGCTGTAGTCAAACTCCTGATAGAAGTTGGTAACGTCGAACATTATTGATGTAATCTCTGCAGAAACCTTGCTGATGTCAGCGAGATTTGCGCCAAGCTGGTCGATGTCGATAGTGAACACTACTGCACCGCTTGCGGTCTGACCGCCTGTCTCCATCCAAACGGCATATTCGCCGTCACCGGTTACTATAGCGTCATATCTGTAGTTGTCGAATGATGACCAGTAAGAAGGACTCCAGTCAGCGTCAGCATACTCAAGACCTGCCATGAAGGTTGAAGGCGCTCCGCTTATGAGATTGTCATTTATGCCAGAGAGCTTGAACTTGACAACCATGTTGTTGCTGAACTGTATCTGGTCAGGATTGATAGGAGCATTAGATGCAGTAGAGCCATACATGTTGTATATCTCTATACGTATGCGTCCGTTGCCTTCAAGGTCGCCTACAACAATCTTCGAGTTGTCTGGAGTGATTTCAGGTGACTGGCGAACAGGACGGATAGCAAGTCCAAGACTTCTTTTTGAAACACCAGTCGTAGCTGTGCCGTTTGTGAGGTTGAGAGTTGTGCCGTAGTCAGATGAAATCTCGTTTACGTTGCCGCTCCAGTAAAGCCCCTGAACGCTTGCTCCTGTAACAGTCTCGCCTTCACGATAGCCTGTAGCAGGCAGGAAGATGCTGTTGCCGTTGCTTGCGGTGAACTTCATTCCGCTTACACCGTCTACAGTTGTCCACTCCTGTGTGGTGTTGGCGATAAGCTCGCTTATCTGGTCTTCTGTAGGAGTCTGGCTTGACATGATAGAAGAGCCGTCAATGTCGGCAATGCTTACAACGTCGTCGTCAGTGCCAGATATGTCTGTAGAGACAGTATAGTCTGTAAGATAGGTTGAGATATTCAGACCTGTCTTGTCGCCATAGCCGGCAAGCAAGCCGCTTTCTGTCTCGCTTTCAGCACCGAGGTTGCACTTAGCCCAAAGCACGCTCAGACCCAAGTCTACATACTCCATTTCCTGTGCCTGTGTGGTAAAGCTCTTCACGTCACCGTAAACAAGACCGTCGCCAAGCTGCACGTAAGATATATAATAATATGTGTTGCCAGGAATAAGGCCTTCTACATTCTGGCTAATTGAGCTTGACGTTGATGTTATGTTATAGTCATAACCGTCTTTTACATCAGCCTCGGTCACTGAAATCTTGAAACCGAACTCCAGTTCCTGACCGTCACTGCCAATCAGTCCGCTAAGGCCGTTGCTTGTAGCATTGAGAGTGGCTTTGCATGCACTGACGTTGGTAGCCTCAGCGGTAGCGATCTGTGCATCGGTAGCTACAAACGACTTGATGTCGCCATAGCGTGTAACCTTGCTCTGGAGAGTCACGTAGGTAGCATAATAATATGTAGTGCCCTTTGTAAGCCCTGTAAGGCTTGTGGTAACCACACCGGTAGAGTCAAGAGAGCCTATCTGCTTCTTGCCGCCAGTGGTAGGGTCTTGGTTGGTGCCGTAGTAGACACCAACCTCGTAAGAACTTGAAGCATAGTTAGAGAGGTCGAGCACTCTTCCCTTTGTCGTAGCGGAAATAGCCGTAACTTCAGCCTCGCCAGTCTCAATGGTAGTGATAATCTCGCCCGTAGCTATCGTATAGTCATCTTCATCGCTGCATGAAGTAAAGGCAAATGTACCCGCAGCGAGCAATAACATTCCTGCTAGATATTTTGTTTTCATGGCTATTTTCATTTTAGAGATTTATGTTTTTGAATGTTCTTCTTTGCACTGACAGATGCAGGTATTGTAGGTGCACCTGAATCCATTACAACGTTGAGAGTTATTTCAATGCTTGAAGTGAAACTGAATACAGAAGCATCTGGGAATGCCGGTACCGACTGCCAAGGATTGAGGATGTAGCGACGATAGGTTGTCTCGTCATCGCCAAGGCATCTTTCGATGCTTGCATCGTCGAAGCTGATTGATGTTCCGTCTACCTTGATGCTCGTTACAGTAGCGTCGAAGTTAGGATTGTCTTTCAATACTTTCAGGAAGTCGATATAGATTCCGTAAGGCGAGCTGTCTGAACCGCTGACAGTGAATGTATAGCTGCCGTCACCTGTAACGAACACGTTATCGCTGTTGATGAATGTCCAGCCTGTATTGAAATAGTTCATGTTTGAAGTATATCTTACGCCATCGTCTGAACCTGTCTGAAGAACAAAGTGGTAGCCAAGATACTGGTAAACGCTGCCCTGGTCGTCTGTGCAACGGCTGCCAAGCCAGATGTCGCTGAGAGAGCCTGTATAGTCGTCAACCGTGTAGCTGAGAATACGCAATGTGTTATCGGCATTCGACTTGAAGTTGGCGTTGCCGCTCTGTGAAAGCTGAACTACAGGAAGAGCCTGGTCGAATGTGTAAATACCGTCATCGCTCAATGAATATGTACCTGTGTAAGAATCACCGCTTGGAGTTGTTACTGTCCAGGTATTGTCTTTATGGTTGAACTCGATGGCAAGGTCAGCAGCATCGCTTACAGCGGCAAATGTCGTTATGTTCTTGTTTGTTCCGTCAAGATTGCACCAGTCGAACGGCTGTTCCTCGTCAAGCTTGAACTTCATAATGTTGCTTGTCTTTGGCTCTACGTAGTCTCTCCAGTCGCTTGCAAGCTCAGGAACCACGTCTGTGCTCTCTTCCTCAGGTGTCCAGTTTTCGCGGTATTCCTCAGAAATGAAGTTGTATGAAAGCAGACATGGGTCTTCTGTACGCAATACAGCAAACTGTGCGTGGTCTTCGTCAAGCGCAAGAAGGGTGATGTTGCCCCAAGACTCACACTTGCTTGTACCAGAAGGGTCATGAAGCATATCGACATCAGTCAGCTTGATAGTGTAGTTATCGGTATCAATCATGTATGTTCCAGTAGTGGTAGTATTGTTGATTGCATCGTAAACCGTCACGTTAGCTCCACCGATAAGGTCAAATTCCATATAGCCGTAGTCTTGTGCACCGTCACTGAGTACCCAAGAGTTGCCACCCCAATCGGCTGCCCAGCTCCATGAGTCACCGTCAATAGTCTGACCGAGAGTTACTGAGTTCCAGTTGTCATCGGTTCCGTAGAAATAGACAGGACCTACAAAATAGCGGCACTGCCCTTTTGAGTCAACGTCAAGATACCATCTCTTTGAATTGCCTACACCACCAGAGATGTATGTCCAAAGCTCATTGTCAACGAACTCTGCACAGAAATCATCAACTGTGAATGTTGTCTCAGGACCGTAAACGATGCCTGCCTGTGTCTCGACACCCATCTGAACGGTATATTCGCCAGCAAAAGGTATCTTCAGAGTAACTGAACTTTCCTGTGAGCGACCCTGTGGATGATTCCAAAGTATAGTGTATTTCGTCGGCAACAGACTCGTCAGATAAATGATGTTAGGATTGTCTGCATCATGTGTCACCGTATAGGCAATGCCTTCAACAAGGTCATCGCTTGTGATCTTCATATCGCCCAGACTGTATTCGTCAGGTGAGCAAGCCGTAAAAAACATTGTCACGGCTGCCAGAAGCGTATATAATAATTTATTAATTTTCATAATGGAAAATCTGTTATTAGCGGTTATTTATATATTACCATCCTTCGTTCTGTTTCAGAACACCGTTAGAGAGGTCAATCTGAGTCTGCGGAATCTGCATGAAACCGCGCTTAGAAGTGAGGTTAGACTTGACAAATGAGCTTGTAGTAGTAACACCACCGTCAAGCACTGTAGCATTGTTCTGTGCGCTTTCTATCTGCTCTGCTGCATAGTCGGCACCCTGACGGAGCAAATCCCAGTAGCGGAGACCTTCGAAAGCGAACTCAAGTTTACGTTCTGCCATTATATTTTCTTGGGTTGCAGACTTCTGTACATAGTAGCTGCTGATAGTTCCGTCATCGTCTGTATATGCACGCTGACGTACCTGGTTGAAGTAGCTCTGTGCATTGGAAGAACCGAGTTCGGCTGCCATAAGAAGAACGTCAGCATAACGCATAAGAACATAGTCTTGATACTGGCTTATCTGGAAATCGCCGTCAGAACTCATTCCGTCGGTATCATGGGTAAGACTCCATGTGCCGTCTGTAGCTCTAACATATTTTGACAACGGTGTGTACTTCTTGATGAAGTAGCCTGTATATTCACGCTGGTCACTGATACCTGCGCTCTGATAGTCAGACATATCCTCGATGCCTTCAGAAGCCATGTCAATGAGAGATGCGTTACGGCGATTGTCACCGCTGCCGAAAGAAGAAACCATCTTCTCTGTTACTGTGCATGCACCCCAGCCCTGACCGTAAGGAGCCTTGAACGTGCCACCACGAACACCCATCATTACGATGAAGCGGTTACCGTCAGTGTTTCCGTTGTAGTCAGAAGTATTGTTGAACTTCATTGCAAGCACTGTCTCGGCATTGCCTTTTCCTGCGTATGTAGAGTCGCAAGACCAGCTTCCGTCACTGCTCTGTGTCCATGTCTTTGATGCTGCTGGCCAAAGGTTCTTGAAGTGTTCTATCAATGAGAACTCGCCGCTGCTTATCACGTCTTCAAGACCTTGAAGAGCTTCAGCCTTTGTAAGGTTCTGAGGGTCTTTTCCGTAGACACCGTTATAGAACAGATATACTCGTGCAAGCATTGCTTTTGCAGCATAGCATGTTATACGACCGTCGTTGCTTGAAGCGCTTGACTTAGGGAATGCCGATGCAGGAATATTCTCTGCAGCATACTTAAGGTCGCTGACAATAAGAGCGTATGTGCTGTCTGGTGATGCCTGAGGCACATTTTCAGTTGTAGGTTCTGTAATCAGAGGAACATTCTCGAACAAGCGTGCAAGGTCGAAATAGCACAATGCGCGGATTGCTCTAGCCTGTCCAAGGATAGTTCCCTTTGAAGTTTCAGAACTCCAGCTTATGTTTTCTGAACGTGTGATAAGTTCATTGCAACGATAGATTGCCGCATAGTAATATGTCCAAAGGTCATTGAAGAGGTTCTGCTCTGATGATGCCTGGGAGATGTCAAAGCGGTCAATTACCATAGTGTTCTTTGAGTCGTTGTTTCCAGTTCCACCGAAACACTCGTCAGACATTACCTCACTTGACATATAGAATGCAAACGTAGGACCGCTTGAAACGGTGCGCTGCCAGCCGTCATAGCAACCGACAAGAGCTATTTCTGCTTCTTCTGCCGTTTTATAGAAGTTGCCGGTAGTGGTGTCGGTCTTTGATTCTGTATTGAGCCAGTCTTCTCCACACGAAGCAAGACCGAGCGAAAGCAGACCGAGTGCCAATATTTTGATATCTTTTGTTTTCATGATGAATAGTATTTTAGAATTTCATATTAACACCGAACAGAATTGTACGAGGACGTGGATAATATCCAAGGTCTACTCCTGAAACCCATCCGTCCATGCCATAGCCGATTTCCGGGTCCATTCCGTTGTACTTAGTGAATGTGAACGCGTTCTGTACCTGTGCGTAAACACGCAGCTGAGAGAAACCGCAGTTCTTGAAAAGCTTAGAGAAATCATATCCTAACGTGATGTTGCTTATGCGCAGGAAATCACCGTCATGGATATAAAGGTCTGAGAACAGCCAGTTGATGTTTGTCTGGGTAACTCGTGGAATACGGTTTGATGTGCCTTCACCTGTCCAGCGAGACAATATCTCTGTTGTATAGTTCTGGGTAGTAGACGTATTGCGGTAAGACTGCACAATCTCATTTCCTGCCTGACCGTTGGCTGTAAGAGAGAAGTCGAGGTTCTTCCATGTGAAACCGATATTGAAACCGTATGTTACGTCTGGCATACCGTTGCCGAGGTTAACCTTGTCGTCTTCAGTAATAGCACCGTCGTGGTTGACATCGTAGTATTTAACGTCACCAGGCTGAACATCTGCCTGAAGCACACCGTTGCCTGCAGCTATCCATTCGTTGATATCATCCCAGCTCTGGAATATGCCTGCTGTCTTGTATCCCCAGAAGTAACCGATAGGTTCGCCGTTGCTTGCGCGATAGAACTCAGGAGAGTTGTCATAAAGCATGTTTGTAGAACCGTGAATGATTCCGTCTTCGTTAGGAATGTTTCCAACCTTATTCTTATTATAAGAGATGTTGAAACCTACATTATAGGTAAAGTCCTTACCGATGTTGTCGTTCCAGTTAAGACCAACTTCAATACCTGTATTCTTTACGTCACCACCATTAATATAAGGTGCACCTGTACCTACAGTAGCAAGGATAGGAGCTACAACAAGCCAGTCTTTTGTAGTCTTGGTATAGAAGTCGAAATTAGCGCCAAGTCTTCCGTCGAGGAAACGTGCGTCGAAACCGATATCAAACTGCTCTGATGTTTCCCATGTAATGTCTTCGTTTGCTATACGGCTTGGATAAGCACCGTTTGACTGTGCTGTTGAACCTAAGCCTGTACCGAAGTTATAGTAAACATAATCGTATGTAACAGGTGCTGTGTACTGATAGTTACCGATGCTCTGGTTACCTACCTGACCCCAGCTTGCACGAAGCTTGAAGTAATCCATAACCTTAAGAACTGGCTCTGCCCACTTCTCGTTTGTGATAATCCAACCTACAGAAACTGAAGGGAACCAACCGAAACGGTTGCCTTTAGCAAAGCGTGAAGAACCGTCGCGACGGATAGTAGCATTCAAAAGATATGTCTCTTTCCAGTTCCAGCCTACACGAGCGAAGTAAGAAATCATCTTCTCTTCGTCGTTAGGTGTGCCGTCTGCGCTAAGACCTGGGCTTTCAAGAGCTGTACCGTTGTGTACGTATGCATAGCTCCAAGAATCGAAACCTGTGCGTAGACCTGTCTGACCAGCGCTCAGATAGCTGCCTTCTGTACGATAAACTTCATAACCAACGAGAGCATTGAATGAATGTTCCTTGATTTTCCAGTCGTAAGACAATGTATTTGTCCATGTGATGCCGAAACTATCGTTCTTGTTCTGGCTTACAGATGTTGTAGAATTGTAGCTGTAAGGAGAGAACTGATACAACGGAGTGTAGCTGCGATAGTCAGAAGAATTGTAGAGAACACCGAGAACAGAACGGAACTTGAGGTTCTTGATAGGTTCTATTTCTGCATATACGTTAGTTGACAATGCAGCGTTCTTTGTCTGGTTCTGGTTTGATGTCATCATTGAACCGTAAGGGTTGCCGTCACCTGTGTACCAGTCTGAGTTAGTAGTATCATTATAAGGTGAATCGTAGATGTTGTTGTCGCTGTAAACAGGAACTATAGGAGATACCTGGAAAGCGCTGCGGAGAGTGTTAGAATACTGGTTTCCTACTGCTATACCATTGTTTTTGGTATAAGAGAAAGAAACCTGCTCACCTACCTTAAGCCAGTCTTTCATCTTCCACTCAGAGTTTACGCGGAAGTTGTAACGCTCATAGTTGCTGACATCTTTACCGCCTACAATACCTTCCTGGCTTGTATAACCAAGGTTCATAGCGTAAGTTACCTTTGCGCTACCGCCAGTTACACCGACATTGTAGCCCTGAGTAACAGCATTGTCCTTGAACATCTGGTCTACCCAGTCTGTGTCATACACATTGCCGTTGGCGTCATATATACTCTTATATGATGACCAGTCATAAACGGTCTTGCCTGAATTGACAGCTGCCTCATCCATAATCATCATATATTCCTGTGCGTTGAGCATGTCAATAGAACGTGCCTTGTTCTGCCAACCGTAATATCCGTCGAAGCTTACTATAGCTCTGCCTTCCTTACCGCTCTTGGTTGTAACAAGAACAACACCGTTTGCTGACTGCGAACCGTAGATAGCAGCTGACGCAGCGTCTTTTAACACGTCAATACTCTCGATGTCAGAAGGGTTTACAGTAGAGATGTCTCCTCGTATACCATCAATAATATACAACGGAGTACTTGTTCCAACAGTACCCAAACCACGGATTGTAACCTTCATGTCAGAACCTGGCTGACCAGAAGTAGAAGAAATCGTCATACCCGGAGTCTGTCCCTGCATAGCCTGCAACGGGTTAGTCGTGTTCATCTTCGAGATGTCATCACCCTTTACCTGAAGAGTAGCGCCCGTCACGAGTTTCTTTTTCTGAACACCGTAACCGATTACCACAACGTCTTCAAGCGAGTTTGATTCCTCAACAAGAGTTACGTTTAGTGTGGCTCCGCTCACTTTTACTTTTTGAGTGACGAATCCGATGTACGAAATAACCAATGTTTCGCCATCATTAGCACTGATAGAGAAGTTACCGTCTATGTCGGTAATCACACCTCCCTGACGTCCTTCCACCGCTACCGTAGCACCGATTAGAGGCTCATTGTCGGTTGCCGACAATACCTTACCGGTTACAGTCTTGGCGCTGAGAGAACCTGCATGGAGAAAATTCATTGCCGGAAACAGCAACAACACTGTCATGGCAACTTTGCACAAAAGAGAATTCATGCAACTTTTTGAAAAGGTCTTTCTCATAGTTAGACTTTTTAAAGTTTGAAGTTAGGTTAAAATATTAGTTCTCAAAAATGGTAAAGCCGCAAGCCATAATGGCTCGCAACCGATTGCAAAACTACAAATAAAATCAAAAAATTATGTTTTTAAGACATATTTATAAGTATCTCAAATGTTGCCAAAGAATGTATAAAATGTTTCTCACAACTTTAAGTTACTGTAAATCAATATATTATATTAAATGGACTATTTTAGTGTTAATATAGAAGATAACATGATAGGACATGTTAAAATTAATATAATAAAAGACATCTTGAATGTTTATGTTCAAGATGTCTTGTGTTTATAGGTTGGAAAACATATATTTACACTCAAGAAAACATAGTTTTATGGTATAGAAAACATATATTTGCGCTTAGGAAAACATATATCTGCAATAAAGATTCTTATATTTACAAAGACTTGCTTTCGCCAGCTTTCAAACTGATAGTTTCTTCCTTACCGTTATATTTTACCTTTACATTGCCTCCGTTTTTGCTCTTTATTCTTGCCTTTGATATTTTTCCGTCTTTCCATTCCATATCTATTTCAAAGCCACCACGAGCACATAGCCCGCTTACACTGCCCGAACTTTTCCATGCATCAGGAATACATGGCAATAGAGTTATTACTCCTTCACCGCTTTGCACCAACATTTCAGCAACACCAGCAGAACCTCCGAAATTGCCGTCTATCTGGAATGGAGGATGCGCATCGAAGAGATTCGGATAAGTGCCACCACCATAACGCTTGTCTTTTCCTTTGTATTTCTCTGGAGAAACATAAGTCAGAAGGTTCTGATATATTCTGAAAGCACGGTTTCCATCACCGAGACGTGCCCAAAGATTTATACGCCAGCCTGTGCTCCAACCTGTTGAACGATCACCTTTTATATCTAACGCCTTTGCACATGCTTGCGCTAGTTCAGGTGTTTTGCATGGAGAAATGTGTGAACCAGGGTGTAAACCAATCAGATGTGACTGATGACGATGCTTTGGGTCATAGTCTTTCCAATCGTAATACCACTCTTGGAGATTGCCTTGCTTACCTATTTTATATGGTGCCAATGAAGAAAGCGTAGACGAAATGCGTTCTTTAAGTTCATTGTCTACACCGAGCACATCTGCTGCCTTGCGTGTATTTATCAACAATTCACGAATAATAGCCAAATCTGCAGTACCTCCATAGCATGTCGTGCCATGATAGCCATTGTCGGTAACATATTCATTTTCAGGCGATGTGCTTGGAGCTGTTATAAGCTCTCCTGGCTTTTTGGGATTCTCTATGAGCCATTTCATGCAGAATTCGGCAGCGCCTTTCATCAAAGGGTATGCCGTATCTTTAAGGTAAAGCTTGTCTTGCGTGAAGTCATAATGTTCCCAAAGGGTATTTACAAGCCATGCCCCTCCCATATTCCAGTTAGACCATTCCGGGCTTTCACGCTTCTCTCCAACAGGGTTGCTCATAGCCCAAATGTCGCTATTGTGGCTTGAACACCAGCCTTCGTCTATGCCATAATAGTTATGCGCGGTATATTTACCCGTTTCTGAAAGAGCTTTTATGAATCCGTCAAGCGGCTTTACCAGCTCTGACATATTGGTGGTTTCAGCATGCCAATAGTTTTCTTCAAGATTGATATTCACCGTATAGTTTCCGCGCCAAGGCGACCATAAAGCAGGAGCCCATAAGCCTTGTAGGTTTGCAGGCACTCCCTCTGTGCGTGAACAGCTTATTAGCAGATAGCGCCCATATTGGAAATATAACTGCTCAAGATAACGATTGTTATGCCCTTTATCGGTATATTCCTTCAAAAGCGAATCGGTTGGTATTTCGCTATTATACTTTGCATCTGCCAGTTGCAGACTTACGCGTGAGAAAATCTTGCGATAGTCGCTCACATGGCGAGCTTTCAAGGCATCGAATGTCTTGCCTTCTACATTCTTAAGATTAGCTTCCGCAAGGCTCTTGTAGTCTTTACCTTCCTTGACTGGGTGCTTATCGAATCCGTTAAAGCTTGTTTCGTTCACGAAATATACAACGGCTTCAGTGGCGTTTCGTATCTTAAGAGTGCTGTCAGAGAATGCCGTTGTGCCTCCTTTGGTCATAGCCTTCAGCATGGAACAGAAGTGTATGCTATTGGCTTCGTCTCCCGTAGCATGCCCGTTCATGGTCAGAAGCCCAGAAGAAGCCTTTACGGAATGAGGCACCTGTGATGTGAGAACAATGTCAAGATTGAGCGATTTCTTCTTCGATGCAGTAAATCTTACCGCTATTACCTTATCTGGATTAGAAGCCAGATATTCCCTTCGGAACTCGTTATCGCCACGTTTGTATCTGACTTCCGCTACGGCATTGTCTATGTCAAGCTCCCTATAATAAGATGTAGCCTTGCCTTTGCCAAGCTCTCTTATAATCATTGTGCCCAACGGCTGATAGAATTGCGAGTTATGTCCTTGCACACGCAACTGAAGAGAATCAGCGGTTTTATAGTCTTCCTCGAATAAAGCCTTGCGTATCAACGGTATATTGCGCCACGCTTCACTATCGAGCGATGTGTCTACAGGCTTTCCTGTCCATAGTGTTATGTCATTCAAGTATAGCGAATCAGCATCAGCGCCTCCATAAACCAAGGCACCTATTCGCCCGTTTCCTATCGGAAGCGATTGCTCAAAATAATCAGCTGGGGTGTTATACCATAATTTCAACGGTTCTTGCGCCAAAGATACAATAGGCGTAAAGATAGTCAATAGTGCGATGCGTAATGTTTTCATTTAAGGTTATGTGAATGTTGATATAAGTTTTTTATGGTGTAAGGTTAGCTTTAATATTGTTCCTTCATGGAAGGAAATCAAAGAGAGTGCGCCATATAACGGCTATAGCCATCATACTTAGACACTCTCTTTATGTGGTTTTTGTGAACTTTCCGTCTGTTAGACGTGTGTCTTATATCAGAAGTTTACACCAAAGTTAATGGAGAAACAACCGTTATGCGACTCGTCAAAATAGTCATGGCTTATGTTGGTCAAGCCAAATTCATAAGAGAGGTCAGCATAGAACATGTCATAACCTACGCCACAACCTATCTTCAGACCTGCGTCAAAGCGCTGGAAAGCATCGTCAGAGAATGAGCTGAAAGCCTCGCGATTACCGAAATTCTTCATCTTTCCGCCTACGCCACATGCAAGATAACCACCTGCAAACGGCTGTATAGAGAAGCTTCCGTCAACATCGTAGATGTATTTAACCACGATAGGAATCTCAAGATAGTTCAGATCGTAAGTCATTTTCTTGCCTTCATAATGACCCTTGCCTCCCTTTTCAATATAGAAAAGACCTGACTCGAGGTATAGCGGAGTATAGTCAGATAGAGGAAAACCCATAACAACACCTATTTCAAGGCCTGTCTGAGAGCTTCCACCGTCAAGATACTGGTCATCGGAATTTACCGTTGAGAACGACGGACCTATTCTCAAGCCATAATAAATGTCGCCTGAGCCATAAAGACTGCTGCCGCTTCTGCTTGAATAGTCCAGTCTATCGGTCTTTGAGTTATAATATTTACTGTTGCGATATGTCTGCGCCTGAGCAGACAAAGACAGCGTTAGAGCTGCCATAGCGAGTATGAGAAATTTCTTCATAGCGGTATTTGTTTTTTTGTTCACGATACAAAGGTAATATAATTTGATTTAATAACAAGAGGATTTTCCCTAAAAAGCAAGGGGATTATCCTATTTGAGCAAAATATTGCGTGCAAAGTGCCACACCACGATACCTGCCGTAACCGAGACGTTCAGCGAATGTTTCGTTCCGAACTGCGGTATTTCAAGACACATGTCGCTCATGTCAACCACCTCTTGATGCACTCCTTTCACCTCGTTTCCCAATACTACGGCATAGCGTTTTCCTTCTTCCGGGATAAAGTCGTTGAGCTTTGTGCTTCCCTCGCATTGCTCTATTGAACATATAGTGCAGCCTTCTGCCCTAAGGGTATCAACGGCTTCCGTAGCCGTCTTGAAGTAACGCCAGTCAACGCTATCCTCGGCTCCGAGTGCCGTCTTGTGTATTTCGGGGTGTGGGGGAACAGCGGTAATGCCGCAAAGGCATATAGAATCTATACGGAAAGCGTCGCAAGAGCGGAATACGGAGCCTACGTTATAAAGAGAGCGCACATCGTCGAGCACCACCGTAAGCGGCATCTTGCCCGATTCCTTGAACTCTTCTACCGTCATGCGGTGCATCTCTATGGTTTTAAGTTTCCTCATCTGTTATATTGGCAAGGGTTACTTTTTAACTTTGCAACGGTAGTTTTAGCCCATCTGTTCCTTGGTCTTGAACGCAAGGGCATACATGCGTATCTGCTTCACCATAGCGAGCAAACCGTTGGAACGTGTAGGCGAAAGATGGTCTTTCAAGCCTATGCGGTCAATGAAATACAGATCAGCGTCGAGTATCTCCTGTGGAGTGTGTCCGCTTAATACACGTATAAGCAACGCTATGATGCCTTTCACTATCAGTGCATCGCTTTCAGCGGTCAGAACGATGTTGCCTTCGTTATAGTCTGCCTGTAGCCATACGCGGCTCTGGCAACCGTCTATAAGGTTGCTTTCGGTCTTGTATTTCTCGTCAAGAGGCTCCTGTTCGTTGCCCAAATCTATGAGCAACTGATACTTGTCCATCCAATCGGTGAAGTCTGAAAACTCCTCTATTACCTCATCTTGTGCTTCGTTTATTGTCATTGTTATATTATTTAATCAGGGTAAACACTATATTTAGCTATTACAAACAATAGGTTTATTGAGTGTAAACGATAGGTTTAGCAAGTGTAAATGCCCTATTTGGTTAATGTCATGCGTTATTGCTCTCTACAAGCTTGAACAGCTTATCGCTGGGCCTTACTTTCTCTGGCACAGGCATTGATATGCGCTGGCCTTTTAAAGCCTTGTCTACGGGCTTAAGGTCATAGCGTATCTCGTCAGCGTTCATGAATATCACTCCAGTAGTAGGGCCTGTTATCAACAGCTTGTCGCCTTTGTTGAAGTCTGATGCCTCTATTGCGAACTCGGCAACACCGAGCTTTGAGAAATACTTAACTCCCTTGCCTACATAGACTTTCTTTTGCGTTGCGTTAGAACCATAGTTCTTGTTCCATTCGCCAAGCTTCTGTCCTTGATAGTACCCGTCCCAGAAACCACGGTTGAATACCGTAGCGAGACGCTTGTCCCATTCGTCTTTCTTTTCTTCGGTGAATGTTCCTTCGACAACGCTCTGTATAGCTTCCTTATAGCAGCGAACTACAGTATATACATACTCAGGGCCACGCGCTCTGCCCTCAATCTTGAACACGCGCACGCCCGATTTCATCATCCGGTCTATGAAACGCACTGTCTTCAAGTCTTTAGGGCTCATTATATACTTGTTGTCTATCTCTAGCTGGGTGCCCGTCTCATTGTCTGTTACGGTATAAGAGCGTCGGCAAAGCTGCATGCACTCGCCACGATTGGCTGACCTTCCAGCATTGTCAAGGCTCATGTAGCACTTTCCGCTTATCGCCATGCATAGCGCGCCATGACAGAACATCTCTATACGCACTGGCTTGCCCGAAGGTCCACAGATGTTCTGTTCGTGTGCCTTCTGGTATATGTCTGCCACTTGCTCCATGTTAAGCTCACGCGCAAGCACAACAACATCGGCAAACTGGGCATAGAACTTCAGCGCCTCTATGTTTGATATGTTAAGTTGTGTAGAGAGATGAACCTCCTGGCCTACGCTGCTGCAATAGGTCATGACAGCTACATCGCTTGCTATCACTGCAGATATTCCAGCTTCTTTCGCGGCATCTATTATCTCATGCATCAACGCTATGTCATCGTTATAGATGATAGTATTTACGGTGAGATATGTCTTTATGCCATGCTCGTTGCATGTAGCCGCTATTTCGCGCAAGTCATCAATGGTAAAAGTATTGGCAGAGTGCGCTCTCATGTTCAGCTTCTCTATGCCGAAGTAGACCGAATCAGCCCCTGCCTGTATGGCTGCAGCAAGGCTTTCGCGTGAGCCTACCGGAGCCATTATTTCATAATCCGAGATATTTGTATCCATCGTTAATGTATTATTTATCTAGAAACTGAACGTTCTTGTGTTTTCTCCGTCATAAGTATTGACCGTTACCTTAACGGTATCGCCTTCTGCGGGCGTTATCGGAAGGAACGTTATAGGTATGCTTACATAAAGGTCTGTGGAGTAATACTCAGGCACACCGTTCTGGTCATGATAGAAAGTGAGTGCCACCGTGCGATGCCCTTCTGCATCTTCCGTCACCGAATCGCACATCATGCCTATCACATGCTGCCCTGTACTTCCGTTCACGGTGCCCGTCAATACGCTAAGTTCAAGGTTCAGATACTTTCCGTTCTTGCTTTTCCACGAACTTACGAAATTCACTGGGTCGGTCATGGCGCTATCGCCGAACATTGCTGTGTCATAGATATTTGGCGTTGAAATCATAGACATGCTTAACGGTTCAGCCTGATACGTGCCTGATGAAGTTTCCACCTTATTATAATATACGAGAACACGATATGTGGAATCTGCCGTCTCTGCCCATGACGTAGTTACGGCAGAAGACAACGGAAGCGTTTCGCCGTCGTCGGTATATATGCTCGTTATATATGCCGACGAGTTGGTGTATGCCTCGGCAAAGTCAACTCTCATGTTCGAATATGTGCCGTCTCCTGTGTCGTAAGGCTCGTTTGTACATGAAACCATAGCAACGAGCAGCATCGTGAATATAAGTATTTTCTTCATCGCTGGCATAGGCATGTGACTTTACTTGTTGGCATTTATATAGTTGATAGCCGGGTTAGCATACATCGTAAGCATTCTCTCGCGCAAGAAAGGCACATCCTTGTCGGCAAGGTCTATCTTTGCTATCTGACCTTCCAGATAGCTTTCAAACATAGCCTTGTATTCCGGGGTGTACTTGTCGGTATTGCCCGTATCGTTGCGGAGCATGTCAAGAGCCACATAGTTAGACTGGTAAAGCCTGTAGTTGCGGTGTATCTCGTGGTCTATGTGTTCAGCTATCACGTCGAAAATCTCCGTCTTCGGTATTTCTGGCGACAGTTCTCCAAGCCATTGGTCAATACATGGCGCACAATGATAATGCACTTTTCCTTTGTAGCCCGTTATGCCCGTCTGCATGCTTATTACATCATCCATCTTCGACTTCTTCCATCCCTCTATATCTCTCTTCTGCTGGAACTCCTTGGCTTTAAGGAAGTCGCAAGGGTCAAACTCGTATGATATTGCAAGCGGAACTATGTGAAGGCATGAGAGTTTCTCTGCCACGCTTCCCTTTTCTCCACCCATAGCCATCATCTTGAGTATGGCTGGCTGGGTGCGGTCATTTGAATCCTTCGCCCTACCCTCACGCTGCGCTATCCAGATGTTGTCGTTTTTCTCCTTGATAACGTAGTGCATATAGTCAGACAAGGTCTTACTTGCCATGAGTGTCTCGCGCGGAGAAAGTCCACGCTTCACGATGAACGACTTGTTCACCCTTACCAGGTCTTTCACCCACGGCAATGACAAAAGGTTGTCGCCGATAGCTATCTCGCACGTAGTGTCAAACCCTGCATCAATGAGCAGCTTGTCGAGGAAAGCCGAATCGAGCACTATGTCACGGTGATTGCTCACGAAGGTGTAGCGCTTGGTGTTGTCAATCTCTGACGTATCCATGTCAACGCCCTTTGTAGCCTTTGCCATAAGGTTCTCCAGAAAGCCGTAACAGAACGCTTTCTGGAAGTCAAGGCTTGTCTTGCAGCCCATCATCTTCTGGCGAACAGCCTCTACGGGCACTCCAGGAAGAACATAGTTTATTACCATGTTAAACTGAGGGTCGGCAAGAAGCCTATCATATACCTCCGGAAGTTCTTCCGGCTCAAATGGGCGAATGTCATCGAATTGTGATGGAAGCATATATTTTTTATTTTATCTGAACTGGTTCTCCACTATATCCGTTAGCACATCCTTCATTTCAAGGCCTGCTGCCTTTACCTGCTGCGGTATGAAGCTGGTAGCGGTCATGCCCGGTGTGGTGTTAATCTCTATCATGTTCACCTTGTCGGTAACATTGCCTTCGCTATCCTTTTCGTGGCTTATGATATAGTCTATACGGATAATTCCGTTGCAATGGAGAATGTCGTAGATATGGCTTGTTATCTCGGCTACGCGACGTGCTGTGTCTTCGCTAAGGCGTGCAGGGGTGATTTCCTGAACCTGACCGTTATACTTGGCGTCATAGTCGAAGAACTCACGCGTGGTTACAACCTCGGTAGCAGGCAGCACAACGCTCTTCTCGCGTGTCTTGTAGCATCCTATTGATATTTCAGTTCCGTCAATGAACTGCTCTACCATCACGTCATCGCTCTCAAGCATAGCCTTTCTGATAGCCGGGGCAAGCTGGTCCTGGTTCTTCACCTTAGACACTCCAAAGCTGCTGCCGTCGGCTGCCGGTTTAACGAAGCAAGGCATGCCTATGCGCTTCTCTATGTTCTCGTCGCTTACTATTTCCTCGTAGCCCTTGCGTATGAGCAGGCTGTCTGCTACCCGCACGCCATAGCCGCGAAGATACTGGTTGAGCACGAACTTGTTGAAAGTCATCGCCTCAACGAGAACGTCGCTTGTAGAGTAAGGCACGTGCACAAGCTCGAAGTAGCCCTGCATTATGCCGTTCTCTCCAGGTGTGCCGTGTATGGTGATGTAAGCGTAGTCAAACTGTATCAGTTTTCCGTTCTCCATGAACGAGAAGTCGTTGCGGTCTATGCGTGCCGTAGTGCCGTCGTTAAGCTCCACGTGCCAGTCTATTCCCTTTACGACCACTATATATACGTTGTAACGTTCCTTGTCAAAGAAAGAATATAGTCCTTGTGCTGAGCGTAATGAAACGCCATACTCTGATGAATCGCCGCCACATACGATGGCGATATTTCTTTTAAGATTCTTCATATCTATGTATTATTATTTAAATTCATTTCCGTTAATGTACTTTCTCCATCTTGCTATAAGCTGCTCCATGTCATCGGGCAGAGGCGAAGTGAAGTCCATCTGCTTGCCTGTCTTGGGATGAACAAAGCCCAGTGTGCGTGCGTGGAGCACTTGTCTTGGACACAGCTTGAAGCAGTTTTCTATAAACTGGCGGTAGCTTCCCGTTCTGTTGCCCCTCAGTATAGTCGTTCCGCCATAGCGCTCGTCGCTGAACAGAGGGTGGCCTATGTGCTTCATGTGTGCTCTAATCTGGTGGGTTCTTCCCGTTTCAAGTATGCACTCTACCAGTGTCACGTAGCCGAAGCGTTCTATTACCCTGTAGTGGGTAACGGCAGACTTGCCTATGTCTGAGCCTGGAGGAAATACTGCCATGCGCAGCCTGTCCTTCGGGTCTCTGCCTATGTTGCCTTCTATGCGCCCCTCTTCTTCGGTGAAGTTGCCCCACACCAGTGCGTTATAGCTGCGGTGTGTGGTCTTGTTGAAGAACTGCACTCCAAGTTTTGTCTTGGCATCGGGTGTCTTGGCAACTACCAGCAGTCCGCTGGTGTCCTTGTCTATTCGGTGCACAAGCCCCACCTCAGGGTCATTAGGGTTATATGAAGGCAAATCTCTCAGATGCCATGCAACGGCGTTTACAAGAGTTCCATGATAGTTTCCGCAACCGGGGTGCACCACCAGTCCTGCGGGCTTGTTTATTACCATCAGTTCATTGTCCTCATACACTATGTCGAGCGGTATGTCTTCAGCTTCAATGGTGCTGTCGTATTGTGGACGGTCGAGCATCAGGGTGATAACGTCGAGAGGCCTTACCTTGTAGTTGCTCTTTACGGGTCGGTCGTTCACGTGTACGAACCCCGCGTCTGCAGCCTTCTGTATTCGGTTGCGGCTGGTGTGCTGCAGTTTCTCGAACATGAACTTGTCTATGCGCAGAGGCACCTGACCCTTGTCTACCACAATGCGCAGATGCTCGTATAGCTGTTGTCCCTCCTCGTCGTCTTCTTCAAGTTCGTCAATTATCTCTTCTGCCATGTCTTTACCTTATACCGTCTATCCTTACGGCTGTCATTGTTTGCTTGTTGCCGTTTCTTTAATCTCTTTTAGCGTAATCTCTATTTTATTCTGGACCTGTCACCACCTCAAACTCGTCAACGTCATTGCCACCGCTGCCTCCAACGTATATGCCATCGTCATGGTGCATCACGTCGAGAGAGTCGCCATAGCCCGAATCATACATCTCGGCATCGGTATAAACCACAGAGTCGTCGAGGTCTCTCATGCCGTCACCTACCTGTATGATTATCACATCGTCTACAGCCACCTTCTGTCCGTTCTGCAGTTGCTTGCCTTTAGACTTTATGCCGTACACCCAGTCTTTCTCGCCCGGAATAAACTGTGTAGGGCCTACCTTGAATCCCATGGCTATCAGCTTGGCGCGAGCCTCCCTGTACGAGCAGTTGTCGATAAGGTCAGGAAGGGTTATCGTTGGCGACTGCGACGAGTTTATCACAACATAAACCACACGCCCCGACTTCACCTTGCGCCCAGGTTCTGGCGATTGTTCAAGGATGCAGTCGGCTGGCAGGTTCTTCACATATCCCGTGTCGCTGACCACTATTCCCAGCTTGTTCTCAAGAATTATGTGTTCAGCATCGGAGAATGCCTTGCGTCTTACGTCGGGTATCACTATTTCCTCGCCATGATGGGTATATAAGTCGAGACCCATTTTCACACCGAACACGAGGAGAACCACGACAATCAGCATCGCAAACAGGTTTAACCACAGCCGTAGACTTAGGAATTTTCTAAAGAAGTCTTTCGCCTTCATCTATATTTACATCTTTTTCTGCAAAGATAACGCATGTCGGGCGAAGAACAAAATAAATCAGATAAAATCTGAAATTTATTTTTCATACTTTAATTGACAATATCCTTGATTGTGTAATGTAACGACGAGCCTGATTTCTCTTGCCGAAGGAAACGGACACTCGTTCCGTTCCCTTGCAAGAGTCTTGCCTATGGCTTATTCGATTGTTATCCATATACCTTCGCCCAACGGACGGGACGCCAATTTCCGCATGAGCCGCTGCATAGTAGCCTTTGAGTTGTAAAGAGTGCCTTTAGCCTTGTTATCGCCTACCAGTATGCAGCCTTCCGTGTCGGCTGGGGTATAGCCTGAGTGTATGCGTATACCGCTGAACATCGGCACGCCCAGCAGCAAGGGCAGCCACTTCTTGAACTTAGGCGAGAAGGAAACCGCTATAGCGTAGCGGCCGTTGGGTACTGCGGTCTTGCCGGGTATTTTTCGTCCCGGCCTTCCCCACCCTATGTCGCGCCATGTCGGTTCAAGCGTGTCGCAGAAATATTCTCCGTCAATCGTCATTCTGCCTATCGTGTAGGTCTTTTTCTTTGCTATTCGTTCAATTGTTATTTCCATCTTCTTTATCATTTCCCTCAAATCCGCAACCTATAGGGTTTAGTGGGATTTTGCTTGCAAAGCGACAA
>JAUNIZ010000027.1:0-12463 GCA_030523165.1 Prevotellaceae bacterium
TATATTGTTTGTTATAAGGAAACATATCGTTTCTGATAAAGAAAGCGGGCAAGGCGAATGACAAGGCTTGCCCGCTTTTTCATGAAACAGGCTGAAAATCAATTTATAAATGTGCCAAACGGAAGTAAAATGTATACATTTTACGGAAATAACAACACTAAATCCTGTTTATGAAAGACAAGGTTTCGCAATGTCAGAATAATGAATTATCTTTGCGACAGATATTAAATCATATAAGTACATACTATATATATAATAGGTATAAAAACTGAATCATATTAAGATAAATAACTAATAATACGACAAGAAATGAATATTTGGATGTTTGTTTTCATGATATTCCCGTTTGCAGGACTTGCTTACGCACTTTGGCATATATGGTGCGTGCTGCCGTTAGCCAACGGATGGAAATGGGCTGTTATAGCTATCTGCACCGTAAGCTTCCTCTCTTTGTTCCTGAACTTCTCCCGCTCGATAGAGAAGATGCCGCTTAAACTGGCTTCAATAGTGTACGAAATAGGAAATTCTTCTATTTTTATCCTTCTCTATGTGGTAATTATATTCCTTCTTCTCGACATCGGAAGACTTGTGCATCTGGTTCCGAAGACATTGCTCTACAGCAATATCTACACGTCAGCAGGGGTTTTTCTGCTATTGATAGCGGTATTCGCTTATGGCAATATGCACTATGCCGACAAGCAACGGCATACTTATGACCTTCCGACAGACAAGCCTTTGAAGCGCGAACTGCGCGTGGTGATGATGAGCGACTTGCATCTAGGATATCATAACAGGCGCGAAGAACTGGCTAGGTGGGTTGACTTGGTGAACAAGGAACACCCTGACATTATTCTAATAGGCGGAGATATAATAGATATAAGCGTTCGCCCGCTGATTGAAACAGGCATGGCTGAAGAATTCCGACGCCTCAACGCACCTGTATACGCATGTCTTGGAAACCACGAATACTACGCACAGGAAGAATTGGCACAGCGTTTCTATGATGAAGCGGGCATCACTCTGTTGCGCGACAGCGTTGTTACGGTGGGCGACGTGTGCATTATCGGACGTGACGACCGTACAAACGTGCATCGTAAAAGCATAGGCGCACTTATGCGCAACGCCGACAAGAGCAAGTATCTGATACTTCTTGACCATCAGCCATACCACTTGGAACAGGCTGAACGCTACGGCATAGACTTACAGTTCAGCGGACATACGCATCACGGACAGGTATGGCCGATATCGTGGATAACCGAATCAATATATGAAAACGCATACGGCCCATACCGCAGAGGCATGACACGCTATTACGTAAGCTCTGGTATCGGAATATGGGGAGGCAAGTTCAGAATTGGAACATGCTCTGAATATGTTGTAGCGACAATACATAAACAACAATAACAGAGGGTTATAATAACAATAAAAGACGGCTTCAATTGTTTTTGAAGCCGTCTTTTTTCTATTTATCTATATACCTATAGATATAATAATCTATACCTTATTATAATATATATACCTCTTGAAGAAACTATTCAAGATACTTGTCATGATTTGTCAATCAAACTGTTGTATCCTGAAAATTATGCCATGCTCAAGCGCCAGAGGCTTGTTATGAGCGAAAAACACGGTGCCGTCAACCGGGGAAAGCACTTCTTCGCGCACCGTTCCGTCATACGGATCAAGTATGCTAGCAAGGCGTTCGCCTGCGGAAACGCTGCTGCCGGCTCCGCACTGACGGTAGAATATGCCTGCATCGTGGGCTGTTATGTCAACGAGGTCGCCCTCGTCAATGAGCACCGACTCATATCCTGCTGTCTTGACACGGTGGTTTATCACTCCTATCTTGTTTAGGAATCGAAGTATTGCATCTATTGTCTGTGCGCTGGTAGCGTCTTCTACGCTGCGTGTCTGGCCTGCATAAATTGAATACGCCTTAGTGTTCCATATCTGCCAGTTATAGTTAAGGAGCGTGGTATCGTAGGGCAACGGCTTGCGTATGGTGACAAACGGAAGTCCAAAGAGCCTTGCTCCTTCAACGTCCTCGTATCCCGTCTTCAACATTCTGACGTGTGGCACAAAGTCGCCAGGCAGGTAAAAGCTTGCCATTTGCAGTCCGTATGTGAATCCCTGAATGTTTTTGAATATCGCATCGGCTATGCGCTGGGTTGTTTCTCCCTTGTCATAGCCTGGGAACATGCGGTTTATATCGGTTCCATCCATAGTCCAGAAGCGTCTGTTGACGTTCATAGAGAACGGATTGCAGCACGGTATCACTAGCACGCTCTTGTCTTTTGCCATACCGCCACGGCGTTCAATCTCCTTCAGCAGAGCCACTATGCGCGAGCAAATATACTGCTGTTGTATCTCGTCACCTCGCATTGCGCCAACCAGGGCTACCGCTTTCTCTCCTTCACCGAACCAATATCCGCGTATGCGGAAGTCGTCGCGGTAGGGTGATTTCATCTCAAACAATGTTTCAGTCTTCATCTTTTCATTGAGTATTTAAGTCATTCGGGCATACGGAAAAAGAAGTCTTCAACCGTCTGTCTATGCTTTTATGAAATGATATATGTCGTCTAAAATAATGATATACAGACGTTTTCAACCGTCAAAAACCATGCCCTGCAATATCACAATCTGTAGATTCTCGCCATGAGCGAGCCTTCATACACTATCGGATAAGCTCTTATCGTGAACAGGAAACCCTCGCACGGCGACACTACACGGCTAAGCACCTTGCCCGTTAGAGGCTCTACTATCTCGCCTATCAGTTCGCCTTCGGCAACGACAATGCCGCACTTCAAGTCGGTTATGAACACTCCCGACGTCGCGGCATTAAGAAATTCAACCTTGTCGCCCTTGCAGACCATCGGCGAAATGAGGGCTGACGTGTCTACATGACCCTTCCATACGTCCATGATAGACATGAGATTGAATATGCCCGTTACCAGTCTTGAACACATCTTGTGGTTGATTCGCTCACCGACACCCATTTCCACGACCAGACAGGGAGTGCCTGTCGAGTTCAGGGAATGTGCCAGCGTGGCTTCGAGAACGGTCGCGGCGTCATGTATCCAGACGAAATCAACGTTCAAGTGCTGCGCCATCGGAACCAGACGAGCCTCATCCAGAACATTGATACGCACCTGCGGCGTTTCGCGCAGATAGAGGTTCGACGAATGAATGTCTATCACCAGGTCGGCGCCACGCAGGTCTTCGACAATGTAATAGGCAGCCTTTTCAGCCATTGTGCCGTTTACGTTGCCGGGAAAAATGCGGTTCATGTCGAGGTCGAAGTTAGGAATGCCTCGCTGTATGGCGTCTATTCCTAGCGGATTGAGTGCCGGATAGATGTCAATCTCGCCATCGAGCATTTCCAGCTGCGCCTGCACCAGCCGTGCAATCTCGTAGCATACCATCTGTCCCTCCAGCTCGTCGCCGTGCGTTCCGGTAACTATGCAGATGCGCTTGTTGCCGTTTCCGTTTCTGATGACGTTCTTTCTAATCATCAGTCGCTCGTCTATTGGAAGTCCAGTAGAGAATACTGTCTTTATCATAAATGTCTTTTATTGTTTGTTATAGCCACCGCCTGCCATAATTCCCTCGGGTTACTGACATCTGGCGGTGCAAGTCTTTTAAAGCTATTATATCTCTTTCAATGTCACGTTTATAATCTGCTCCTGCGACACAAGCCCTGCATATAGTCCGCGGCTTACGGCGCAATCGGCTGCATCCCGTCCGTGTGCGAGCTTTACATAGCCGTAGACAATCTGCGAGTCGCTGGTCGGGTCGATTCCAACCCACCTGTATCCGTCGAAGATTTCTACCCAGGCGTGGGTCTCGCCTGTGCCTTCCATAAATCCGCAGACGTAGCGCGCGGCAATGCCCGACTGTCTGCAGATGGCAATCATTAGGTGTGCGTAGTCCTGACAAACGCCCTTACGCTGCTGTAGAGCGTCCTCGGCAGAGGTCTCTACGGTAGTGGCGCAAGGCACATACTCTATCATTACGTGAACGGCATGGCATATATCCATTGCGTCTGCCACTATGTCTGCCGTGCGTTCACGCTCCATTCGGGTGGAGAGAGAGGTGAGACGCGTTGGCAGATAGTATATAGGACTGATTCCGTGGGTAACTTTTACGTTGTAAGGCTCCATTGATACGATGCCCGTGCTGACGAACGCAAACGATGAATGAGGCTCGCGCTCGCCGCCGAAAAGTATGCGGTTGCCAAACGAGTCGGTGCCTTTACAGGTCCAGAAGTCGGGCGACATTATGACGTGCTCCTCCTCTACAGTCTGATAATCGGCGTTCATAGGCTGGCAACGCAGCAGTACCGAATGGTTGATGACGGGCGAACTGAATGTCAATATGGTCTGGTAGTTATACAGGTAACGCTTCATACACGTATTAACTGGTTAACGTATTTAATCAATCTGTACTTGTATTCCATGTCATTGAGGTTGAATTTTTCAACGACAATAAGCTCGTCGAGCTGCTTCTCTATATTTCCGTCAATCATTTCATCCATTTCACGCATGTAGCGCTTTAGCGACTCGTAAGCCAGGGCGACGCGTCTGAAAGGATAGCAGAAGCGTATCAGCATGTCGAGATTCTCTACATTGCGTCCCAACATCATAATCATCAGTGCACGATGGTTCTGTATTCGCTGTTCGGCAGATCCCCAGAACGCCAGCGACCAGTCGTTTACCGGCTGCAGCTCGGTGATGTTTGTCACTCCGGCAGCCTTGCACTTCTTCATCAGGGCAATGCTCATTTCGAGATAGCTTAGGGTTTCTGAAAGAATGTCCTCGCGCAGAAGGATTGCGTTGTCCATAGCGTACTTCTGTGCGGACATAAGCGAACAAGGGTTGTTCTCGTCGTAGAGCATTCCCAAGGTGAACGCTTCGTTGGTCTCATAAATGCCCGACATGTCGAGCATACGCCACAGGTCCATGTACTCTTCCGGGTGTCCGTCAATCATTCTGTCGTAGCATTTGTTCATTACATGCAGTGTCATGTAGACGCGGTCCTCGTATCTTCCAAGCCAAAACAGGTTGTTGGCTTTTGTCGCTGATATTATATCACTTTTTACCATAATGTATTTCCTATTTCTTTAAATTACGTTGCAGATAGCGCAGGCTATAGTGTGAATAGCCGAAAAGAGATGCCCGAAGGCTAGTCTGTCATTATCCACGTGTCCTTGAAGCCGCCTCCCTGTGACGAATTGACGACGAATGAATCGGGATTACGCGAGAAACGCGTCAGTCCGCTGCGCCATACCTTAGTATCCTTGCCGGTCACTACAAACGCGCGAAGGTCTGCCTTGCGCCACACCAGCTGGTCGTTCTCAAGTATTTCGAGGTCTTTAAAGTCAACGACTTCCTGTGCTATCCATCTGCGCGGATATTTTATTATAAGCTGACGAAGCTCTTCCAGCTTGTCGGGAGCCAGTTCGCTGCCGAACATCACGCCGTAGCCGCCAGCCTCGCTCACGTCTTTTATAACTAGCTTGTGCAGGTTTGCCATCACATAGTCATAGTCTTCCTTGAAGAAAGGAAGGTATGTCGGGGCATTCTGAAGTATGGATTCCTCGCCGAGATAGTACTTCACCATCTTCGGCACGAAGTAGTATATGCCCTTGTCGTCTGCCACGCCGTTGCCGATAGCATTAATCAGAGCCACATTTCCAGCCTTGTATGCCTGCATTACATTAGGTATTCCCAAGAGCGAAGACGGCTCGAACGTCATAGGGTCCATATATTCGTCGCTTATGCGGCGGTATATACAGCCTACGCGTGTCTTCTCCTTATACATTCCGGCATAGTACACCTTATTGTCCTCAACGAACAAATCGCCCGGATAGGCAAGCGTAGCGCCGGTCTTTTCGGCAAAGTATGAATGTTCAAAGAATGCTGAATTGTAACGGCCAGGAGTCAAGATGACGGCGATTCCACGGTCGCCGTTCATCTCGTCCATCATCTCTCTCAATAAATCAGAATAATCTCTATTGTCTGCAACGGCATTGCTTGCGAATGTGCCCGGTGCAACCTTGCGTGTGATGCGGCGCGCTATCATAGGATAGCTCGCACCCGACGGAATGCGCAGATTGTCCTCCAAGACATACCATTGTCCGTCTTTTCCTTCCACAAGGTCAATTCCCGAAATGTGCGAATACACCTTGCCCTCTGGATTTATGCCCTCGCACTCAGGCATATAGCCCTTTGATGAATAAACGAAATCTTCGGGCACGACACCGTCCTTAATGATTTTCTTGTCGTGATAAACGTCCCAAAGAAACATGTTCAATGCCTGCACACGTTGTTTAAGTCCGCTTTCCAGATAACTCCATGCGTCCTTTTCGATGATACGCGGAACTGAATCAAAAGGGAACAGCTGCTCGTTGAACACTCCATGCTTATACACACCGAAGCGGACACCGAATCTCTCCATCCACTTGTTAACCGTATCACGGCTTCCTGTCAACTCTTTAATATTAATACCCATCGTCTTTTGTGTTTGTTTGTCCGCTGTTTTACAATTTTATTCTCTCTCGCTGCAAAGTTAAGCAATTTGTCAATAACTACCAAGAAAATACAAAACAAATGTTAGTAAAATATTTATTTTATTGACATATTGTATATATAAAGATGTGAAACATACACTTTTGAACAGATTAGCACACGTTTTCTTACAGACTGAAACGCAATGCCGATATTCAAAAACGAAGTTGTAAGAAATTTAAAAACAACCGCAAGGATTTACATAATGTAAGCATAATCGTCGAAAAGCATAGCAATGTGCCACTTGAAAAAGTTCCGCGAAAATTGACGAAATAGAAATTGAAGTTTCGGAAAATGTCAATAAAACGTCAAGAAATGACCTTTCCAAAATTAAAACATGATGTTTTGATAATCGAAACATGGTCTTTTGATAATCAAAACATGACCTTTTGAATGTCGAAACACCATGTTTTGAACTCCCAAAAAGGGTGTTTTGCAATGAAAAACAGCATTTTTTATTGCACACTTTATTATATTATCGCATAACGTACTAATACTTATCGCTTTACGATTGCACACGTTTTTGCCCTGTTTTTTCGCCTTCTTGACTTTGATTTTCAAATTCGCCAAATATAGAGCGTTAAGCAAATACAGATTGTCAGCTATTTTAAAGAATCGCAAACAAAATGTCTGCGCCTGCATACACTCGTGTACGCAGGCGCAGATTACCAATAAATCAACAAATAACCTACAATGTATTGACTACCTTATTAATAGTCAGCGTTCTGCGGGTCGAAGTTTGTCCAACCGTCAAGCCATGTGTCGCCGTAGGCGAAAGCGCCGATATAGCTTACCTGATCGAAGCCGCTTGCAAGCTTAGAGTCTGTGAATGAAGCTGCCGTGAGCAGTGCGCTGCCAGACTGAGGCATATATCCAGTAGTGTCAAACCAGCCGTCTGCGCTGTCGAACACCTGGTTGCCGCTCTGCGCCTTGAACCATGTGCTAGAGAAAGAAGCCTGGCTTTCGTCAACGGTCTTGGTGTCGTAGTTGTACAATCCGTCCACGTAAATCTTGTTATAGTCGGTTCCTACAGCGTCCATATTTGCGAACCACACGTTCTGTATCTTAAAGTTCTGTGATGTAGCGGCACCCTGAGTGTCACCCTTCTCGTTGTCGAGGATAATGCCGATAGGCCATCCCACTGCTACAGAGTTAAAGCAATTGAGGCGTGAATTGCGGCGGATGTGCATAGCTGCCTGGAATCTTCCGAGTGCAGAACCGTTGTTTGGATAGTAGTCGCCGCCGGTAATGTAGTCAGTAGAGTTCACAAACGAAGCGTCAACAGCCTTAGGGCCGATGAATGTAACGTTAGAGAATACGGCAGAAGTGAACGGTGTTGATGTTGAACCGTCAGCGTTATTGTCGCTCTCGAAGCCGTTGCTCTGCGATGTGTCTGCAATCTTGGAGTCGCGAACGGCAAGCGCGAACTGCACGTTACCGCTGAAGCCGTTGTCGGTATCGAAGTCGTCGTCCCAGCCTTTGTAGGCTATCAGATACTTGCAGCTTACCGTTCCGCCGAACCACTCAAAGGAATCGTCGTTTGAGTAAGACACCTGCACGTGGTCAATCTGTGTTCCTGAACCTACAGAACCGAGTGTCAAGCCGTTTATTTCCTTATCAGCCTTGAACGGATAACCGGCAAATTCAATGCGGACATAGCTAAGAATGCCTGAATTGTCAGTATCGTCAGAACCTCCGTGCTTTGTTCTCGGACCGCCTTCAATCTGCTGCTCGGTCTGGTTGTTCACCGCGTTACCGCAGAGAATCACGCCACCCCAGTCGCCAGGCTTGCGGCTGCCCTTTGCAGCCTCAGAGGTAAACACGATTGGAGCTGTAGCTGTTCCCTGTGCTATAAGCTTACCGCCACGCTCAGCTATAAGCGCAGCCTGAGTTTCCTTGTCGCCTTTTATGATTGTACCAGGCTCTATTGTGAGTTCAGCGCCAGAAGCTATGTAAACCCAGCCCTTAAGCAGATAAGTGCCTTTCTTTAGCGTCTGCTTGCCAGTAAACACGAATTCCTGGTCGCCGTTTCCTATCTGCGTGCCTTCGTCGCTTACGTTGGCGTCACCGTCGGCTGTAAAGAGAATGTGGTCACAAGCCTTAAGTCCACCGTCGGTAGTCCAGTTTACGGTTTCGCTGCCGCCGTTTCCACCGTCGTTGTTGTCATCGTCACTGCTGCATGCGGACATCATAGCCGCAAGAGCGAGGATGCCTGCGCATCCTAAAAGTCTAAACTTTTCCATTTTAATTGATTTTGTTTGCATCATAATGTCATGTTAAATAATTCATGTATTTGTTGTCAGTAATATTTGTTGTCACTGTATCTCGTACTTGTTGTCGTTGTATTTTCATTGACGATAAGCAGAGCCTAAAATTTGTAGACTGCGCTCAAGCCGAAATTCCTGCCAGGTTTGAAAGAGCGTGTAACCTGTTCTACCTCTTTATGAGAGCCGTCAGAATAGTTCACGTCGGCAAACTGCTTGTAGTAAACTCGTTGCGCCAGAAGGTCGCGCACGTTGAGCTTCACCTCCCAGTGCGTGCCGAAGCGCTTTGAAGCAGAAAGGTCTATCACGTCGCGAGGCATCTCGTAGCTGTCAGGCACTCGCAGTGTCTCGTTGCCGCTCGTTGTTCCTTCACTTCGTCCTACGCCTATAATGCGCTTGCCTATGCGGTTGTACAACACTGCAACATCGAGCTGTAGCTTCTCGTTCTTGTAGAACACGCCGGTGTTTATAAGGTATGGCGACTGTCCCTGCATAGGGCGGTTCTCTTCCTTTGAGCCTTCCTCAAACTTCACCTTGCTCTTTATCAACGCTCCGTTGAACGACCAGCTGAATCCGTGAAGTCCTATGAACGAAAGGTCTTTGCGTATGTCCAGTTCCAGACCATAGGTGTTTGCAGACTTGGCGTTCATGTAGGAGTAAACCAGGTCGGTACCTCCCGACACGGTATATGTCCACTCTATCGGCGAGTCGAAATACTTGTAGAATGCCGCCAGAGATATTATCTCGCCCTTCGAAGGATAGTATTCATAGCGAAGGTCTATGTTCTGAATGTAGCACGGAGTAAGTTCTGTATTTCCCTGAACGTCAGACGCAAGGTCGAAGTCGTAGAACACTGACGGCGATACCTCGCGGAACTCAGGACGGTTAACCGTCTTTCCGTATGAAAGGCGCAGCTGGTGCTCCTCCGAGAACTTGTATGTCGCGTTTACAGAAGGGAACAGATCGTTGTATTCGTAGTTGTGGCTGAACGGGCTTTCCTTGCTGTCGCTCGTGTTGGTGATAAGTTCCATGTGGTCATACTCGTAGCGCACGCCTGCATATACGCTCAGTTTCCCGAACGGAAGCATTGCAGCAAGATAGCCGGCACCCATTGTGTTGTTGCCCTTGTAGTTGTTTCTCATCTTCTTTTCCTCAAGCAGATAAAGCATGTCCTCGCCGTAATACTCGCTCGAGCTTAGCAGTGTCGGCACGTCCATAGTACGGAATCCTGTAGGAAGATTGTTGCTGCTGGCATTCCAGTTGTAGATGAAATTACGTGTAACATACTCTCGTGTGCGGTATTCACCGTATGCGCCGAACTTCAGCGACGGTGTCCACGAGCCGAAAGAAAAGTCGTGCTTGTCGTTGACAGCCAGCGAGACGATGTGTTCGTCAAGCTTTGTCCATTCGCGGGAAATATCGTTTCCCGTAGTGAGCTGCATAGTTCCCGTCTCCAACGCGTCGTTTATCAGATAGCGGCGGCGGTCAGGCACGTTTCTGTTGGCGAATGAATAGCTTGCGCTCCAGTCCAGTTCATCGTTCGTAAAGCTATGCTTTCCGGTCAATTGACCGTTGTACGTGGTTCTGCTGCGATAGTAGTATTCGGCTGATTGCTCGTTGTCTGACTGTGCACTGATGCCTTCGCGCCATGTGTATCTGTCGTTTCCTATCTGGTTGAAGATATTCTTCAGCTGGTATTTATGGCGTCCCGATGCAGACAACAGAGTGAAGTTCAACATCGCGCCGAGGCGCACGTTATGGTTGTACTGGTTGTCCGTAGACTGGCGCAGATAGTTCGACTTGTCCTTGTTTGCGTCATATACGCCGAAGAGATTATTAGTCATGTCCTCGTACATGCGGTATTCATTGCTGTAGTTCATGGCTGCTATCATTCCCATCTGGTGCTTGCCCACTTTCCACCGGCGCCCTATCGACGCCGAAAGCTTAAGGTCTCCGGCAGGGCGCATGGTCTTGACGAGCCAGTTGTTGTTGAATCCGTTGTTCAGAAGGTCGGTCCCTCCGTCGCCGATACTGTTCATACTGGCATTTATTCCGCCATTCAGACTGCGCATACCGCTATCGAATCCGAGGAAGTCAGTGCCCGAACCGTCTGAGTATTTGAACGTCGAGAATGACGTGGAGGTGTTCCAGTTGCCGCCGACAGACACCTCCGCCGTATTCTCCGTAGGTATATCCTTGGTGCTGATAGTAATAAATCCGCCAGTGTAGTCCGCAGGATATTCCGGCGACGGGGTCTTTACTATCTGCATATTGTCAATCTGCGAACTCGGAATAAGGTCGAAGGAGAATGCACGCGAATCGGCTTCACTGCTCGGAACGGCACCGCCGTTAATCCATACATTGTTGTAACGTTGCGACAATCCGCGCACCATCACAAACTTGTCGTCTATCAGACTGACTCCGGGAACACGGCGGATAACCTCGCCCGCATTGCTGTCCTGTGTCTTGCTTATCTCTTGTGCAGATACGTTGCTCACTATGACGGGACTGTTCTTAGCCATCTGTATAACTGCGGTTTCAGTGTTTCGCCTTGCAACTCCCGCCACAGTGACTTCCTGCAGTGTCTGTTCATCAGGTACAAGGGCTATCTCTATTTCCTGCGCCTCGTCCTTCGCTTGAACCCCGTCAATTCTTTTTGTTTTGTAAGATATATATTTTACGGTCAGTGTATAGCCGCCCTTGTCGGCCAATCCCGTAAATACAAACTTTCCATCGACATCTGATGCCGCTATCATATCAGTACCCTCAATCTGTACCGTTGCGCCTGTCTGTGACCCATTCGCAGTACATTCAACTTGCACCGTCGCCCCTATAAGAGGTTCTTTTGTGCTTGCGTCAATCACTCTTCCCCGTATATCCGCTGCCATTGCCTTCACGGCAAAAAGCAATAATACAAGTATTGACAAGCATCGTCTTACTTTCTTCATCATTTGTTCATATTGTTTACGGTTGCAAAATTACGCCTGCAATATTACATACCCTTTTCCTTCAAATGATGAAACATTTACAACAATATTTCAAAAGCGTTTCCGCGCGTTAAAAACACACAACATTCTGAATGTCATATCCAAATCTTACGTTTTGCAACACAAAACTCCCCGTTCCGCAACAATCCCTTTTGCATTACTACTCATCGTATTCCTCACTGCAGATTTATACAAATACCTATATAACATACGTCACCGAAGGTGGCGATGTGATAGACATCATACATAAGATCCGCAAGCCACGCTTCGCTCGCATGCGGTTACTCATGGTTTGCCCCTTTCAGGGACACACGCATTATTACCCATGAGTGGGATACAATTAATACCCATGAGTGGGGTATCATTGCCATCCACGAGTGGGGTATCATTAACACCCATGAGTGGGGTACCATTGCCATCCACGAGTGGGTGTCTGTCATGGGTATCTGTTACTCGTTGCCAAGGGTATCTGTTACTAAGTTACGTAGGTCCTCAAAGAGGGCCAATCTTTGTAACCGCATGCAAGCGTAGCGCAGCTTGCGGTATATACATACAGCTATCTATCGTCCCTGAAAGGTGGCGAACTTTCCCTAACCGCATGCAAGCGTAGCGCAGCTTGCGGTATATACATACAGCTATCTATCGT
>JAUNIZ010000027.1:12563-22976 GCA_030523165.1 Prevotellaceae bacterium
CCCTGAAAGGATGGCGAACCATGAGTAACCGCTGGTGACAGCCTGCGGATTATAAAAATAGTTAAACACGATTGCAATTTGCAATTCTTATCTTTGCAAATTGTGTTTTTCTCTCGGCTTGCACTATCTTTTCATAAGATAGACGGCGCCTCGGAAATAAAAATAAATCCTCATTTATTTTGTTTTTCTCTCGGCTTGCACTATCTTTGCAATCGAAGACAAACCTGATAACAGTATGAGTAGAGATTATAATTATACGTTAAACATTCCTGCCAGTGATGCGGCATTGTTTAAGTCTCTGATAAAAAGAATGGGGTGGAAAGCAAAAATGCAGAAGCCACAGAAAATATCAAGACTTGAAGCGGCTGTAAAGGCTGCACACGAGGACGAACTCTTTGAGACTGACGACATTGATGTACTCATGAAGAGCCTTAAGGAATGAAATATACAATTAGATATTCCAGACTATTCAAGAAGTCGTTTAAGAAATGCCTGAAAAGAGGCTGCGATGAATCTCAATTTGTCGCAGTAGTATCGATATTGGCTGAGACAGGAACTCTACCTCAACAATATAAACCTCATAAACTAAAAGGAAAATTCAGTAAATGTTGGGAGTGCCACATTACACCAGACTGGCTTTTGGTTTGGGAAATTGATAATGACAATTTGATTTTGCTTCTTGTTGACACAGGAACCCATTCTGATTTATTTGGTTAACAGTATATTTACCGTTCATCTAGAGTTGAACTATATAACAAGTGGCGCATTTACGGGGTTGTAAATGCGCCACTTTTAACTCTTCACTATTAGTTATTCACTATCAACTATTCACTATTAAAGATACCACTTAGAATACTCGACATAATGTTTGGCGAAGCTTTCAGCCTGGTCAGGGCTAGTCTTTTTCAAGAACTTTGCAGGTACGCCACCCCATATCTCGTGCGCACCGACCTTAGTTCCCTGAAGCACTAACGCGCCTGCTGCTACTATCGCTCCTTCACCAATCTCCGCATTGTCCAGTACAGTAGCGCCCATACCTATCAGTGCGCCACGTCGTATTGTACATGCGTGAACCGTCGCGTTATGTCCGATAGTTACGTCATCTTCTATCAATACAGGACCCGTAGTGTTTGTTACATGCACGCATGAACCGTCTTGCACGTTCACTCTGTTGCCCATAGTAATAGGTGCCACGTCACCGCGAAGCACGGCATTGAACCATATAGAGCATTCGTCGCCCATCGTTACCTCCCCTACTATTGTTGCATTCTCGCTGAAATAACAGTCCTTTCCGTACTTAGGAACAAGACCTTTTACTGATTTTATAAGTGCCATAGATATATTTCTTTTAATTGTCTGTGCAAAATTACAAGATTTTTCCGGTTATTGCGCATTAATCGCAGATAAGTTTATCACTATATACAACGGTATATCATATAAACATTATAAAACAAAGAGAATGCCGGAAGGTTTCGCCGTATCACTACGTAATCCACCGTGGCATTCTCAAAAAAAGATTTAATTATTCTCTGATAGTAAAATTTAAAGCTTCGCCCAGTTCTGTATTGGCATTATTAATTTATGACATAATTTTATCTTACACTCAGTTTCCTGACTACAGGCTCTGTGTTGCCGTTGGTCATTACCTTCACGATATATATACCGCGCGGTACATTGATATTGCATGATATCTCATTGTCTACAAGCACCTGTTTCACCATACTGCCGTCTGTGCCGTAAACCATCACCTTGTTCATCACGTCGTCTGCCGTTGCAGTAGCCACTATCAGACCAGCCTGTGGTGAATAGCAGTTCACAGAGTTGTTTACGTCAGCATCAGCAATTCTGTTGCCTGTCGTTCCGCCTGACGTTGTAAGGAAGTATCTTCCGTGAGCATTGCTCTTTATCGTCAGTGTGTCGGCATCATTCAATTCTGTATAGCTCTTTGTAGCTGCGTCGTAAACATACAGCTTCTCTCCGTAGCTGTCTGTACCTTGTGCAGTAAGCTTAAAGTCTTCTTCATCCTCACTCACGACACCGAACGGCAGCCAGTCAATCTCTGGCAGAGAGTTCAGTTCTACCGCCTTGTCTGAAGCTACAGTATACAGCGTAGGTGTATAGTCAAGATTATTGTATAGCGCTTCCGCATCTTCGTCATCTGAATATTCCATAAGTGCATCAGCAGATACATTCAGTCTTGCTTCGCTACTCTGGCTATCGTTTGCCACCTTCATTCTTATAGACGATGCTTGCGTTTCGCTTGTATTGGAAATATCTTCACCTCCAATTACATAACGGTCAATCGTCATAGATGATGTAAATGAAATGTCTTTAGGCACTGCACCGTCATTGAGTTTCACAAAGAACGCCTGCATTGGTCTTATCATTACATCTTTTGACTTGTCATAATAAGTTCCGGTTGGAACTGTATTTGCTTTTAGTTCTCCGTCTTCTAATGTCCATACAGTAGTATTAACCAAGTGAGAATTATTACGCAAGAAACGGAACATACTCAGAGTTGCCGTATATGGATTGCCTATTAGATAATAGGTATTTCCGCCCATCTCGCTACTCTGATGCAGATTCTCTATCGGCAACGTTATTCTACACATGGCTGTAGATGTATAATCAGGGTCTACTACCATTCTGTATATACTGTCTTTACTCAGTGTAACAGAACCACTTGTAGCATTGTCTGCATAATCATAATATGAATATTCAGTATCTGCCTTTGGAAGACGCACCAATGCATTTCCCGTAGCACTCGTACCTGGGAAATAACTGTTGCCTGCCTTTATTGCAAAGCCGCCTACTCCATAGTCTGAAGTCTCAATATGAGAATAAGACTCTCTCATGTCATTATATACATGGCTCCACAGTGTAGATGTCAAATTGATTGTTTCAGGCATAGTTATACTTGTACCTGAATAATCGTATGCATCATATTCACCAGAAGCTGCTATTTCCGTTCCTTGTCTGTCCCAGTTACGTTGATATATTGGGTAACGGTTACGGCTATATCCATCACTTGTAACAAAGTTTATGTCCGTAAATGCCTCTGTTTCCTGACGGCCGTTGCTATACGGCACATACATATCACCTGCGTATACATCCTTTAGAGGAGAGCACATAGCATACCATTTGTTCGGTTCAAATTCCTTTTCAACCCATGCCTTATTATATATAAGGAAACACTGGTCAAGCAATTCTGCCTGTGGTTTGAAATATATCTGGTCGCAGGTGTTGCCGTAGAACTTCTCACAATAATAGTTATTGTTTTCCATTCCATACGTATTGTCGCTCTTCCATTTAACCATTATACTATACTGTATCTCGCTCGTTGCTGCATGACCGCTGACGTTGGTAAGGTCAGAAGCTATACCGTTGTTCTGATACTGTATGTAGCCCAAGTCTGGGAAACGACGCTCGCCATAATCCTTAACCGTTACCTTTGAGAATTTCATTGGCACGTAAGTATTTGCATTAGGAACATTAGCGTATGAAGTACCATTCTCATTATTGTCGCTGTATTCTGATCCCTTATATATATCCGCTTTTACAGTTCTGTTCCAGTTTAGGTCATTGTTCCAGTTTGCACTCAGGTTATTGTCTGCTCGTGGATTCCATGTAAGATACTCAGGAACTATATAGAACCTTAAGTATGACTCACCAGGACAGTCATTGCTTGATGCATCACTTTCTTCGTAAGTAAATGCTGCTTCATACCAATAACCTTCATGTAGATTTTTAACAAAATCACTATTAAACAAGATACCTAAAGTTTCTTCACCATTATTTAATGTCTCACCTTTTACAGTACCAATTTGTGTTATTGTAAATACAGGGTCATTAGTACCACTTAAAGTTATCTTATTATAATCACCACTGAATGACAATGCTTGAACATCACCAGAACTATTAGTCATACTATGAATCGGAAGATAAAGATATCCATTTTCATTATTCGATTCATTCTCACTAATCATCTTATTCAGTTGTGGCAATCCCAAACGTACTATACGGTAATATGTGGTTGACGGATAATCTACATCAGAGAATCCGAAATTAAGAGTAGGTCCGTCTGTTACTACACGCAACGTAAACTCCATCGGGTCAAGACATATCTGATAAGTAACACCACCTTCTTCATGTTTCTCACTGATAGGTATTACAGATATCGTATAAGTATTGCCTGCTGTAAGCGTTACCTCGTCTTTAGGGAACTCAGTGCTTGCAGCAAGAATCAAAGTTTTATTATTGACATAAGTTTCAAGAACTGTAACATAGGCTGGGTCTTCTGCAACATTACTATATCCGTCAAGAGTAGTTGCATCTTTCATATTGGCACGGAAATCCGCCAACGCTTCTTGAAGTTTAGGTATAGCTTGAAATTCTGACTTGCTACCCATAAACCAGTCGAACTTGACATTCTGCAAAGTAATGCTTCCGCCTGTTGACTGGTCTACAGTTACCAATCTTGCATTAATATCAATGTTAGCTTCTTTCGATTCGTCACAAGGCATGCGCACTGATGTTACGACATTTCCATTTGCATCAGTTATCATTACGTCTTGCGCTATCATGCTGAACCAGCTACTATATGTAGAACAAACCATATCTGGTGTTCCCCACTCTGCATCAGCTGACGTAGGGTCATCAAACGTTACAGATACATAATACTGCTTTGACAAATCCAGATTGAAGTGCCTATTTGCCAATACTATATAATTGTCACCGTCTATTGTCTCAAACATTAGTGTTTCTGCATCAGATAAATCATTATTAAGTGTTCTTGTAGCACTATAGTCATCTGGAATAACTGCACTTCCATAATTATAATTACCATTACCATAATCTACATCAGTAGTTGGATTTCCGTCTTCATCTACAAAACGGAAATAAACCGTACCCTCAGTTGCATGGTCTGTCAATGCAGTCATTGTTTCATGCAATGCACGTAACTTCAACTTTACTTCAGCCGTTGAAGCATTATCATCACATATCGGTTCATCTTGCAAAACATCTATTCGTGCATGTTTAATATAAAGTCTAATATCGTCAACGGCATAGTCTGCACCTAATGTTCCATTACAATAGTTGTCTATGACAAGACGGAAATCCATAAAGCGGTCTGCGCCTACTTCTTTCTGCAATGTTATCTTTCCGTAAACCTGATACCATGTAGCCTTTTGCAGAGGTATGGTAACATTGTTGTCAAAATTACCTGATGAGAATGAGTGTAGGAGAGTACGGCTTACCTCATTATCATCCTCGTCACGTATCATTCCATAAATCTTAAACATCAACTGCGGCCTAATATTATCACCCGTCATCTCAGCTACAGCCGCGCTAAACACAAGTTGGCTACCAGTACACAAGTCTGACTTGAAATCTGCAGCTGCTATACTTCTACTTTCGTCAGAAGCGTCAACATAAAGGAAATGACCAGACTGGGCACCGTTCGTATATTCGTATGTCTTGTCACGAAGTTCACCTCCTGTATACCATAGATAATTATCTGTAAAAGCAGTACCGTTACCTGATATTCCTAATACGTTTGCAGATTTATACAATCCATAATCCCCATGCAAAGGAGAATGTTGTGGATTATAGTATGCACCTGCGGATGTTCCGCCTGCACTTTGTTCAATCAGGTCTCTATACACAAAGCCGTAAGCACGCTTGTCCCATGCAGAAGGGATACGGCTCATATTGTCATCTGGTGAAGTTGGAGCAGAAAGCGTTAGTTCTGAGTTATCATTATCAAATGAAATAGGATCGGTAGCCTGTGTATAATGCTCCTCAAGATAAGAAATAAGTCGTGTCGGTTCATTTGCCAACTCATCCTTAGTCTTTGGATAAACATTGAAAATACGTATATCAAAGTTTGCTATCGGACAACTATTGCTTCCGTTAACTGCGTAAGCAACAACAAATATTACCGACCCATAAGTAATAGTTGGTGATGTAGTTGTAGCGCCATCAAGTGTATACCATTGAAGACCATTGAACATGCTTAATTTGAATTCATAGAAACGACTACTGTGTGAATAAGTCAATATGCAATACTTTGTCATTGTCTGATCATAGGCATACCACTTTGTAGACGTAGATTGAAACATTTCATCACCAAAATCGCTATCCGTTATCTTATATTTTGAATCTTGGGAATAGGCATGTTTATTTGTTCCAGTCATCGGATAGAACCAATACTTTTCATGACTAAGGCGAAGCGTCATAGTAGAACTTACATCCTTCGCTCCTAATGTAATTTTCTTGTTGTCTTCATAAGAATTGTCATCAGTATCCGAATTGTTTTTCACCAATGCAGTCTTTATATCATCAGCCATTTTCTTTGCTGGAAGAATATGGTATATATAGCGTGTAGATAAAGTCGGCTCATGCACGAAATAACTCCCACTTGCATCAAGACCATCTATATATCGGCTGACATCACAAGCAATAGTCTCTCCTGCCCAATCACCAGATTTTGCTTCTGTTGGTGGAGTATATTTTACGCCTATTATGTCTTGAGTTGGTCCTTTAGGAGAAGAAGTTAAACCCAAATTATATGCTACTAAACCAGCACTTCTTGTTTCATCACCTGAAAAAAACATCTCTTGTAATTTTGTACTTGAGCTATATGCGGCAACATTGTCTGATTTCTCATCAGTCGTAAGGTTATACCAACGGAAAAAACCTTGCGGTTCCAAATCATGACCAGTTGTCGTCGTATAATCCATAAACGGCAACTCAAGATTCTGAACATCATCACTTCCGCTAACATAATAATAGTAATCCCAATCAGCTACTTGCTGCATATCATGTTCGTAAGTAGTATCATATTCTGTATTAGCATAACCTAAATAATGCTTAAAAGACCCAGTACTACTACTATTTAGTATCGTATAAACATTCTTTAAGTCATAAGAATTCTCATTTTCAGTAAAAACGTTAGTATTAGATGCCATAAAAACTAACTGGTAGCCTGTAATGTCATCACCACCAGTTGTTATGACAACATTAAAAAAGCCTGAGCTGGGATCATTATATTGATAATTGCCTGTTCTTTCAGACTTATTATAATAGAATTTATTATTATATATTCTTCTTCCTTGTTCATCATAAGATTCCGAATCGGTAAAAGAATCTCCACCAACAGTAAATATTAATTTAGACAAATCTACAACGCTACCATTACTATCTAACAAGTAAATACACGCATAAGAATATTTATTCAGTCCGCTCCAACTATATTCTTTAAACAGATTGTCAAAACTTATACTAACGCTATTGTTGTCATCCAAGACCAAATAACTGTTTAAAGCAGTCTGTCCCCATCCTTCTTTAGGTAATGCAAAAAGGAATACAAAGAGTAAGCCTCTCATTAATAGTGAGATTAAAGACTTATTAAAGAGAGAGCTTACGGTTGTCATATTATTGGTTTCTGTTTTTTTCATATCAATCGTTTTCATATAAACAAAGTATTATGAATAATGATTCATTTCCTTACACATTACTATTCCGACACATACACCGTTTGCCACTGGCGAGGCAGAGAGGTGCGCTTGTCTTTTACTCCTGATGATGTATTGTTGTACCACGTCAGGTCTTGGTTTATCTGGACTTTGTATGTCAATGTCAGATTATCATCAATCTTTATCTGAAGCTGATACAAAGATTCATCCCTCTGTCCAAAAGTACCACCCATTACACCTTCTATATAGCCTAAGGTTTCATTCCATGATGGAGCTGTCTTAAACATACCTTCAGGTACTGAGCTTAAACTTTTCCATTCCACATACGTAAAATCAACGATAGCATTTGGGGCACTCAACTTCGTTACTGTTGGAATTATATGGAATTCCTCTTCTGGCAGATGGAAGGTAAGCGAGAGTTGCTTGCCGTCGTCTTCAATAGATGGATATACACCTATGGCGGTGTATGACTGTACAGTGAAGTTTATCTTGTAGTCATTGAGATTTATCTGCAATATGTGGTGGTCGTTACGCGCTATCGTTGTCCAATCGTCAAACAAAGCATAACGCTGCACACTCTCCACATCTCCTTGTTTCGTATTCAACGTAACAACAAAGTAACTCGGATTATGAGCCACACTTTCATTTACATAGAATGAAACGCTGTTTCCTTCAGTAGTATAATCTGTATTACCTGCTACTGTAAAGCCACCAGTAATAATACGGGTATATTCAACACAAGTTGTATCTTTTGCATTAAGATTTGGAGTACATGCTACTTCATCTGTACCACCAGTTACTATAGGCATTAGCATAAGATTATTTGATTTTTTTACAGAAGCATTCTCTGTAATGTCACTAAGGCTTATGCTATTTATAGTTATATCAGAAGATGTGGAGTTTTTGAACTTCAACGTTACCTTTGCCAACATTCTTACTACCCACAATTCTATTCCTGTTGTGCTTTCTGTTATTGATACTTCTTGCTTGTTACTCATTGGAATACCAGCATCTGACGTATCAAAGTCATTACCGTTTACAGCAAAGGTCATGTCGTCGAAACTTGCAGTACCGTCTTTTTGAGGATTACCCAACTCTGTTGCAGTTATATTTGCGAAAGAATAGAAATAATAGTCTCCTGTAGCAAGCGACAAAGTATAAGTGTCACTTTCAACACCTGACGATATATTATTTGTATTTGAAATTACATTAACAATCTTATTGTCTGATTTGTTGGCAATTACCACAATCCAACTTTTCATGTTTTCGTCATCTGAACCACTTCCCCATGTTGGAGTAATAGTTGCTCTTGTTGAAGGGGTGTCGGTTGAGAGGTTAATTGTTACGGTTACTTGCTTGTTATCGATGTCTTTTGTATTGTCTTCGTCGTCGTTAGAGGTACAGGAAGCAAGACCAAGGAGAATAACAGGAGCTATGAGAATGCTTACGACAAACCGAAGCAGAGTATTTTTATTTACTCCGCCCGTCAAAGCAAACTTCTTAACTTGTCCTGATATCATATTGTTATATCGTTTCATGAATGTTCGTTTTTACATTATAACCTCTGAGTGTGTGTATGTCGCCCACTTACGCACATTGATTGTAAGCTGCATGCCGCTGTCGCCTTCACCCAATATCTTCTCTATCTTTATACGATAGATATTGTTGCGCACTATACCGTAATACATAGGGTCTTCAGTCGTGCCAGTTCCTGTTGGATCGCTGTGGCGTATATAATAAGTATAGGTCTTTGATGTTCCACTTCCTTCTGCTGGACTACCACTGTTCCATTCTGACTTTGTATAATACGTACCGTTAAACAGCAAGCCCGTTATGTAACTTTTGTTTGCATTCGGCAACGTATTCTCCATTGTGTAACCTACAATAAAGTAAGAATCTCCATCAGTCGCATATTGCTTTGCTTCTGCTACTGGATAAGAACTAAAGTCTGTATATGCTGTACCATAGTTCTTATATAACGGTTGCAAAGTCGTAGCATAAGTGTCACCTGCTTTCTCTAAGAAATAAGGAGAATATACATAGTTTGTAGCTACATTTGATGTTGCTGTTTCTGCACCAAGATAAGTAACATTGTCAGTTACAGATGTAGCCGATGTTCCTACTCTCTTTATAAGATATGTATAATCATTGTAGCAGTTTATTGGCATAACATATTTCAATACATAATAGCCAATAATGTCACTTTCTTCTGTTGTAGAAGATTCACTGTTATATACTGGATAGGTGTAAGTATTATCTGTAGAATTATATTTATATGTGTTTTCATCTCCAGGAACAATATCTATTCTTGCTGCAAGGCGTTCTATTGAAGCTGTAAGTACATAAGGGTTAGATTCTGTTCCTGTACCAGATGGATTATTTTTTATATCCAATGTTGCGTCGCTTTCTGAGGACATGACAAAGTTGTTATAATCGGATATATTATCAGCAGATGTCCAAAGATTTTTCATTTCATAATCACGCACATCAGCCAAAGTATGACCTTTCAATGTTGTCAAGTCTCCTGCGTTAGCAATTACTATAACATGATAAGCGGATTCAAGGAATGATGTAGGACATTCTATTGTAGCTGACGTATAAGTATAAGTAGAGTTTTCAACATAAGTAAGAGATGAGAAATACATTGCTTCTTCTATAGTTACACTGGAAGCATCTGTAGAATTTATACCGTCACCTTTATAGAACAGCAAGGTAACATTGTTTATGTCGTTCTCATTATTAATTCCTGCTTCACGACCGTTTCCGTCTTCGCCTCCGTAAGGATTTTCATCGGCACGGGTATCCGTTCCTGTCGATATCTGGAGACGGACAGAAAGATATCCCTTCGCGTCGCTGTCCGTCTGGCATGTGGCGTCATCGTCGTCGAACATGCCGCACGACGTGAACAACAGCAGCGATAGCAACGCTGACATTA
>JAUNIZ010000028.1 GCA_030523165.1 Prevotellaceae bacterium
GTTTATCAGCAAGTTATAAAATGCATGTTTTTTGAGTGACGAAGTCAGGAAAAAGGGCAACAAATGCTTTTCTGCATGAATGGCATAGGTAGAAAGACTTGATTCTTTCACCTGTCCTTTTTTAGTCTCTTTCCATTGGAAATAAACCTGATTGATTGTGACTTTCTTCATAAATGATTATTTTAATGGTTATGCATAGCTAAAATAATCATTTTCTTCATGTTTCCAAATAGCCTTGCTACAGGCTTTGAACATTAGACATCGCCGATAGAATCGTGCATTTTTACAATCTTTTCACGCAGGTATTCCTTGAAGCCGTTATCGCCTAACACTTTAATATCATGGTAAAGCCCCAGCACAAACCTTCCTATTCCGGCATAGCTGCATACTTCCATCTCCAGCAAATGGCCTCCGTCATCGGTATTGGAAATATATTCTCTGGTCTTCGGATATTCCTCTTTCATAATATTATATGCCAGTTCGCCTAAGACTAACCTTACCGTCATTCGCTCTTCTCCGCTGAACAAGAACACGTCTGTGTACATCTTGCGATGCTTGTCTGCATATATCCATTCTGTGTCTAGCATTTCCACGCTCTGCATACGGCTTGCCTTGAATGTCTTGTTAAGCCCTGATGCAGGTTCAAAACATCTTACTTCGTTGTTGTTATCAAGCAACATGAACGGTTCAACAAGCCTGTCTCTCTTTGTCTTGCTATGTGGAGACGAGTATTTTCGCAGCACTACTTGACGCCCAAGCTTTATTGCTTCATAAAGAACGTGTATGTTGTTTGCCGTCTGCTCACGCAGTTCGTCATTGGTAAGTATATCCAAATCATAGAAGCGGTCAAGCTTTTTCTTTAGGTTCTCTATCAGAGCGTTGCCTTTTCTTGTCTTTTCGAGAAGCCTGCGCATTACTATCGCTTCCTCTTCGGTGAACGTTATGCGCTCGGTAATATGCCTGAAATATGGAGAATCCTTGCTTATGTAATGGTAGTTTCCATGCTTGTATATCTTGAAATCGCAGTCTTTGAAGAATTCAAGATAATAATATAGGTTGCGTCGCGATATTCCTACCTTGTCGCAAAGGTCATTTACGGTGTAGCTTCTGTTCTCTGTAAGGAGTTCTATGAGATAGAGTTCCCGTTCAAGTTTATCGTGTCTCATGCCTATTTGAAGTCAAGTTCTAACTCTCCAGTGCCCAGTAGATTGTAGCTTTTCCTATGGAAAGGAGTGATTCCATATTTCTTTATCGCCTCTCTATGCTTCTTTGTCGGGTAGCCTTTATTGCTTAGCCAGTCGTATTCTGGATATTCTTCAGCCAGTTTATCCATGTAATCGTCTCTGTAAGTCTTTGCAAGTATGCTTGCAGCGGCTATAGAAAGATACTTCCCGTCACCTTTTATTATAGTGGTATATGGCAGATTTCGATATGGCTTGAATCTGTTTCCGTCTATTATAATAGCTTCTGGAGCTACTTTAAGCTGGTCTAATGCCCTGTGCATGGCAAGAAAACTGGCGTTAAGAATATTGATTTTGTCTATCTCCTCAGGCATTACTATGCCTACAGCCCATGCTATTGCATCACGTTCTATTACTTCTCTAAGTCTGTAACGTGCCTTTGCCGTGAGCTTTTTTGAATCGTTGAAGTCAGCGTTCTTATAGTCTTTAGGCAATATAACGGCTGCTGCATAGACGCTTCCGGCAAGGCAACCGCGCCCAGCCTCGTCACATCCTGCCTCAATCATGTCCTTGTAGTATGAGCTTTCCAGCATTTTCTTTCTCCTTTATACATTATCTATATAGTTAAAACGGCTCTTTTATGAACTTATTGTGCGCATCTTCGTCTTTTGTTGTTTATGTATATTTATGCAGAAATCCATGTTTTCAAAAACAGAAAATTATCCCGTTAACGCGCTGAGAAGGGCTTTTTTCTGAAATAAAAATACTTTGGCTGCAAAAAACGCCTAAAATCGTGTGCAAATTTAAAATGCTTTTATCCAGCCATTTACGATTGTTCTTATGTCGAGTGTGCATTGATAAATCGCAGAAAACAGGCAAAAACATGCCAAAAAGTGCCGCTTTTTTGATTGAAAAAGCCTTGTTTTCATGTTGTAAACATGCCGTTTCTACCCCGTAAACCTATGCTTTACTGCCCAGAAACGACATGTTTTTGTGAAATAACCCCATGCTTTGCCACTTATAACCCCATTTTTATGCACTTGTTTTTCTATTTCGCGATTTTCCTTTGTCATGATTTCAGAAAAACGAAAGTGTATATTTATGCAGAAACATGAATATTTATTCAATAATTCATCGGCATTTTATGCATTTGAACAATAATATTCAGCTATTGAGAAAATTATGATTTTAATATCGTAAAAAATTACGTTTGCAACCAAGTTGCACGCAGTTAGCGTTAATTTTGCAAACAGAAATTGAAATTCAGACAATAGTTTATATGGAAGAAAGAAACTTTTTGCGCCCAGCCATCTCATTGGTAATGCTTATAGCCGGAATAGTTATGAGCGCCTTTGACGTAGAGTTGTTTGCCGTAAGTTACGTGAAACTCGCTTGGTATGCCATAGCTTTTCTGCTTGTAGGCATAGATGTAATTAAGGAAGCGATAGAATGTGCCGTCAAGGAACATGAGATTTTCAGCGAGTTTATGCTGATGACGATTGCGTCTATAGGCGCATTTATAATAGGTGAATATCCTGAAGGTGTAGCGGTAATGCTCTTTTATTGCATAGGAGAAACGCTTCAGGACATGGCTGTAGACAAGGCTAAGGATAACATAAAGAGCCTTATCGAGTTTCGCCCAGACCATGCTATGGTGCTGATTGACGGCAGTTTGACTCAAAAAAAGCCTGAAGACGTATGCGTAGGTGACGTGATTGAAGTGAAGCCAGGCGAGCGTGTTCCCTTGGATGGCGAGGTTATCAGTGCCGATTCTACGTTTAATACTGCTGCCCTTACAGGCGAAAGCGCGCCTAGACTCATAGAGAAGGGCAAGGAAGCATTGGCGGGAATGATTGCCGTTGATAGTGTCGTTAGGCTCAGAGTTACTCGCCCGTCAGGCGAAAGTGCCGTTTCGCGTATTCTTAATATGGTAGAAGAGGCATCGGCAAGAAAGGCTCCTGCCGAACTTTTCATACGAAAGTTTGCCCGTGTATATACACCTACGGTTATCGGATTGGCATTATTGACGGTGGTTCTTCCTTTCCTTTGGTCTTTGGCAAGCCCTTCTTTCAGCTATATATTCAGCGATTGGTTCTATCGTGCGTTGATATTCCTTGTAATATCTTGCCCTTGCGCATTGGTAATAAGTATTCCTTTGGGTTATTTTGGAGGCATCGGTGCAGCTTCAACGAAGGGTATATTGTTTAAAGGAGGCAATTATCTTGACGCTATAACCCATATTGACACGGTAGTATTCGACAAGACAGGAACGCTTACTACTGGTGAATTCTCAGTTGTTAATGTCGATGAAATGGGTGAAAATGAACTTTTGAAGGTCGTTTCTTCGATAGAACGTAACAGCAATCATCCTATAGCAAAGGCGATAGTAAAATATGCTGGCGATGATGTCGCTGATGTCAGTGATGTAAAAGACATGCCTGGCTATGGCTTGTCGGCAATGTCGGGCAATGACAAATGGCTTGCAGGAACATTGAAATTGCTTCAGCGTGAACACGTAAGTTATCCTAAGGAACTGGAAAATCTTCCTGAAACAATCGTTGCATGTGCGAAAAACGGCGAATACATCGGCTATATATTGCTGGCAGATACGCTGAAGGAAGATTCCGTAAACGCAATCGGCTTGTTGAAAGACAATGATATCAGTAATGTGGAAATAATGTCTGGCGACAAGCAGGCATTGGTTGACAAGGTGGCAAAAGCGCTGAACGTTGACAAGGGTTATGGCGATTTGTTCCCTGAAGGCAAGGTAAGCCATATAGAAGAATTGAAGAAACAAGGTAGGAATGTTGCCTTTATCGGTGACGGAATCAACGATGCTCCTGTGCTGGCTTTAAGTAATGTGGGCATAGCGATGGGTGCTTTAGGCTCTGATATGGCTATTGAGACAGCTGATATAGTGATTCAGACAGACCAGCCGTCAAAGGTTGCAGCAGCTATCAAGATAGGAAAGCGTACAAAAGCGATAGTAAAGCAGAACATATTCTTTGCCATTGGCGTTAAGGTATTGGTGATGTTGCTTGGTGTTCTTGGCTTTGCTAACCTATGGGCAGCTGTGTTTGCTGATGTAGGCGTGGCTCTTCTTGCCGTTCTAAATGCCACACGAATATTCCTTTATAAGGATTAACCTTCTCGGAAGGCAATGTATTGGCTTCGTTCTTTAGTGTTTTAACCTAATTCATTGATGAATATATTTTGTGTTTTCGCTAAATAACATTACTTTTGTAGCATGATTGAAGACGAGCAGTTCTTTGTTGACAAGTTGCAGTTACGCGACATTAAGCCTACGGCAACGAGGCTTTTGATACTCCGTACAATGTATAGGGGTGATGAAACAGTGTCGCTTCCTCAGCTTGAAAGACTGCTTCCCACGGTGGATAAGAGCACTATCTCACGCACATTGTCCATATTTCTGCTTCATCGCCTTATACATGTTGTTGACGATGGCAGTGGAAGCCTGAAGTATAATGTATGTAGCGACGATTGTGATTGTGGTGTTGAAGACGAACATACCCACTTTTATTGTGAGCAATGTCATCGCACTTTTTGTCTTAAACGCATTCATGTGCCGATAGTAAACCTGCCCGACGGTTTCCGTCTTAATAGTATCAATTACGTTGTAAAGGGTCTTTGCCCTGAATGTGTAGACAAGAACGAGGCAAGAAAGCGATAGTTTTTCGTTTATGAACGCTTTATTTGAAGCGTCAAAGATAAATGAAACGTCATTATAAAGAAGCAATAAAGGAGTCAAAGGCTATGCCCTGACTCCTTTTATCTTATAGGTTTAACGTCTGATATCATCTGGTATAATTAGCTGATATCATCGTGTTTAATGACATAATCATTAGTTTTAATAGCTTGATGCGAAGTAGATGCCGTCGTTTAATGCCATTCTTGCTTCATAGATACCCTGCTTGTCAAGCTTTACATCCATGCTCTTGCCGTTCTGAAGATATATTTCTGCAGTATCGTTATTCTTCATTTTGAGCAGAACAGTCTTTACTCCGTCTTTCTCAACAGACCATGTCTTGTCGCTTTCATTGAATATAAAGTTAACGATTTCACCGTTGTCATCCTTTATTTCATAACCGTCTTTCTGGTATGTTACGGCATACATTCTGCCGTCACTGCCCATAATGTTCTCTGTTTTTCCTATGTTTGCAGAGATAGGATTATCGCCTGTCCAGAATTCAATGGTATTTAGGACTAATACATCTGCTACACCACATAGAGCGTATGCTGGTGATATCACAATGAAAATGAGTTCATTGAGGAACTTATTACCTGTTGCCTGCTTGTTCCACGCAAGCACTTTATTGAACAATCCGAATGAGCCAATGCAAGAACTCATAAGGCACGCGCCTATTAAAGCGAAGAGGAGCGATTTTAAAGTCTTGTTGTACATATCATTAAATATTTGGTTAGCTTCTAGTTAATAAAGACAATGCAAACGGGCAACAATAGAAATGGTTCTTTTCCCCCTTTATTCTGCTCTATTTTGCAAAGCTAATATAAATATTGGAATAATACTTACAATTTCTTATTAAAAAACCAAAACATGATGTAATATTATAGATAAAGCACACTTTCATTGCCCATATTGAACAATAAATCAAGGATACTTAGGTTTGGAATGAAGCCGTGCTTCTGCTCATATACTTGATAATAGCGGCGTGGAGAGAAACTTTCATCATGCAAAGGGTGCTTCGGGCGAATTGCATCACGATAGTCTTCTATGCCGTTTGCCGTTGCTTCTTCCGATGAAATGAACTTTTCAGTAAATTCAATATTGGGCTGAATGTCGATTAATTCGCACATTTTCGCGCAAATCTCGATATTGAAGTCATAAAGAAATGTCCATTTCTTTTCATAGAAAGGCCGTATATCGTCAGCGTAATACTCAAAGAAAGGCGATTCTCCGTATGCGCTTTGCAAAGCGTTCCAGTGTATATGTCTCCAGTTTCCATGATCGCTGATGCGTATATCCTTCATCATGCATTTCGACAAAGTTTTGGTCTGTTCGCCATTTTGTGCGCTATCAGTATTTGTTTCTATGCCGTTTGCTCCAGCCGACATGCTTGTTTCCGTGCGTTCAACGGGTATGGTAAGTGCTTGAATGCCGTTTGTTGTGGCAATAATACAACGGTTTCTATATGTCTGTTTTATGAAGTTGTCATACTTTTCAATACATATCTTGTCATATCGGTTTAGTTTCTGATACCACTGGACTGGTCCGAAATATGTTGATGAAAGCAATGCTTTTGACATAATATATTATTTTCTTGCTATTGAAAGGGTTTATTTACTATGATGAAATGGCGATATATTTGTTCTTGTCTTATTATATTAGCCTTGAGCATGAATATCTATAGTCATCGTTTTTGATATTTATAACCATTGCTTATGATATCTATTGCCATCGCTTTTGAATATCTATAATCATCGTTTCTTATGCTTAGTTGATGAACAAAAGCCATCTATCGGAACGGAAACAATTATAGAAAGGCATGGAAGAATCTATTGAGAAAAGAAGCATAGACACTTTTCCTATTATATGATTCTCAGGAACAAAACCGAAAAAGCGTGAGTCATTGTAGTTGTCTTTATGCCCTGAGCTTACCCAATAGTAGTCGTTGTCAAATGAAGCGCAACGTGTAGGGCTTCCGTCTACCAAGAGATTACCGTCTTTAACGTGTGCTTTCTTTCCTTCATAGTTATTGTAGATATATGCAAGAAGATAGATATTGTTTTCCGTTACCTTTATTATATGGTTCTTTCCAGGCACTACAAGAGGGATATTGTTAACGTTTATCGTGTCTCCTGGAACTCCTGTGCAGAAGCAGACATATACAGGGCGAGAGGAAACATATTCGTTCTTGTCGGTAGGGCAATTGAATGCAATAAGGTCTCCTTGCTTTGGTTGGCTTGCCAACCATCGGGTATAATTGAAAAATCTGCCTCCTCCTGTGCGCAAGCCATAGCTCCATCTATTCACCAGCACACGGTCACCGTCTTCAAAGTGGCCTCCAAGCATGGAGCCTTTAACCGTATAGGTGGTGAAAACTAATGCGCGAAAAGCCAACATCAATATGATTGTTACTAATAACGCGAGCATGAACTTGAGCGCATTTCTCATCTTCTTGGCTCAATGAAGAACAAAGAGTGAAGAATAAAGAATATCTTCCGTATGCCTTACATTAGGATTCTGTCTTTATCGTTCACTCTTTCCTCTTCGCTTTTATTCAAGTTTCTTTATTTATTTAATATCGTCGACCATGCGGAACAGACGGTTCCATCTTACGCGAGAGAACCCTCCACGATCAGGATCGCTAGACCACCATATAAAGATAGGCTTTCCTACGATGTGGTCTTCAGGCACAAATCCCCAGTAACGGCTATCTGCCGAGTTGTGGCGATTGTCTCCCATCATCCAATAGTAGTCCATTTTAAAGGTGTAGCTATTGGTCTGCTTGCCGTTGATGAATATCTTTCCGCCTTTTATCTGCAGGTCATTTCCTTCATAAACACGAATCGGCCGCTCGTAAACAGCTATATTTTTCATGTCAAGACGTATGGATTTTCCCTTCTGAGGAATCCAAACAGGTCCGTAATTGTCACGTGTCCACCCTGTGTTTGCATTCAGTGGATAGACGTCACCTGTGCTTGCATCTGTGTTAAGCGTTATGCTTTCAACAAGGTCTGTGCGCTTTTTCAGAGCGGAAACAGCTGCTTTGGTAAGCGGCAAATATCCGTTTTCGTTGAGGCTAGTCAAGTCTTCCATGCTTATACCAAGCTCATACATGAGTTCTTCCGGTATTGGTTGAAGAAGCTTAACATAGTATGTGTATTGCACATTGTCAGGTTCCTTGTTGGCTTTTCCGTTCAGATAGACTATGTGATTCTTTATCTGAAGAGTCATTCCTGGCAGACCTACACAACGTTTCACATAGTTTTCCCTGCGGTCAACTGGTCTTGTAATGACAGAACCGTAAGTCTGCTTGTTGTCTATTATATAGTTTCTTCCAACGTTGTATATGAAATCATAATAGTCATGCTGCTCTTGCGGGGTAAGCTTGCTGATGTCTGCAGGTCCTTGTGCTAGCTGATAGCCGAAAGAATAGCACATTTGGTAATAGTCAGCAGCCTGCCATTGCTTGTTGGAAACTAACGTATCGCCGGCAGGATAGTTGAATACAACGATATCATTCAGCTTGACATTGCCAAATCCCTTTACTCTTCGATAGTCCCATTTAGGCCATTCGATGTATGACTTGCATTCAAATACGGGTAGCGTGTGCTGTGTTAAAGGCATTGTAAGCGGCGTTTCCGGGATACGCGGGCCATAGCTTACCTTGCTTACGAACAGATAATCTCCCGTAAGGAGCGACTTTTCGAGTGAAGATGAAGGTATTACATAGTTCTGGAAAAAGAACAGATTGATGAAGTAAACCGCTACGAGAGCAAAGACGAGAGCGTCTACCCAGCTCATTATAAAGCGTACTGGCTTCTCGGAATCGCGCCACCATTGCCATTTAATCTTCTTTGTTATGTAAACGTCGAATATGAACGGCACAACGATAAGCCCCAGCCAGCTCTTGACCCATATAAGGAACAGGAGATAGAGGGCAAGGACTACGATGCACTTTGTCCATTGAACCTTCATGTTCAGTTTCTTCTTTTCTTTGTTAATCATTGCTTTAATGGTTTAAGATATTTCCTTTTCCAAACGGTTAGAATATCTCTTGTTGCCGTTATCTGGTAATATCTTTCTCGTTTATTTAGAATTTAAACAAATCACTTGTAGTAAGTAACCCTGTATGTTCCTTGGTGTATTCAGCTGCAAGCACTGCACCTAGGGCAAAGCCTTTGCGTGAATGTGCGTCATGAGTGATAGTTATGCAGTCGGCTTCAGAGTCATATACGACACTATGAATGCCCGGAACCTCGTCTCTTCTTATAGAGTCAATGCGAAGTTCGTTGTCTTCACACTTGTCTGAACCTTCGATATTTCCTTCAGGAGTGAGCAGGGTTCCCTTTGTCCAAGCGCTTTTTCGGTCAAGGTTATCTACTATTTCCTCTGCAAGAGTTATAGCTGTGCCGCTTGGAGCGTCAAGCTTATGAATATGGTGAGTTTCTTCCATGTGAACGGAATACTGTGGAAAACCGTTCATTATCTTTGCCAAATAGCGGTTTACAGCAGAGAATATCGCTACTCCAATAGAGAAGTTTGATGCCCAGAAAAGCGTCTGTCCTCCTTCTGTACACATCTTTTTCACTTCGTCGCCGTGGTCTTTCATCCAGCCAGTAGAGCCAGATACAATCTTCACGTTATGTTTGAACGCTTTCAGATAGTTGCCGTAAGCAGCTGTAGGAGACGTGAACTCAATAGCCACATCTGCTGAAGCGAACTCTGGACTATCAAAGTCTTGTTGGTTATCTACATCTATTATGCTTACGATTTCATGGCCGCGGCTTAGGGCAATCTGCTCAATCATCTTGCCCATCTTGCCATAGCCAATAAGAGCTATTTTCATATTTGAACTTGTTTTATATCTTATGTAAACGGGAATGAGTGCAGTAGGCGCAATCATTCACCAGCTTGCTAAATCATCTGCAAAGATACTGCAAGTCGTTGACAAATCAAAATAAATTCATTTAATTTTACCTTATGCATTGGAAGTTAATGCATTATTAAGAAAAGCCATGTGTCAGCTGCCTTCTTCCGTTAGGCTTTCCCCAGTGCCGGCAAGCTCGTCTGCGGTCATTCTTTTATATATACAGAACAGGCGTTCTGCGCTCTTTTCATTTTCATTGCCTGCATTGTATATCACTTTCATCTCGTTTGACGATACGGAAAGAATCCTTAGACCAGAGCCAGACTCGGTAGATATGTAATATCCGTTTGCCCGATAGTTGTATTTAGTCTTGTTTATAAGGCTTGAAACGTATGATTTTGCCGTTGGCAGAGTTATGAGCGAGTCGGCGCTGATGTAGATATTGTCGAGGCTAAACCTCTTTGCTGAGTTGACAATATCGTTAGCCTTGTATCTGTTGTCGGTCTCCAGTTCATGCACTTCGGTGCATTTCCAGCCATGCCCCACTACCTTTTGCGCAAAGTCATTAAGCGTTATCTGCATCTGTTCAGGCAGAAGCGGGTATTCGTCATTGAATGTTGCAAGGTTGTAAGGGTGGCTTTGCTTGCACTCGGCAAGCTCGTTGTCGGTCATTTTCCTATATACGGAATAAATGTAAATCTTCTCTCCGTCACCGTTAAGTTCCTGATATTTAACGAGTCTTATCTCGTCTGGCGTTACGGAAAGTATCTTGAAGATTTCCTCTTCGCCGTTCTTAAGGCTATGAAGAACATTGTCGTAAGTGAATTTCTCGGTGTTATATCCGTTTACTTGATAAGTTCCGATAGCATGGAAGATAGTGATTGAGTCATTCTGGAAATAGAAACTTACAGGCGAACCTACGTCTGGGAGTTGCCAATAGTCGCGCTTGTCGAGTATTCCGTTGCTTTTTATCTCATGAGAAACGACCTCTATCCAGCCTTTTCCGCTTACACATTCTTCAAGATACTCTTCTGAAACATCCTGTGGAAGCGGCACCGCAAGTTCCCCATCTTCACCACATGCGGTGAGGATAGCGGCGAATACTGCCAGAAAAACCAGCCTTAATCGTTTAGGGTTTCCCATAAGCATATCTTTTTTAAGCCCGATTGCAAATATAGAACTTTTATTTTTAAACAGCAAGTAAATTAAGCTAATTTTTGAGAAATAATAATTTTTATGCCGTTAATAGTTAATGTGTGTCTACGGAAAGTCTGGTTGTGTGAAAAGAAGGTGTTTTTCATTAAATTAGGAAAAGATAGTTTTCTTAGTCAGAAAGCATAGCTTTCCACATCGTAAAGCTATGCTTTCTGCACAAGAAATGATATGTTTGTATTTGCTTGTTTCTAAATTAGAAACTTCTGAGCCATGCCTTCAGCTCAAGCTGCATCTCATTATGATACACGAAAGAGTCTCTGTTGCCCCATCCATGACCACCGGAAGGGTAAACGTGAAGCGTGGCTGGCACATCGTGACGGTATAGTTCGATGTAATAGTTCACGCCGTTTGCAGGCAATACACCACGGTCATCGTCGCTCAATGCTATGAATGCGCGTGGGGTAGTGCGTGACACCTGTGAGTCGTTGCTATATAGTTGTTCCTCTTTTTTCTTAGGTTTCTTGCCGAGAAAATTATCATGAGAGCCTTTGTGGGTTATGTCTGGCATCATCGTAATCACAGGGTAGAACAATATCTGGAAGTTAGGTAATGCCTCTTTCTCTGCGTGTGTTGCTATCGTAGAGGCAAGATGACCACCTGCAGACGAGCCCATTATGCCCACGTCATCAGGGTTTATGTTCCATGCCGAGGCGTTTCTGCGCACCAGTTTTACAGCTTCTTCAGCATCAGACACAGGCACTTCATGGTTGCCGTTAGGCATTCGGTATTTCAGAACAATGGCAGCTATGCCCATGTTGTTGAAGAATGGTGCCCAGTCATGGCCTTCATGATTCATCGCAAGATGCGAGTATCCACCTCCAGGACAGATGATTACGGCTCTGCCGGTAGCCTTTTCTTTCTTCGGAAGATATACGGTTACCTTTGCCGTATCGGCAGCATTGCCGTTGTCGTTGGGCGCTCCGTTCTGCCATAATAATATTTCCTGACCTTTCTGAGCCATAGCTGGCATGCAAAACGCTATTGATACGAGTGCTAAGATAAATTTCTTTATTTTCATTTGTTTATGGTATGATTATAAAAAATATTTGTTATTTGAAAATTATTCGAGCGGTTTGTGCAAAATTACGCATTTTTTTTGTAATATTGCAGACCGTTTAAACATATTTAATAAGAATAGGAATGATATAGGAGATAATCGGTTCTGATATGATAATCATGCTGGATATGACATGTCTCCGAAATATTGTTATCAACTAAAATATACAGATTAAAATATAAACCATAAAAACATACATTATGAATAGACTGATTTTAACGCTTTCGGCTATATGTCTGATGTTCGCGAACATTCAGGCAAAGGTAAAACTTCCACATCTTATAGGAGACAATATGGTTCTCCAGCAAAACACAGATGCCCGTCTTTGGGGTAAGGCAACGCCTGGAGCGACGGTTGTTGTCGGTGTTTCATGGAGTTCAGACACATATAGGGCAGTTGCTGGAGCTGACGGCAAATGGCTTCTTACGGTAAAAACGCCAGAGGCAAGCATGACTCCTCTGAGCATAACCTTTGATGACGGTGACGGGAAAGTCACGATAAACAATGTGCTTTCAGGCGAAGTATGGGTGTGTGCAGGGCAGAGTAACATGGAGATGCCTGTAAAAGGATTCTCGAATTGCCCTGTAGAAGGATATAACAACGTAGTGGCTGATGCTGTCAACTCATCGGGAATACACTATGTGAAAGTGCCAAGCGTGATGAGCATGACACCGCTTGAAGACGCTGATTGCCAATGGGTAACATGTAATCCTAATACTGTAGCCGATGCAAGTGCAACGGGTTATTTCTTTGCACGCATGGTTAACCGCACGCTGAACATACCAGTAGGTATTGTAGAAGCTAACAAAGGAGGCACGAGAGTGGAAAGCTGGCTGACGAAAGAGAATCTCATAAAATACACAGATGAACCTCTTGACTCGCTGAAGATGGTGAAAAAATATTCCTGGGACTATCATCGCCCTTTGCTATGGGGTAACGGAACGTTCAATCCGATACTCAACTATACGGTAAAAGGCATACTTTACTATCAGGGATGTTCAAATGTAGGCGACAAGGGAAATACTTATTCCGAGCGTTTGGCACTCCTTGTAAAGCAATGGAGAGAAAGTTTCAAGCTCGGTGACATACCTTTTTATTTCGTTCAGATTGCACCGTATTATTACGATGACGATATAAACGGCACGTCGGGAGCGTTCTTGCGTGAGCAACAGGAGAAAGCGTCTAAGCTAATAGCCAATAGTGGAATGGTATGCACAAACGATTGCGTTTATCCGTGGGAGACTCAGCAGATACATCCAGCACAGAAGCAGAAGGTAGGAGAGAGGCTTGCTTTCCTTGCGCTTAACAAGACTTACGACATGAAGAGCATTATGTGTGACAATGCTTCTTTCAAAAGTCTTCGTATTAGTAATGATACATGTTATGTTCGAATAAAGGATGATTACAATGCCATTAGCCGTTATGAAGATATACAAGGTTTTGAGGTAGCAGGTGCAGACAAGGTGTTCCATAAAGCGAATGCTTACTATTATTGGACTAAAGGCATAATCATAACATGCCCGGAAGTAAAGAAGCCAGTAGCAGTAAGATATTGTTTCAGAAACTTCCAGTTAGGAAACGTGGCTAATAAAGGTGGTCTACCGCTTCTGCCGTTTAGAACTGACAACTGGTAAAAACGGCATATTCGTTTGTTATAACTAAAATAAGAAAGATATGAATCTATTGGATAAATTCAAGTATTGCCCTGTGTGCGGTAGCTCTCACTTTGACAAAAACTCAGTGAAGAGCAAGAAATGCACTAATTGTAGCTTTGAATATTTTATGAATCCAGCAGCTGCAGTAGTGGCGTTTATTACCAATAGCAAGGGCGAACTGCTGATAGAAAGACGCAAGAACGAGCCTGCAAAGGGCACGTTAGATTTGCCTGGAGGCTTTGCCGATACATTGGAAACGGCAGAGGAAAGCGTTGTTCGTGAGGTAAAGGAAGAGACTGGACTCGTCGTTTCATCGGTGAAATACCTTTTTAGTCTTCCAAATATCTACCGTTATTCAGGCTTAGACGTTCAGACACTCGACATGTTCTATGAGTGTACCGTAGAGGATTCTACACAGCTCCAGGCAGGAGACGATGCTTCTGAGTGCATGTGGGTAGACTTAAAGGATATTCATACCGAACAGTTTGGATTAAGATCTGTGCGCCAAGGCTTGTATGACTATCTGAAAGCAAGGCAGAAGGATAGTCTTTAGCCATTAGTTCAAAAACCTTTGATTAGGTTATTGACACCGTCTAATGTGTCATGATTTTGGCTTTGACTTCCCTAAAAAACTTTAAAAAACAGAAAATTCATATATTATATAAGGTGTATGAAAAAGTTTTGCTTACTTTTGCGCCCTAAATAAAAACGTTTATTACGTCATGCAAAAGAATCTGGTAATAGTCGAGAGTCCGGCAAAAGCCAAGACTATCGAGAAATTTTTAGGCAAGGACTATAAGGTAATGTCCAGCTATGGACATATCCGTGACCTGAAAAAGAAGGAATTAAGTATAGATACAGAGACGCTTTGTCCTGATTACGAAATACCTGAAGAGAAGAAAAAGCTGGTAAGCGAGCTGAAAAGCAATGCCAAGAACTCAGAGAAAGTATGGTTGGCTTCCGATGAAGACCGCGAAGGAGAGGCTATTTCATGGCACCTTTGCGAAGTTTTAGGATTGGATGAAGCCAAGACAAACCGTATTGTTTTCCATGAAATTACCAAGCCCGCTATACTTGATGCCATTCAACATCCGCGCCATCTAGACATGAATCTTGTCAATGCACAGCAGGCTCGTCGTGTTCTAGACCGTCTTGTGGGCTTTAAGCTATCGCCGGTATTGTGGAGAAAAGTAAAGCCTGCGCTTTCAGCAGGACGTGTTCAGAGCGTTGCCGTAAGGCTTATCGTTGAGCGTGAACGTGAGATACAGGCTTTCAAGAGCGAACAGTATTATCGAGTAAACGCTATATTTGCCATTACCTCTCCCGATGGTTCAGTTTCAGAAGTAAAGGCAGAACTTGACTCTCGCTTTAAGACTCATGACGAGGTAAAGGCATTCTTGGAGAAATGTAAAACTGCGGAATTTGTAGTAAGCGGAGTATCCCGTAAGCCGTTGAAACGTACTCCTGCGCCACCTTTCACTACATCTACTCTACAGCAGGAAGCAGCCAGAAAGCTTGGATTTACCGTATCTCAGACTATGATGGTTGCCCAGCATCTTTATGAAAACGGATGTATTACATACATGCGAACCGACTCTGTAAACTTGTCATCGCTATGTATAAACTCAAGCAAGGCTGAGATTATAAAGCTTTGGGGTGAGGATTACAGCAAGCCACGCAAGTATCATACCAGCTCAAAGGGTGCCCAAGAGGCTCACGAAGCTATTCGTCCGACATACATGGAGAATACAGAGATAGAAGGTACCCAGCAGGAAAAGCGCCTTTATGACCTTATCTGGAAACGTACAGCAGCGTGCCAGATGGCTGATGCACAGATAGAAAAGACTACGGCAACTATAAGTATAAGTGGCGCAAGTGAGCAGTTTGTAGCTACAGGTGAGGTAGTTAAGTTCGACGGATTCCTTAAAGTATATCGTGAATCTTTTGATGATGATGACAATAACCAGGATGAATCATCACACATATTGCCTCCAATGACGAAAGGAGAAATACTTCAGCGCCGTGAAATAACCGCTACCCAGCGTTTCAGTCAAGGCCCTTTACGCTATACAGAAGCCAGTCTTGTGCACAAGCTTGAGGAACTTGGAATAGGTCGCCCTTCTACTTATGCCCCGACAATCAGCACAATCCAGCAAAGAGAGTATGTGCAAAAGGGTGACAAGAAAGGCGAAGAGCGTAAATATACCGTAGATATATTGCAAGGAATTGTTATTACGGAGAAGACAAAAACGGAAACTGTCGGAAACGAAAAGGGCAAGCTTCTGCCTACAGACATAGGAACTGTGGTGAACGATTTCCTTATGAAATACTTCCCAAGCATTATGGACTATAACTTTACCGCTAAGGTTGAGCAGCAGTTCGATACTATTGCCGAGGGCAAATCTCAATGGACATCAATGATAAAAGACTTCTATAAGGATTTCGAAGATACCGTTGAGAATACGATGAACACTCGCGAGGAGCATAAAGTCGGTGAACGTGAGCTAGGAAAAGAGCCGTCTACCGGTAAGCCTGTATTTGTAAAGATAGGCCGTTTTGGCCCTGTTGTGCAGATTGGTTCTGCTGAAGATGATGCAAAACCACGTTTCGCGCAGATACCGACAGACAAGAGTATCGAGACGATAACCCTTGATGAGGCTCTTGAACTGTTCAAGTTGCCACGTACAGTCGGTGAGTTTGAAGGTAGCTCCGTTGTCATCGGAGCCGGTCGTTTTGGCCCTTACGTTATGCATAACAAGAAATATGTGTCTCTTCCAAAGGGTGAAAACCCTCTGACAATAACACTTGAAACAGCCGTAAACCTTATTAAGGCAAAGCGTGAACAGGAGGTTCAGCGCCATATAAAGGCATTTGAGGAAGACCCGAAGCTTGAAGTAATGAACGGTAGATATGGCCCTTATCTTGCTTATGACGGCAAGAACTATCGTCTTCCAAAGAACCTTCACGACAAGGCAGGGCAGCTTACGCTTGAAGAATGCATGGAGATTATAAACACTTCTAAGAAGAAAGGCTGATGAAAAGAATACTTATCGTCGGTTATATGGGTGCCGGAAAGACCACCGTAGGTAAGGTATTGGCAAAAGACTTAGGGCTTCAGTTCTATGATTTGGACTGGTATATAGAGGGCAGAATGCGCAGAACCGTGCCCCAACTATTTGCAGAACGAGGCGAAAAGGGCTTCCGTGAAGTGGAAAGAAATATGCTTCATGAAGTCGCGGAATTTGAAGATGTCCTTATAAGTTGTGGTGGCGGCACTCCTTGTTTCTTTGATAACATGGACTATATGAACCAACAAGGAGAGACAGTCTATCTGAAAGCGACTCCTGAAGTGCTGTATGCCCATCTGAAAATGGGCAAGGTAGAACGCCCTTTATTGAAGAACAAGACACCGGAAGAGATGAAAGTGTTCATAAAAGAGCAGCTTTCTCAACGTGAATCTTATTATTTGAAAGCGAAACATGTGCTCGATGTAAGCCTGTTAGACAATTATGATAAAATAAAAATATCCGTGGATTGCCTACGGAACTTGCTTAACATTTAAATCAAAAGCCTAAATGAAGAAATGGACTATTGAAGACTCACTTGAGCTTTACAACATGAATGGTTGGGGAACATCCTATTTCGGTATAAACCAGAATGGAGATGTTTACGTTACTCCATGCAAGGACAATACGCAGATAGACCTCCATGATGTTATGGATGAGTTAGCTTTGCGTGATGTTACAGCTCCCGTGTTGCTGCGTTTCCCGGATATTCTTGACAATAGAATAGAGAAAACATGGAGTTGCTTTAGGAAAGCCGCTGATGAATACGGCTTCCAAGGAGAGAATTTTATTATCTATCCGATTAAAGTAAACCAGATGCAGCCTGTCGTAGAAGAGATTATAAGTCATGGAAGGAAATTCAATCTTGGTCTCGAAGCAGGCAGTAAGCCGGAGCTACATGCCGTAATAGCAGTTCAATGTCAAAGCGATTCACTCATTATCTGTAATGGCTACAAGGACCAAAGCTATATTGAGCTGGCTTTGCTTGCACAGAAAATGGGTAAAAGAATATTCATTGTCGTTGAGAAACTTAACGAACTTGACATAATAGCCAGTGCAGCGAAGAAACTTAATGTTAGGCCTAACCTGGGCATAAGGATAAAGCTGGCTTCGTCAGGAAGCGGAAAATGGGAAGAGAGCGGCGGCGATGCCAGCAAGTTCGGACTGACAAGTTCTGAGCTTTTAAATGCTCTTGAGATACTTGAAAAGAAGGGTATGAAGGACTGTCTGCGTCTTATCCATTTCCATATTGGTAGCCAGATAACAAAGATTCGCCGTATTCAGACAGCCTTGCGTGAGGCTTCACAATTCTATATACAGCTACATAAACTTGGCTATAACGTTGATTTCGTTGATTGTGGTGGTGGTTTGGGCGTTGATTATGACGGAACACGCTCTCCGAGCAGCGAGAGTTCCGTAAACTATTCTATACAGGAATACGTCAACGACTGCCTATATACATTTGTGGAAGCTGCAAACAAGAACGGCATAGCCCATCCTAATATAATCACAGAAAGCGGTCGTTCACTTACAGCCCACCATTCTGTATTGGTTATAGACGTGCTTGAGACGGCGTCATTGCCAGAGATGAACGAAGAGTTTGAGCCTAATGAGAACTCACATCCTTTGGTTAAGGACCTTTATGATATATGGGATAACCTCAATCAGCGTACAATGCTTGAAGACTGGCATGATGCTGAGCAGATACGTGAAGAGGCTTTGGATTTGTTCCGTCATGGCATTGTAGACCTTAAGACGCGTGCTGAGATAGAAAGAATGTATTGGAGCGTTTGCCGAGAGATAAACTCTTTGACAAAGCACCTTAAGCATACGCCAGAGGATCTTAAGGGTCTTGACAAGTTACTTGCCGACAAATACTTCTGTAATTTCTCGCTTTTCCAGTCTTTACCTGACAGTTGGGCTATTGATCAGCTGTTCCCGATAGTGCCGTTGCAGCGTTTGAATGAGCGCCCGACACGCAGTGCTACCATTCAGGACATTACCTGTGACAGCGACGGAAAGATTGCCAACTTTGTTACAAACGGTAATGTGTCGCATATCCTGCCTGTTCATACCCTGAAAAAGAACGAACCTTACTACTTAGGTATATTTCTGGTAGGTGCATATCAGGAGATTCTTGGTGATATGCATAACCTTTTCGGTGATACAAATGCCGCCCATATAACGGTAAAGGACGGTCACTATCATATAGACCAGATATTTGACGGTGAAACCGTTGAAGAAGTTCTTGACTACGTACAGTATAATCCAAAGAAACTTGTACGCCAGCTTGAGGTATGGGTAACAAAGAGCGTCAAGCAAGGAAAGATTTCTCTTGAAGAAGGCAAGGAATTCCTTTCCAATTACCGCTCTGGCCTTTATGGATATACATATTTGGAATAATTTTCTTTTGTTCCATAAAAACGTTAGTACATGAAAGAGAAACTGACAATAGTGAAAGTAGGCGGTGCCGTTGTCGAAGATAACGATCGATTAGGCAGACTGCTTGATGATTTCAGTGCCATCGAAGGCAGAAAACTGCTTGTTCATGGCGGTGGCAGACGTGCAACGGCTATTGCCGCGCGTCTTGGTATCGAGAGCCAGATGGTTAACGGAAGACGTATAACTGACGCAGATACGCTTGAAGTCGTTACAATGGTCTATGGCGGGCTGGTTAATAAGAATCTTGTAGCACGTCTTCAGGCAAAGGGAATTGACGCACTTGGACTGACTGGTGCTGACATTGACGTAATCCATTCGCATAAACGCCCTGTAAAAGACGTTGACTATGGATATGTGGGAGATGTAGAACGTGTGTCAGGCGATAAGCTCCATACCCTTATAGAAACAGGAATAACTCCTGTAATGGCACCGTTGACCCATGACGGCAAAGGAAATATTCTGAATACAAACGCCGATACAATAGCCAGTGAGACGGCAAAGGCTCTTGCAGAGTATTATGATGTAACGCTTATCTTCAGCTTTGAGAAGAAGGGAGTATTGAGTAATCCCGATGACGACGATAGCGTTATACCGGTTATTACGCATAAAGCTTTTGAGAAATATGTAGCGGAAGGCATTGTAGCCGGAGGTATGATACCAAAGATTGAAAATGCTTTGGCTGCTGTTGATGCAGGTGTAAGCAGGGTTAACATTACGCTTGCTACCGCAATTGACGGCAAACATGGTACAATGATTGTTAGCGAATGAATGGATAAGTAGGCGTTGCCTACTTATCCATTATTGTTTAAAAAGAGTTAAAGCATAAAATAATTCCACCTAATCTGTAACTTTCTTGTTACCCAATCGTCTTTTTAATTAGAGAGCAGATGAAAAATATCAGTTTCAGGAACGATGTACTGCCGTTGAAGAACGTGCTCTACCGCCTTGCTCTGCGCATAACGCTAAGTCATGAGGAGGCAGAAGACATCGTGCAAGATACACTGATAAAAGTCTGGAACAAGCGAGACGATTGGCAAGAGATCGATTCTATTGAGGCTTTTAGCCTTACAATATGTCGAAATCTGTCACTTGACAGAATGAAAAGGGCTGCAAATGACAACTCATCTATTGAGGAAAGCAATGTTGATGCAGCGGATACAACGTCAAGTCCTTATGAAGACATGATGAAAAAGGACCGCATTGAGACGGTCAGAAGAATCGTCAACGGTCTGCCGGAGAAACAAAGAAGCTGTATGCAGCTACGTGATTTTGAAGGTAAAAGCTATAAGGAGATCTCGAATATATTAGGTCTGAGCGAAGAACAAGTGAAAATAAACATATTCAGAGCCAGACAAACAGTAAAACAGAAATATCAAGAAGTTGATAAATATGGACTATAAGTATATAGAACAGCTATTGGAACGCTACTGGGAATGCGAGACTACTCTTGAAGAAGAGGACATCCTGCGCACGTTTTTCAGCCAGAAAGACGTACCAGCCGGCTTGCAGGCCTATAAGGAACTGTTCTGTTATGAACAGTCTGAGGCAAAGAAAGATGTTCTTGGCGATGACTTTGATGTCCGTATGATGGCTCTTATCGATGAGCCAAAGCCTGTCAAGGCACGCACAATCAGTATTGCACAGCGCTTTATGCCTTTGTTTAAGGCTGCTGCGATTGTAGCAATATTCCTGACACTTGGCAATGCTGCACAGGTTACATTCAAGGATAATAGCCAGCCAGTAGATGTTGCAGGTGTCCAGAAACCTAAAGAAGGTCCGTCTGTGGCTATGAGTGACTCTATGAAGACAGATACTATAAAGAAGGTGCCTGCCTCGGCTGTGATACTAAAGTAAGATAATTTTTATTGCTTTCTCTATATAATCATGTTTAGTAAAACAAAATTGGAAACTGTGAAGTTTCATTTCTCTCAAATTTTTCATAACATACTAACGTAAAGCAAGAGGGCAGCTATCAAAACAGATGATAGCTGCCCTTGATAATTCTATGGCATACACAAAAACTTTCTTGTCCAGTCTACCACGTCAAGTGTGGTTTTTATCGTGTCTTATTACTATAAGACGTTAATCGTGCTGTAAGGTTTATTCTGGTTAAGTATTTTATTTGCATATCTTGTCTTTTTGGTTTCTTTAACTGAAAAAGTAGATACAGTGAACTTATTGTGCACCGATATGTTGTTATTTTGCACTTAGAAAGGCAAGTAAAGTGCTTTTATAAAACAGTAATAACAATAATAAAACAAGTAAATATGGAAAAGGAAATGGTTTTAATGTCAGGCAACAGTAACGTCAAGAACGTATCTGAAACTATAAAAAAGGTACTCTTTGTGCTTAACATGCCATTGCGGTGGCTCAGTAAATATTATTCAAGCGTATTGGAACGTGAGGTAAATATGCGTCAGACCAAGGCTCTTACCGAAGCGCAGCTGGCGTTTTTCGCACTGGTAATGCCTGCTGACTATTCGCTTCTGCTTCGTATAGCGGCATGTATATGGTTTGTCTTGGTGTTAAGACGGTGCCGTAACCTGATGAAATAATGGCAATAAGTCCAATTAATATGTTTATGTAATGGCTTGTATAAATAAAGAAGGCTGCAACATCTCGTTGCAGCCGACTTTTTAGTGTTTCCTTATAGTTATTTAGATTTCCAATGTCCGTGTAGGTTACAGTATTCGCGAGCATAAACATCTTTGCTGTCTGTATAGAACACAGCCTCAGGTTTTTCTCCTGGTTTGAGATAGTGGCGCATCACTTTCTCCCCGTCTATCAGTTCTATCCATTCTATATAGTGATTCTCAAGCATAGGATGTTCAACATCGCCTACCTTTACCTTATATCCTCCTTCTATTTCTTCAATAACCGGTACATGCTTTTCTCTTGCAGCGTCTACAGTGTTCTCGTTCTGCAGAACCATTGGTTTGCCGCAGCAAGACAGCGTTCCGCCAGCTGCATGTACTACCTCTACTATGTTTCCGCATACAGAGCAGCGGTAAACTTCATTTCTTTTTGTCATAATGTTTTCCTTTCTAATAAATTTTATCTTGTGGCTTGTTCGTTGCTGTTGTCCAGCTTTCTTTTCTTTTATTACTACGAATTGATTATCGCATTACAAAGTAACTAAAAAAAATTGATATAGAATTCCTTTTTCCGATTTATTTTTCCAAGCATCGTTTTATTTATTATTAAAATACAAATTAAGGCTTATTTTAACTCTTAATATCCTTTACTCTTATGTTATTTGTATAATATAATAAGGATAACTGCTATAAAATGGAAGTGTCGCAGTTATCCTTATTACAGTTAAGTCCCGCAAAAATAATAGACATTCTTATATCTTTGTGATATTTTGCTTTCACAAATTAGGCATTATATGTCTATACCTATTGTGCCGTATAGTCCGTTTATGTCGTCAAGACCATGTGTACGTGAATTGATATGCCTGTATCCGATACTGAAACTGATGTCTCTTTTTTGTATTTTTTCTACTTCATCATATTAAAAACATCAAGAAGAATACAAATGAAAGTACATTTATATCTATAAAGGCTAAAGCCCAATATTTCTTTATTCCTGTCTTTTTATAATACAATACAAAGAAGACAGACATCCATATTGCTGAAATAATTAGCATTATAAACCCAATATAAAACAGCGTTTCGCACTCAAAGACCTTGTCCATTGTCATAATTAAATACGCAATGCAGTTGAA
>JAUNIZ010000029.1 GCA_030523165.1 Prevotellaceae bacterium
AGATCAGATAACAGAGAAGAGAAAGCTTATAGCAGAGCATTTTGACATTGACGAGGCTGACGCTCACTACTTTATGAGTATCGATACTGTACAAAAAGATATGTATGACGTTAATGACGACCAAATATCAATTTTGTTTAAGGACAATACTGTAAAAGATATTTCAGAATCGTCAGAATTGCTTGATATCTCTTTACTTTCTAAAAAAATTCGCAAATATTACCTTTGTTATCAACGTTTTTAAATAAAAATGTATATCTTTGCAGAAAAGAATGTGCATACGGAACACGGGATGATGTGCTGTTTGCATTTTTCAACGTACATATATATGTAATAAATTTGTAATGGAATTCACAGCAAAACAGATAGCAGACTTCATTCAAGGCAGAGTGGAAGGCGATGAGAATGCCAAAGTTCATACTTTTGCCAAAATAGAAGAAGGGGTGCCGGGGGCTATTTCATTCCTTTCGAATCCCAAATATACACATTATATTTATAATACAGAGTCGAGCATCGTGCTCATCAATGAAGATGTTGAATTGACTGCTGAGGTTAAGCCGACATTGATAAGGGTGAAGAATGCATACGAATGTGTAGCTAAATTGTTGCAGCTATATCAGGCGGCACTGCCAAAGAAGAAAGGTGTTGATAAACTGGCGTTTGTTTCACCTAATGCAAAGATTGGAAAAGACTGCTATATCGGTGCGTTTGCTTATATCGGCGACGGTGTGGAGATTGGTGACGAGACAGAAGTTTACCCACATGCGGTAATCGAAGACGGTGTAAAGATAGGTAGCAAAAGCATTATTTATCCTAACGTAACAATTTACAAGGGTTGTAAGTTGGGCAATAACGTTACTATTCATGCCGGTTCGGTTATAGGTGCCGACGGCTTCGGATTTGCTCCTAATACAGAAGGCTATGACAAGATACCGCAGATAGGTATTGTTGTAATTGAGGACAATGTAGAGATTGGCGCTAACACCTGTATAGACCGTTCGACAATGGGTGCAACGGTAATCCGTAAGGGTGTGAAACTTGACAATCTTGTGCAGATAGCACACAATGTTGAAGTAGGAGAGAATACCGTAATGTCTGCACAAGTTGGTATAGCAGGCAGCTCTAAGATAGGCAAATGGTGTATGTTCGGCGGTCAGGTAGGTATTGCCGGTCATATATCAATTGGTGACAAGACATTCTTGGGCGCACAATCAGGTGTGCCAGGAAACCTTAAAGGTAATGAAACCTTGATAGGAACACCTCCTGTTGATCCGAAGTCATACTTTAAATCTATAGCTATAATACACAAATTACCAGAGCTTTACAAGCAAATCAATGATATGCAAAAGCAGATTGATGAGCTTAAGAAAGACAAAAACTGAAATGTTATGAGCATGTTAAAACAGAATACTTTAAAAGGCAGTTTCGCTCTTTGCGGAAGAGGTCTTCATACGGGACTGAGTCTTACTGTAACATTTAACCCGGCTCCTGAAAATTCAGGATATAAAATTCAGAGAATAGACCTTGAAGGACAGCCTGTAATTGATGCAATTGCAGAGAATGTTGTCAATACCCAGCGTGGCACAGTGCTAGGAAAGGGCGAAGACATACGTGTGTCAACCGTTGAGCATGGCTTGGCTGCATTATATGCCTTGGGCATCGACAATTGCCTTATTCAGGTAAATGGTCCTGAGTTCCCTATACTTGACGGTTCTGCAGCTGAATATGTAGAAAAGATAAGAGAGATAGGAATTGAAGAGCAGAATGCACCAAAGGACTTTTATATAATCCGTCACAAGATAGAGGCAAAGGATGAAGAGACAGGCTCTTGCATTACTATTCTGCCTGATGAGGAATTCAGCCTTACGGCTATGTGCTCGTTTGATTCCAAATTCATAAACAGCCAGTTTGCTACACTTGACAAGATTGATGATTTTGCAAAAGAGATATCTCCAGCGCGTACATTTGTGTTCGTAAGGGATATTGAGCCATTGCTCAAAGCCAATCTGATTAAAGGCGGTGACATGGACAATGCAATCGTAATATATGAACGTCAGACTACTCAAGAGCGTCTTGACCAGTTGGCTGATTTCCTGAAGGTTCCGCATCTTGATGCTACAAAACTTGGATATATACAGCATAAGCCATTGGTATGGGAAAACGAATGTACACGCCATAAGTTGCTTGATATTATCGGTGACATGGCGCTTATCGGCAAACCTATCAAGGGCCGCATCATTGCAACACGTCCAGGCCATACAATCAACAATAAGTTTGCACGCCTGATTCGTAAGGAAATACGCAAGCATGAGATACAGGCTCCTATATATGACTGTAACGAGCCACCGATAATGGATGTAAACCGCATACGTGAACTCCTTCCGCACAGATATCCTATGCAGTTGGTAGACAAAGTTATAGCGTTAGGACCTACAAGCATTATCGGTGTGAAGAACGTTACTAGCAATGAGCCTTTCTTCCAGGGACATTTCCCGCAAGAGCCTGTAATGCCGGGTGTGCTTCAGATAGAGGCAATGGCACAGTGTGGAGGATTGCTCGTGCTGAATACCGTTGAAGAACCGGAACGTTGGTCAACGTATTTCATGAGAATAGATGATGTCAAGTTCCGTCAGAAGGTTGTACCGGGTGATACGCTTATATTCAAGGTAGACCTGCTTGCTCCTGTACGTCATGGAGTATCGTCAATGAAGGGATATGTTTTTGTTGGCGACAAGGTTGTATCAGAGGCGACATTTACCGCACAGATAGTTAAGAACAAATAATTAAATAAGAAACAGAGAATGCATAATGGGCGTTAGCCTATTTGCATTCTTTTCCTAAATTTAAACACTATGAATCAGATAAGTCCATTAGCATACGTTCATCCAGAAGCAAAACTTGGAGATAACAATATCATTGGGCCGTTTTGCTTTATTGACAAGAATACAGTCATAGGTGACAACAATGTGTTTCAGAACAGTGTAACGATAAATTTTGGTGCCCGTATAGGTAACGGAAACGAGATATTTCCGGGTGCAAGTATAAGCACAAAGCCACAGGACTTGAAGTTTAAAGGAGAGGAAACAATATGTCAGGTAGGAGACAATAACAGCATCCGTGAGAATGTGACTATATCCAGAGGCACTGCTTCTAAAGGCGCTACATTGGTAGGCTCAAACAACCTTCTTATGGAGAATATGCACATTGCCCATGATTGCGTTATCGGTAATGGATGTATAATTGGCAATTCCACAAAATTCGCCGGCGAAGTAGTGGTAGACGACTATGCCATTATCAGTGCTGCTGTTCTTTGTCATCAGTTCTGCCATATAGGAAGCTATGTCATGATTCAGGGCGGAAGCCGTTTCAGTCAGGACATACCTCCGTTCATCACTGCAGGAAAGCATCCTACACGTTATTGTGGAATAAATCTTATAGGATTGCGTCGTCGTGGATTCAATAACGAGCTGATTACCAACATCCATGACGCATATCGTCTTCTTTATTCTAAAGGATTACTTAAAGAAGGAATAGAAGAAATACGTAAGGTGCTTCCTATGAGTAAGGAGATAGAATATATAATAAGCTTTGTCGAGAGTTCAAGCAGAGGTATCATAAGATAAGGATAACCTCTGTCATGAACAAACTAATAGTAATATTAGGACCTACAGGTGTAGGTAAAACCGATTTATGTCTGAAGATTGCCGAACAGCTTGACACACCTATTATCAATGCTGATTCGAGACAGGTATTCAAAGAGTTGCCGATAGGCACTGCAGCGCCTACGGAAGAGCAGCAGAGTAGAGTAAAACACTATTTTGTCGGCAATCTTCACATAAACGACTATTACAGCGCTTCAATGTTTGAGAACGATGTAATGGACTTGCTCCCGTCTGTTTTTGAAAACAATACATACGCTTTGATGTCAGGAGGAAGCATGATGTATATCGATGCTGTCTGCAATGGTATTGATGATATTCCTACCGTTGATGAGAAAACACGTATGGAAGTAAAGCACAAGTTTGACACTGAAGGACTTAAGGCTATAAGTGAAGAACTGGAGATGCTTGACCCGGAATACTATAAGATTGTTGATAGAAACAACCATAAACGAATTGTTCATGCAGTTGAGATATGTCGCTCTACAGGAAGGACTTACACGTCTTTCAGGAAGAACATAAAGAAGGAGCGTCCGTTTGAAATTATCAAGATAGGACTTAATCGTGATAGAAGTGAACTGTATAGTCGCATAGACCAGCGTGTAGACCAGATGATAGCCGATGGACTGGTTGCAGAAGCAGAAGCTGTATATCCTATGAAAGGCCTGAATGCGTTGAATACCGTAGGCTATAAGGAGATTTTTGATTACTTTGATGGTAAATGTACGCTTGAAGATGCAATATTTAAGATAAAGTGCAATACACACAAATATTGCCGTAAACAGTTGACATGGTTCAAACGAGACGAACAAATACGATGGTTTTCGCCTTTAAATGTTGAAGAAATCATAAAATACATTTATAGTTATAATTAAGTGTTGCTTTTTTACTACATTTGCAGATGTAAACAGCGATTATGAGTTAGTAATATGAATTAGTTCATGCTTTCTCGTTAAAGTTTCAAGTATAAAAAGAAATAACATATATGTTCCAGAATTATCGAAACTCTCGTGTTGGCAGATTTCTTTCATTCTGCCTTAATAAGTTAAAAGGCTTTTGGTCTTGGTATAAAAGACTGTATAAAGGACGTAAATGGTATACAAAGACATGTGCCGCTTTTGTGTCGGTGATTGTATTGTTCATTGTTTACCTGATAATGGTTGACATCAATTTCCTATGGTTGTTTGGACGTTCTCCTGGATTCAGCGATATCAGGCATCCGGCAACAAGTCAGGCTTCTGAGATATATAGTGCTGATGGCGTTCTCATTGGAAAGTTTTTCAATGAAAACCGTACTCCAGTAAAATACGAAGACGTTAATCCTGTATTCTGGAAAACGCTCATAGATACAGAAGATGAACGTTATTACAAGCATAAAGGCATAGATTTCCTTGGCATGTTTGCAGTTCTTAAAGAAATGGTTGTCAATCATGAAGCTCGAGGAGCATCAACTATAACCCAGCAGCTGGCAAAGAACATGTTTAGAGTCAGGACCAAATACTCTACTGGTCTGCTTGGCTCTATACCAGGTGTCCGTATGCTGATAATGAAGAGCAAGGAATGGATTATTGCTACTAAGCTTGAGATGCTTTACGACAAGAAGGAAATTCTTACCATGTATGCCAATACCGTAGACTTCGGCTCTAATGCATACGGCATAAAGACAGCATGTAAGACATATTTTGGAACAACGCCGGCAAATATTACCGTTGAGCAGGCAGCAGTGCTGGTTGGTATGCTTAAGGCAACTACATATTATAATCCTATATCAAATCCGGAGAACAGCTTGAAACGTCGTAATACTGTGTTGCATAATATGATGACACATAACGATATTTCAAAGGCGGAATACGATTCTATAAGCCAGATACCAATCCGATTGAGTTTCAGCGTTGAAAGCAATTATGACGGTCAGGCAAAATATTTCCGTGAGGCAATAGCCGATTACCTGGAAGACTGGTGTAAGGAGAACGGTTATGATTTGTATAACAGTGGTCTGAAGATATATACGACAATAGATACACGTATACAGAAATATGCTGAGGATGCTGCGATAAAGCAGATGAAGCAGGTTCAGCGTAACTTCGATAACCATTGGAGAGGTCAAGAACCATGGCAGGATGAGAAACATCAGGTTATACCTAACTTTATAGAGAATATAGCACAGAGACAGCCTTTCTATAAAATGCTGGTTCAGAAGTTCCCTAACAACCCTGATTCTGTAGAGTATTATCTGAACAAGCCACATAAGGTAAAGCTTTTCGATTATGAAAAGGGAACAATAGAGAAAGAGATGAGTTCTTTGGATTCTATCCGTTATATGGTAAGATTCATGCATTGCTCGTTTGTAGCAATGGAGCCACAGACAGGTGCAGTAAAGGCATGGGTAGGAGACATAGACTTTAACTCATGGAAATATGACAAAGTAACGGCAATGCGTCAGCCTGGTTCAACATTCAAGCTCTTTGTCTATACAGAGGCAATGAACCAAGGATTGACACCATGCGACAAACGCCGTGACGAATATATAAGCATGGAGGTGTATGACAAGCAGAAACATGCCATGACAACATGGGCACCTACAAATGCTAATGGATATTTCACAGGTGACTCTATTCCGTTGAAGAGTGCTTTTGCAAAGAGTATTAACTCTGTAGCTGTTAGACTTGGACAGGAAATGGGCATTAAGAATATAGCGAAGACAGCCCATGACATGGGTATTAAAAGTCCTCTCGACGAAGCTCCGTCACTTGCTCTTGGTGCGTCAGACGTGAATCTTCTTGAAATGGTAAATGCTTACTGTACTATTGCAAATGACGGCAAGCATCTGGAACCGGTTCTTGTTACCCGTATTGTCGATAAAGATGGTCGTGAGGTCTATGTCGGTCCTACAGAAGAGAAACAGGTAATACCTTATAAGAGCGCATTCTTTATGCAACAGCTCCTTATGGGAGGTATGCGTGAACCTGGCGGTACATCGCAGAGCCTTTGGGGATATCTTGATAATGCAAGCGATACGGAATTTGGAGGAAAGACTGGTACTTCAAACAATCATTCTGATGCCTGGTTTATGTGTGTAAGTCCTAATATCGTATGCGGTGCATGGGTAGGTGGCGAATACCGAAGCATACACTTCCGTACTGGTGCATTAGGACAGGGAAGCAGAACTGCATTGCCTATCTGTGGATATTTCATTCAGGCTCTTATGAAAGACCCTAATTTCAAGCAATATCATGGGAAATTCAACAAGCCACAGGATGATGATATAACTTATGGCATGTATAACTGCAGCTATGTTCCTGCTCCGAAAGATACATTGGACAATGACAGTCTTGCCATAATGGAAGAAGAGATTCTTCTTGACGAGAACGGCAATCCTATTATATCGTCTGAGGAAGAAGGTGAAGGAGATAATCCTACGAACGAGAACGGAGAACAGCAGCCAAAGCCGTCTGAAAAGAAGAATGCCAAACCACATGAGGAACAGGTCAGGTTTGATGACCTTTAGTATTATAGATATTGGAATCAAATATAAACATTGATTTAGACAATCCGGAGTTCAAGCAAGCTCTCCAGATAATACAATTTACCCGCCGCTCGCTTTTCCTTACGGGAAAAGCCGGGACGGGTAAATCTACTTTCTTACGTTATATTTGTGAGAATACAAAGAAGAAACATGTGGTTCTTGCTCCAACGGGAATTGCCGCTATAAATGCAGGAGGTTCAACGTTACACAGTTTCTTCAAATTGCCTTTCCATCCTCTTTTGCCTAATGACACGCGTTATTCGGCACGCAACATGCGTGGAACAATGAAATATAACGGCGAGAAATGCAAGATACTTCGTGAGGTAGAACTTGTCATTATTGACGAAATAAGTATGGTAAGGGCAGACATTATCGATTTCATTGACAAAGTCTTGCGTATATATTCTCGTAACATGCGTGAACCTTTTGGAGGAAAGCAATTGTTGTTTGTCGGGGATATATATCAGTTGGAGCCTGTTATAAAGGAGGATGAGCGCCAGCTTCTGCGTCCATATTACAATACGTGTTTCTTCTTTGATGCCCATGTGTTCCGTGAAATGGCTCTTGTGAGCATTGAATTAAGAAAGGTATACCGTCAGAGTGACCCTATGTTTATAGATATTCTCGACCATATACGTGTAAATGATGTCAGAGGCAATGACCTTCAGCTTCTTAATTCGCGTGTAGGTGCAGAACTTACGACAAAGGACAATAATCTTGCAATAACATTGTCTACCCGTCGCGATACCGTAGACTATATCAATGACCAGCAATTGGGACTGCTTGAAGGCGAACCCGTCAAGTTCATGGGAGAGATAAAGGGTGAATTTCCTGAAAGCAGTCTTCCTACAACATTGGAACTGGAGGTTAAACCTGGAGCGCAGATTATATTCATAAAGAATGATATGGATCGCAGATGGGTTAATGGCACGCTTGGTGTAATAGAAGGCATTGACGAAGAAAGCGGTATTTTGTATATAATCACCGAAGACGGCTATGAATATGATGTCTGTCGTGAGAGGTGGAGCAATATGAAATATACGTTCAACGAGAAAGAAAAGAAAATAGAAGAGGAGGAAATAGGATATTTCATACAGTTTCCTGTCCGTCTGGCATGGGCTATAACAGTACATAAAAGCCAAGGACTGACATTCAGACATGTTAATATCGACTTTACAGGAGGTGTTTTTGCTGCTGGTCAGACATACGTTGCCCTTTCACGTTGTTCTTCACTTGAAGGTATAAGCCTTAAGACTCCTGTACGTCATGAGGATGTTTTTGTCCGTCCGGAGGTAAGACATTTTGCCCGCAACTATAATAACAACAATATGATAAAAGGTGTATTGCATGAGTCGAAGGCAGACCAGGAATATTATGATGCAGTAAAAGCGTTTGACAATGGCGACTTTAACGGTTTCCTTAATAATTTCTATAAGGCAATACATAGCCGTTATGATATAGAGAAGCCTGTAGTAAAAAGACTTATCCGAAGGAAGCTTAACGTCATAAACCGTCTGAAAGACGAGAAACGGCAAATGGAAGAACAGATGAACCGACAGAAAGAGTTTCTGAAAAAGCTTGCCGTAGAATATACCTTGCTTGGTAAAGAATGTGAAGCAGAAGACATGAAAGAGGCTGCTATCGCAAATTATCGTAAGGCTCTTGAGTTGTGTCCTGATATACCTGAAGCTAAGAGAAGACTAAAAAAATTGTGTGGAAATACCCATAACAAATAACGGAAATCAGTGGTCAATATCTCTTCAAATGCTTTAACCCAAATTGTTCATTAGATTTCGAATAGCTTTTCGTTTTGAAGTGAGCAGCTGCAAGCTATGTGAGCGAAAGTGTAGCGGGCTACACTGAGTGAGCATAGTACAGCAGATGCCGCTGCAAACGGAAAGATACCGAAAAGATAGACAAGATAGGGAATAAAAATAAGGAATAAATGCGGTCTAATGAACTATTTGGGTTAAATTCTATTGCAATCTATGTTAAAATTTTAGGCTAATAGAATAAAAATGTATAACTTTGCAAGCCTATAAAGAAAAAACTTAAATATATGCAACCGGTTTTCATTGCTGGTCCTTGCGTGATAGAGTCGCAAGAACTATTAAATAATGTAGCAGAGCAGTTGGTTAAGTTGAACAAGACTCTCAATATCGACATAATATTCAAATCTTCGTTTGATAAAGCTAACCGCACTTCAATCAGTTCTTACCGTGGACCTGGTTTGGAAAAAGGGCTAAGAATGTTGGCTGAAGTCAAGGAAAAATATGGTCTTAAGATACTGACAGACATTCATGAAAGTTGGCAGGCAGAGCCAGTTGGTGAAGTTGCTGATGTAATCCAGATACCTGCTTTCCTGTGTCGTCAGACAGACTTGCTTGTTGCTGCAGCACATACAGGTCGTATAGTAAACATTAAGAAAGCACAGTTCTTGAGCGGTAAAGACATGGTTTACCCTGTTGAAAAGGCGCGTGATGCCGGGGCAAAGGATATTTGGCTTACTGAGCGTGGCAATATCTATGGTTATAACAATCTTGTTGTAGACTTTAGAAATATAGCGGATATGCTGGAAATTGTGCCGACGGTCATAATGGATTGCACACATAGCGTGCAGCGGCCTGGTGCCGGTGGCGGTAAGACATCTGGAGACAGACGTTTTGTTCCACAAATGGCAATGGCTGCAAAGGCTTTTGGCGCAACAGGATATTTCTTTGAGGTTCACCCTGATCCGGATAATGCCCTTAGTGATGGACCTAATATGCTGCAGTTGGATGATTTGGAAACGGTAGTCAAGAATATATGCCGATAAGCAGAACTGAAGTTTAACCGACAAAATGATGATTTATGAATAATGACAGGTTAGCTCATGTTAGAGAATATGCTGAGCAATGTATAAATGATGAAGCAAAGGCGATAACAGGCTTGTTGCCTCAACTTGATGATAACTTTGACCGTGCGGTAGAACTGATGTATAATTGTCATGGCAAGGTGATTGTTACAGGAGTAGGTAAGAGCGGACATATTGGTGCCAAGATAGCAGCGACATTGTCAAGTACAGGAACACCGTCTTTTTTTATCAATCCGTTGGATGTCTTTCATGGCGACTTAGGAGTAATGACGAAAGACGATGTCGTTATAGCAATCAGTTATTCCGGTCAGACAGATGAACTTCTGCGTTTCGTTCCTATGTTGCTCCACATGAATATACCTATTATAGGTATGAGTAGCAATCCAAAGTCATTGCTTGCAAAATACAGTGCTGTTCATCTTCACATTCAGGTAGAGAAAGAAGCCTGCCCGTTAAACCTTGCGCCTACAAGCAGCACTACCGCTACATTGGTTATGGGCGATGCTTTGGCTGTAGCGTTAATGAGAGTACGTGATTTCAAGCCGCGTGACTTTGCTCAGTTCCATCCTGGCGGAGAGTTAGGCAAACGTTTGTTGACTACGGCATTTGATGTCATGCATACGGAGAATATGCCTGTAATACCGCCAACAATGAATCTTGGCGAGGCAATAATACAGGTTAGCAAGTGCAAGCTGGGACTCGGTGTCGCTGTTGTTGACGACAAGATTGTAGGTTTGATAACTGATGGAGACATTCGCCGTGCTATGGAGAAATGGAAGGCTGAGTTTTTTAACCGTACTGTAAGCGACATAATGACCCGTACTCCTAAGGTAGTTGCTCCAACTGCCAAGATTAGCGAGATTCAGAGTATAATGAACAAATACAAGGTACATTCAGTTCTGGTTGTTGACGAGGAAAACCGTTTGTTGGGAGTAGTTGACCACTATCGCTGTATGTTGTAGTTGATAGAATAATTTATAATCAAGAATGAGAATGAGGGAATACATATTAACGATAATTTCAGTATTGTTCTGTGCTACGTCTGTAGCTCAGACGTCTGATTCGTTAATAGTAAACCAGTTGCGTGAAGAAGGAATTACTTTCTCCAACAATAACTCTGTAACGTTGTTGATGAGCGGTCAGGAAAAGTTCGATGACATGTTTGAGGCAATCAGACAGGCACGAAGCAGCGTTCATCTTGAATATTTCAACTTCCGCAACGATTCTATTGCTTCAATGCTTTTTGACATTCTTGCCGAAAGGGCTGCACAAGGCGTTGAAGTGCGTGCTTTGTTTGATGGTTTCGGTAACGATTCAAACAATAGGCCTTTGAAGAAACGTCACCTGAAAGATATACGTTCACGAGGTATAGAGATATATGAGTTCGACCCTTTACGCTTTCCTTGGGTAAACCATGTCTTTCACCGAGACCACAGAAAGATAGTCATAATAGACGGAAAGATTGCCTATACTGGCGGCATGAATGTTGCAGACTATTACATTGAAGGAACGGAAGTAGTAGGGGAGTGGCGTGACATGCATTGCCGTATTGAAGGTGATGAAGTCAATTCATTGCAGAAGATATTCCTTAAGATGTGGAATAAGGTCAGCGGTGAAAACGTGTACGGCGCAAAGTATTATCGTGGTTATCACGGAGCTGATTATATTAAGGGTTTAAAGGAAGATACATGTGCAACCGCAGAAAACAAGATGGTTGGCATCATTAACCGTGAACCACGTACAACAAACGGAATAATAAGAAAGTTCTATACTGATGCCATTGATTGTGCGAAAGACAGTATAAAGCTGATTAATCCATATCTCACTCTTAACAGAAAACTGAAGTGCTCGTTAAAGAATGCCGTTAAGCGTGGCGTAAAGGTAGAGATTATGGTTTCGTCGCATAGCGATATACCTTTGACACCTGATTGCGTATTTTATAATGTACACAAGCTAATGAAAAAAGGCGTTGACGTGTGGATATATGAAAAGGGTTTCCATCATACCAAGGTCATTATGGTTGACGGCTTGTTCTGTACCGTTGGAAGTGCAAACCTCAATTCACGCAGTCTGAACTTTGATTATGAAGAGAATGCAGTTATTATCGACCCTTGCACGACAAAAGAACTTGACCAAATGTTTGAAAACGACAAAGCAGATTCATTTAAACTTACAGAAGAGAAATGGGATGAATGGCGTACACCTTGGAAAAAGTTTGTTGGCTGGTTTGCCCATCTCCTTACACCGTTCCTTTAGAATACACATAATAGAATATAACCGTGCCGTTCCATTAAAAAACTGTATATTTCAATCCAACAAGTATCTTTTTTTTACCAAGAAACTTATGTTTTATTATAAAGACTATAGGGTATGAAACATCCAATAATTAGGTTAAATTACTTTATACCTTTTCTTAATTCTGATGGAGTCATACCAAGTTGTTTTTTCAAATAGCGTGTCAAATAGGAGACAGACGATATATTAAGACGTAAAGTGATGTTTTCCATTGAGAGCTTTTTATCAGAGACTTGACGTATTGCTTCTTTCAAAAAGAATTGATTAATCCAGTAAGTAGCAGGCTGTCCACTGGTTTTCTTGCTGATTTCCGATAGATAATGAGGGGTGATACACAATTTACCGGCATAATACTCCAGACTTCTGTCTGTCAGAAAATCTCCTTCTATTAGCATACGGATAAATTTGTTCATCAATTCGGCTATACGCGATTCAGGATTTATCGATTTGCAACTTCTTGCGTGTATGTCATACAGATCGAGGATATGGGCTTTTAGCAGTGTAGCGATCATTTCATAATGAAAAAGATGATGTCGGAAAGTAGTTCTTTCACGAAGTCGGATAAGGTCTTTCCTGCAAGCGTCAAACTCTATTTTGGATAGATGTATCACAGGATTAGTCAATAAAGCCAGATGACCTAATATCCCATAATTGCTGTTGAACACTGTTGCAGATGTCATTGATTCAGGAAAAGACATCAGCAGGACCCGACAATCAGAACTGCATTCCACATTCGAGAATAAAACTCCTACTGCGAAAATTATATAATCGCACTCACACACTTTGTAGTGAATGCGGTTTACTGTAAAGCTAAAACTTCCACCGACACAAAGAACATGCACAACATTGCCTGTTGCATACATTGACTCAAGGTCAGACAGCGATTCGCTGAACATCAATGGTTCCAATTCTGTTGATTTCATATTATAATAGAATGTATTTCGCCTTCAAAGATACGAATATACCACGAATTGTGAAAATATCCCCAAGAATATTGTCATCATTTTATGAATTGCATAGACTATCTTTGCACCAACGATAGCGAATAATTAATAAAAACAGAACAATGAACAGAAAATCACTATCATTAAATGTGGTCATTTGTATGATGGCTATAGCAGCAGCAACAGCCTGCAGCGGAGAGCGTGCAGCCGAAGCAACGGGAAATTTGCCTATAGTGCTAAAGGAACAGGGGAGCTTTTCAGTAGGAGGAAGAGTTGTGGAGCATGGTGGACGCTTTGACATGGCGCATTGTTACGATGCAAACGGCCAGTCGGCATACGGCGACCATGCCTGTGTCTACTATCAGATACCTGCCAAGGTGCGGAAATATCCACTTGTATTCCTGCACGGTGGCGGAATGACGAAACGTTGCTGGAGCACCACTCCCGACGGGCGCGACGGTTTCCAGAACATCTTCCTGCGTCGTGGCTACGGTGTCTACTTGGTAGACCAGCCACGCATTGGCGAGGCTGGTGGCACGACTGATGCGGATGGCAACCATAAGGGAAGAATAGTGCCTGCGTACAACAGCCGTGCAAAGTTCACCTTGTTCCGTTTGGGAGAATGGCCAGACTTCTATACAGGTGTACAGTTTCCAAAGGATTCAGCCAGTGTAGACCAATTCCTCCGTCAAGGTGCAATGACTATTGGTGCTGAGAACCGTGACCTCACAGCCGACGCGATGGCGGCTTTGCTCGACAAGACAGGCTCTGCCGTTCTTGTGACACATTCAGCCAACGGAACGGTGGGTTGGCGTACAGCCTTGCGTTCTGATAGTCTGAAAGCCATTGTGGCATACGAACCGGGCGGAGGCAGATTCGGACCTTTCATATTCCCGAAAGGAGAAGTGCCCGAAGCCATTCCAACCTATTGGGGACCCATCGAACCAATGGAGGTGGAACGGGAGGAATTCATGAAACTCACAAATTTCCCCATCGTGATATACTACGGTGACAATATTGCCACGGAGCCAGTGACCGATGCAGGACGTGACCAATGGCGAGGTGAATTGCAGATGGCTCGTCTCTTTGCAGAAACAATCAACCGTTATGGTGGTGATTGCACGGTAATTCATCTGCCTGACATAGGAATTAAAGGCAATACACATTTCCCTTTCTTAGATCTTAATAATGTCGAAATTGCAGACTTATTGGAGAAATTCCTACAAGAAAAAGGTCTGACAGGATTTGCAAATTAAATGTCAAAATAGAAAATTATAAAATATGAGAACAATATTATTCATAAAATCAAAAGTAATCCTCACTAGAATAATTTGTATATATGTGAATACACAATTCAAATAGCACATCTCAGACACGTGATTTTGCATATTTATGCAGAATTACGTGTCCTCAAAAATTGAAAATTATCTCGTTAACGCGCTGAGAAGGGCTGTTTTTTGAAATAAAAATGTCGTGGACGCAAATAACGCCTAAAAACGTGTGCATAATTAAAATGTTTATACACAGTGATTTACATGCATTCGGTAGTTTTTGTGCATAAGATAACAGTACAAAACAGGCTGTAACATGCTATAAATGCCGTGTTTTTAGGTAGTAAACACCGTGTTTGCAACTAAAAATATGGGCAGTTTTCGGTAAAAATAGCATAGGTTTTTGACAATAACCTATGCTTTTATCTGAAATTACCGCATAGGTTATCAAATTCAAGCCTAATTTTGAGCATCTGTTTTTCTATTTCGCAAAAAATGTTTGTCCTGATTTCAGAAAAACGGAAATGTATATTTATGCAGAAAAGTGAATATTTATTCAGACAATATATCAATCATTAGCCTGAAATCAACATCGGTTATTCCGTGGTCAGTGAGGATATCATAATCTTTCTTCATTTCAGATTCTATATCTATCTGATTGTTTCCTGACGCAGTTTTCTTGCTTGCGCTTATGAAGCTATTGAACATTTCTATGGCAGATGCTATATCTCCCATGAACCATTTGCAGTAACCGGCATTAAGATAATCGCCGTTTTCAGTTTCGTCGCTGTTCAGAATGTATGAATATTCCCTATCTGCACGTTCCAGTTTATTCTGTCCCATATGAATCCAAGCCAACACTCTTGCTACATTTATTGGCAGGTTGTCTTCATGAGTCAAAATATTTATCAATACTCTTGCCTTATCGTATTGTTTAGCCTTAGACAATGCTATGCTGAAATTAAGTGTAATAGTTTTGTTTAGCTTGTCAAGCAAATACAGTTCCTCGTAATATACTACTGCATGCTCATAGTTTCCAAGCTCAAAATGGGCACGTGCAAGTAGCGATAAACCACGTTTGTTTTTAGGATCCTGTATATAGAGCATCTCTAAATGTTCTATAGCCTTTTGAGGATCTTTGTTGTAGTCAAGTTCAAAGATGCCATGAATCAACAGGCATTTTATATCCTTCGGGTTATAGTAACAGTCAAGCAGAGTCTTCAATGCGTCAATATTCTTGTATTTCAGTGTGAAATAGGCTATTTCCGAGTATGCTGAACATAGGCTTGTATCGGCAAATACGGGATTTGAAACAAATATACAGTTGTCATTGTCGAAAGGATTCACAAGCTCGTTGCGCTGATGATATAGACGGAAGAAGCGGTACATATCCTGTAAAACCATTCTTCTAATGTATGCAGGGCTCTGTTGTTCCTCGTTGCTCATGGTGGGACCGAGTATGTCTTTTGATCCCAACATCTCACGCATGCCTTCAGGAATCTGTCTTATTACAGATGACAAGGCAATGGCAAAGGAATATTTGTCGCTGTCACAGAACGGGCCGTTAGAAAGGATATTGTCGAGAAGTGCGCCTCCGTTCATTATGTCGGCAGTCTTTGATATCTCAGGATGTTCTTTGTAGAAAGGGCAGAACCAGTTGGCGAGATTATAGAAGAAGGGGAAGCGTTTCATCTGTGAGAAACCTCCAAAGTATATGTCAGAACCTGCTTTCTGCATGTTCATCATTTTCTGGAAACTTTCTTCCATCTTCTCCATCAAACGGTCAGAAGCGCCTGGGTCAAAAACATCAGCCATCGGATCTTCCTCTTTCTCGGATATTCCGAACCTTGTAATGTTCAGATTGTTGTTCTTTACAATATCAGGCATTATATCACGCTGTATTTTGTCTGTATCTTTTTCAGCGTTCATACAAAGGAATATCTGTTTCTGCAAGTCTACAAGCTCGTTCTTTACGTTCTCGTCTTTAAGTGCTTCCTTTATCAGCTGTTGCAGCTTATCGTGTATTCTTATCTTTGAAGACAGAGAGAAAACCCATCCTACAAGTGCCTTTTGACGTATCTTTTCATTGTTTGTTTCAAGATATACGTTAATCAATACGGCAAACTTGTTTATGTCCATGTTGTTCATGACCGCCAATGTCAGTGCACTTACAATCAATTGGGCATCAATAACGTCAATGACAGGTGAAAGCAGAAGATTCTTGAAGAAGTCAGAATCATTCTCTGTCCATTGTCTTGACACAGCAAGATAACAGAATAATGACTGCCTGAAACTGTTATGGTTGCTATAAACCACACGTTCCTTTTCCTTTCTTGTGCTTTCTGGTTCAAGAGAAAGCATCGCAACATCTGTCACAAAGCTTTCCAAAGTATTCTTAATTCTATCGTTAGAAAATGACTGGTTTATGGATTTTCGTGACGCTTCAGTATAGAAAGGACTGTTCTGTATGCGATATGCAAGATATAGGTTGCTTACAAAAATATATAACCTGTCAATAAGGCTCTTGTAAACACTCTTACGATGCTCGTCAGCAAAGCCTCTCTTCATATAGTCTAGCATCAGACCGTAGTCGCGCTCTATATCTTCAAGCCCGTCATCATACATCATGTATGGATGAGCGTCAATAAACTTGCGTACTTCACGTAGGCTACGTCCAAGTACATTATTGTTTAAATCATTGAAGATACCATTAAAAAGCGTTTCCATTATTATAATTGTCTGAAGAGAGCGTTTGTTTTACTTATCTATTATTGCTTACCCAACCATTTTCTAGCTGTATCAATGTCTTTTTGACGTGGGCTTATAATGCGTTTGAATTTTATCTTAGGCAAAGCATTAATGGTCTTTTCGTCTGTATTGCAGTATTTGCTGATTATATTAGCATAGTGTTTTAACCCATGTTTATTTATAGAATCACATGCCGAATTATATCCTTTGGCGAATACTTCCAATTGCTGTTTCCTGCGATTGTCCTTCATTGAGTTTGTCTTGAAAGCTATCAGACCAAAATACATGTCCTTTTTATTGCTGTCCATCAGCACAGGATTCTTGTAAAGTCGAGCAGTGGTTGCTTGCGGTTCCGTAAGTAGCAAAGCGTCCATTTCGTTGTTCAGAAGCATCTGCAAACGTAATGTAACGTCATTGATTTGTATTCTGAAAACATTCTCGTTCTTTAGTTTGACGCTATCAACTGCATAGTCTGCCAACAGTGCCGTAGCTGAAAAACGAGTCATTGCAACCATCTTGTCGTCAAGCTGTTTTAATGTCTTTATACGTGCCTTTCTGTTGCTGATAAGTTGCCAGTAAGCATTTGTTGCCGTAAGATAGTCAAGTGCTATGCCTTTGTCTTTCATTCTTTCTGCTCTTACGATGTCTGTTACAGCACCTTCAAGGCGTCCTTTCTTCAATGCCTCATCACAGTCAATCTGTTTCTTGAAGTATTTAAGGCGAATGTCTGCCTTTGCTGTATCAAACAAGGCATACTCTTTTGCAACATATATAGGAAGACAATCAAGGGTAGGGAGCACACCTATCTTCAGCGCCAGAGAATCTTCCTTCTGTCGTTTTGCCTGTTCTGCCCTTGAAATCCTTTTCTGTTCGTCGTATGACGGACCGCAGGAAATCATGAACATTGAGACAACCATTATTAATAATAGAAAATATCTACTTTTCATAACTATCTTCATGTTATATGTATAGCTGCACAGATAATCTTTTATTTCCACATTAGTGGTGTTTGCTACTTATGATTTAAAATAAGAAAGCGGTCTAAGCATCGTTATACAAAGACCACTTTCCGATAATTATCATTAATGTGCGATATTAGCCTCTGAATTTATCTTATGCAAAGATAGTGCAAATCGAGAGCAGAATCGCCAAAACTTGTTTGGACGTTATGCCGAGATGCAGCTTATCTTATGCAAAGATAGTGCAAATCGAGAGCAGAATCGTCAAAACAAGTTTGGGCGTTATGCCGAGATGCAGCTTATCTTATGCAAAGATACAGCAAGTCTTGCGAAATACAAAATAAAAGAGGAACGAATTTTGTTTTACTTACAAGTTTCAGCATGTCATTTGCAATTGTCTGTACATTCAGACTATTGCATAAATGTTTATAACAATTTCTTTTTCTCTATACAAGTTATTTGCAATTTGTCTTTTTGTTCTTCTTGCAAGCATCGCTTAGCGGGCAATTGGCACATCCGTCATTATGGTTTGTCAAAGCCTTGTATATGCGGTATGCTGCATATATGATAGCTATTGCAAGTATTATAATGACTAAAATGAGTTGCATATTGCACTATACATTTCGTTTAAGCCAAATGCTGTGGTCAATACATTCGGGAAGCTCGTTCTGATAGTGGCTAACCATTATCAGTGTCTTGTTCTTTCTCTCACAGAAAGCATTGATAATATCGGTTACCATTCTGCGTTTGTTGTTGTCAAGTCCGTGGAATGGCTCGTCTAGAATAAGCAGTTCCGGGTCTTTGACAAAAGCACGCGCTAGTAGAACAAGACGCTGCTCACCGCTTGAAAGCTTGAGAAACGTGCGCTCAGCAATAGAACTGATGCCGAATATATTCATCCACCACTTGCACATATCATACTCTTTCTCATCAGGTTTTGCATACAGGCCTACAGAATCTTTCAGACCGCTTGCAACAATCCTTATTGCCGGTATGTCGTGTTTGTATGCTCTGTGCATTTCAGGAGATACATATCCTATATGTTTCTTTATGTCCCAGATACTTTCGCCAGAACCTCTCTTGTTTCCAAAGAGTGCTATATCACATGCGTAACTCTGTGGATTGTCAGCGCAAACTAGGCTAAGCAGTGTTGATTTTCCTGCTCCATTCTGTCCGGAAAGCGCCCATCTTTCACCGTTGTTTACGGTCCAGTTGAGTTCCTTTAATATTGTACGTTCGCCATAGCGTATGCTGACATTGTTCATTTCCACAACTTTGTCGGCATGATACTCGTTGTCTTTATATGGAAGGTTTATAATCGCTTCTCTAAGTTCTGATGACAGTGAACCGTCAACATTGTTTTTGGGACTGTTTATATATTCATCTACTGTTTGCTTTCTACCGACTTTCATGTCTTTCACTTCCACGATATGGGTAATGAATGAAGGTATGTCGTCAACTTTAGACAGCACTATAATTATCTGTAATGCTCGTTCTTTAGACAATATAGATAGAAGTTCCTTTAATTGCTCACGGGTTTCTACATCAAGACCTATGAAAGGATTATCCATGATAAGCACTCTCGGGTCTGAAAGCAGTGTCTTTGTCAGCTGGAACTTACGGAGTTCACCGCTGGAAAGCAGTATTATGTATTTGTCGAGCAGATGTTCTATATGGAAAAGTTCATATAGATGTTTTTGTAGATTGCGGTGTTCCTCTGTATCCTCGCCTGACATGCTGTAAGCCTCTTCAAGAAGCTTGCCTGCAGTAGGGGTATTCTCGTCTATGTCATGCTGATTCCATCGCTGTTGCAGATAATACGCACTGTCGCTTGCACCGTAAGAGTCTTTGAAAGATATATATTTTATATTGTCTGATACCAGTTCTTTCTTGCTTGGCGTGAAATCATACTCAGGATTCTTCATGAGAAGAGGATGTCTGCCTGTTATGATATCCACGAACATGGTTTTTCCTCCACCATTCGGACCGATGATTGCAATGTGTTCCTTGTCGTTTAACTGAAAGTCAACAGGCTCTGCCATGCGCCATTCCGGCATGCGAGGCACTCCTTGTTCTATATTTATAATTCTTTGCATTTTATTCTGTCTTTGTTTTTTATTGCGAAATCCTTCCAACTGCGGTAAGAATGTGTTGAAACCGGTGCATTTGACTGCATGAAATGACAATATGCTGCAGCCAAAGCGTCTGTCGCGTCCATAAATGGATTCATATCCTCATCCTTAAGGTTGAGCAGACGTTTGAGCATTCCTGCTACTTGCTCCTTGGAAGCCAGTCCGTTGCCAGTCAGAGCCATTTTTATTTTAAGCGGTGCATATTCGTGAATAGGTATATCACGATGTATTGCAGCAGCTATAGCTACGCCTTGTGCTCTGCCAAGTTTAAGCATAGACTGTACGTTCTTTCCGAAAAAAGGCGCTTCAATAGCTACTTCATCAGGCAAGAACTCCTCGATAATGCTCGTTATCCTTTCAAATATCCTGCCCAGACGCAGGTATGGATCGATCATTTTACGAAGGTCAATGACTCCCATAGCCATCATGGCAGCCTTGTTGTCAATGACCTTTAGCAGTCCATAGCCCATTACGTTTGTGCCAGGGTCTATTCCTAATATTATTTTTTCTGTCTTTGCCACTTTGCTTTTGTGATATTTATTTCATGTAAGGATTGAACATCCTTTCATTCTTAATAGTGGTCTCAGGTCCATGTCCTGGCAGTATAACTGTATCTGACGGCAATGTCTCTGCAATTTTGTGCAGACTATCCATGATAGAGTTGAAGTTGCCAAGTTCAAAGTCTGTTCTTCCTATACTCATTTTGAACAATGTATCGCCAGAGAAAGCCACTTTTTCCTCTTGGCAATAGAAAAAAACAGAACCGGGTGTATGGCCAGGTGTTGCGATGATGCTGAACGTATGTGTGCCGAAGGTGATTCTTTCATTGTCGGAAAAGAATTTTCCTACAGCGGGAATATCTTCTTTATAATTAAGTCCTATGAATGTCATAGCCTGTTCGCGCAGTCTTTCCATCAGTATCTTGTCTTCAATACTTACTTCAGGCTTTAGTCCGAAAACATTGAATATTATACCGTTACCAAAGTTGTGGTCTATGTGTGCATGAGTGCAAAGAAGGTGTATTGGCTTAAGCTTTTTGTCTTTAATATATCTTGTTACAGCTTCTTTTTCCTCATCATAAAAAGCACCGCAGTCAATGATTACGCACTCGTTTGTTTCATCGTTTACCACATAGCAGTTCTCCTGAAACATGTTACATTCAAATCTCTGTATATTGAGCATATATGATTCTATATGAAATTGATGTAATTAAATCATGCAAGATATAGTTTCCTGTATATTTAGAGAGGAAGATATATCAGATATTTGTTCTTGAACCATTCCTCCTCAAACATTGTCGTGAGTTCTGTAGTTTCTACAATGTGTCTGAAAGGCTGGGTTTCACCTGACGTATCACCGCCTTTTAGGCATATCAGACCGTTAGGAAGCGAGTTGCGCTGCTCTTTTCTGATATTTTTCTTTATCAGTTTCACAAGGTCTGGCATCTGCATTACAGCACGGCTAACCACGAAATCGTATTTGCCTTTTTCGTCTTCACCTCTCAGATGCTGTGCATCGCAGTTCTTTAGTCCTATGGCTTTAGCTACCTCTTTTACAACCGTAATCTTCTTGCCCGTACCGTCTATAAGTCGGAACTGTACGTCAGGAAACATAATAGCAAGAGGTATGCCAGGAAAACCGCCTCCTGTGCCTAAGTCAAGAACCTTGGTACCAGGTCTGAAAGACAATGCTTTGGCAATAGACAGCGAATGTAACACATGGTGTTCATACAAGGAATCAATGTCTTTCCTAGAAATGACATTGATTTTCTGGTTCCACTCATGATACAAAGTGTCTAATGCTTCAAACTGACTGCGTTGAGTTTCTGTTATGTCTGGGAAATATTTTAATATTAAATCCATTTTCTAATCTTGTTTCTTTAAAATATCCTTAATGTCAGAGTTGTTTATTTCTACCCTTATTTCGCCTGCTGCGTGGAATGCAATCTCATCTGGCGAGTAAATAAACGTAATGCTTTTTTCTCCAATAATGAAGTTCTGTGATGGATATACGTCAATTCCATAGAACACGCTTTTGCTTCTCAGGTCTTCAAGATTCTTTGCGTCAAACTTCTTGCATATTTTCTTGATTATAATGTCGCATAGAGCCTTTTCATATCCCGGAACAAAGATGTCTTTCAATGAGACAATCTTGCCTGTATTCACATTGATGTTCTTAACTATTACGAATGATGAGCCATGTGCGCCACCGCCATAGAAATATGTATCGGCAATGTATGTATAGTATTTCTCATTGTCATTGTCCACGTGTGTCTTTACTACATATTCGCAATTATATGATATGCCGTGAGCATTGTCTGCCCTGTACATTTCCCCATAATCCTTTTTGTAGTCGCTGACATACTTCGATACAAATGAATCTACGGCTTCTTGTACTGTCAGTTTCTCATTGCTTATAGAGAAAAAGTCAGGAATAAGTATACCGGAACGTATTATAGAGTCGTTTTTTTATTATTCAATAGTGGGTTTTGGATAGGTAAGTC
>JAUNIZ010000255.1 GCA_030523165.1 Prevotellaceae bacterium
CTCAATCCGTTCCTTCATATCCTCTTGGTAATCAAATAGCTTGATTTCCTTCATTCCAAAGAAATTATTTCTTCAATAGATTCTCAACATCCTTGATGGCTTTATCAAGGTCAAAAGTCCCTTTGCTTTTGAAAATCTCCCAACCATAAGACTTCAATTGCTTCAACATCTTCGCAAAGGCTTCTCTCCAGTTGGAAGGGTCGTGTGGTAATGTCTCCATTACTACTTCATAGCCATCACGCACAATCTTCTTCATGCGAGTAGCCTGTTTCGGATAGTCAGCAATATACCAATCTGAGTAGTTGGCACCACTGAAGACAATAGAAGAGGCGATAAAATTAGCATAAGCATAGTTGTTGCTTTCCAGATAAACATGCGCTTGCTTCATCCAACCTTCTAACACACGCAAACCATAGTTGAGGTCAGTGGAATCCTCCACCGTCCACTTAAACACCTCATTGATCTTTCTTACAAAATATTGTGAAGGACTCTTACCAGTAGGCTTGTACTTGTAATTCGGTTGCTTACGACCTTCCTCTCTGTTACGCTTCCGCTTCCTTGCTGCTTCCGCCTCAATAGGGTCCTCACCAAGATTGAAATCAAGATTTCCCCATAAATCGAAATCTGAAATCTCATCAGGATCTTCCTCACCATAAGCATCTTCATAGCAACTTACATGCTCACCAGAAGGTGTCGTGAAGTAGGAACAAGAACAGTCATCACGCTCATCCTCCTCGATACCATCCCATAGTTTCTTGTTGTCCCATCTTTCATAGACAGCCATATCCATCCACATGCCAGAACCATTGATATAATATTCACCATTCCATCCCACAATCTGACATATAAGACACTTCTCTTGGTGTCCATCAGGCATAGGAGTCGTGACAACAACAGGAGCGTACTGCTCGTTATCCTTGTTCATCAAGGTCAACTTGCCATCCTTCGATGCCACCACACGGTAGCAGTCCAATCGAATACCTCTGATAGTGGAAAGGGAATGTGCCGTAACCGCATCTCCCATCCGCTCAAAGCAATGTCCGAGGCGTTGCATCACCGTTACTCCTTCCTTATCCGTCCAGTTGAAAGCAAAGTCAGAGGACACCATGTTGGATGCAATCCTGCTATCCTCATTGAAGAGCTGTAGATACACCTCTTCCCGGTAATGACTGTTCGGAAAGAGCAAGCCGACAGCCAAGTCAGCATGGGCAAAGAACAAAGCCACAGACTTCAATTCGTTGAAATCATGAGATGCCACGCTCTCTTGAACCCATTTCACCAGACCGCTCTCTGGTGCTTTTCCAATGGCTTCACCCACAATCATCTTCACTGCGCTCACTGTTGGAGCTGACAACTCCATCAGTCCGCACCAATGTCCCACCATATCCTCCGAACGGCGGTACAGCTGGGCATATACACCGTCCAATTTCAGATGTCCCATGTTCTCCACATACAACAGTATCTGGATGACATAAAATTCATTGATTTTCTTGCTTCCATCTTTCGCAACGGAGCAAATCCTTTGATATATATCGTAATAGAAAGGCACCTCAGCCCGTAAATCCATCGTTGGATAATGCTGATGTTGCCATTTCTCTACAAATTCTTCTCTTGTCATTCCGCTAAATAAGCACTAAACATTAAACATTTCTACAAAATGCTTCCCAAATAACTCTTGAAATAATATTTGTCGGGATAATCCGCAATAAGCTGTCTGATACCATTCTTGATAATTTTATCTACAGCAGCAGACTTTCTCATTACCCTCTCTATTTGTCCCAACAACCAGTTGAACTCCTTTGGTTTTTCTTTGAGCAAAGCCAATCTCTTGATGTCCTTGAATAGTATCTCACCCACAAAGGCTTGGTCTTGCTTGGGTACATACTTGATATATTCAGGATAAAGTTCCCACAGGTTCCAATGCTTATGTTCAAACATGTCCTTGAGTAAATCCAACCGATTCTCTTTGATGAGGATCTTGGCTTCCGCATCTTCATAATCATGCTCCCAATTTGGCATTTTCCAAAGCTCATCAAAGAAGGCAGGCCATTCATTTCTGTCTATCACCTCTTTCAGAGCCTCGTAATATTTGATTCGATACCCACTGACGATAAATCGTTTCTTGCATTCTTCTATCAGCCAATCCTTATCACCTGATAGTTTCAATGCCCTCACCACTTTATCCTCCCATTTCTTGGAGTAGGAGTGAAAGTCATCCTTATTATCGTCTATCACCTCCACAACCTTCTTATACTCACCCCATTCAATGAGGCTGTCGATATAATGGTCACGGATATTCTCATCATCACGTTTCTCCCACATCAGCTTCTCTGCCTTTGCACGTTTCCCATGCGCTGCCCAGTAATCAGCCTTTTGAATGTAATAGCGATAATGGAAGTATTTCTCTTTCTTGTTTTTCTGTCGCTTGCTGATATGAGCCAGATACGCCTTTTCGTCATCACCGCAAAGCACAGGCATTGCCTCATCCACAAACCACTCAAAGCGCATGAAATAGTTATCACCAATATCCTCACATTGCTCTGCTATCTCCCCAAGCATACCTAAGCGAGAATCCTCCTCTATCTCATCACTATTGATTAACAACTCCCTCACCATGTCTGCCGACTGGGTGACAATGTCCTTTAACATCTTGTTTTCCTCTGCCCAAACATCATATCTGGCAGGAGTATAAGCCAGATGGTCGTGCTTGAACTCTCGGCAAGTGATAGTCATCACATATCCAGCTATCAAGGCAGCATCAATCAGATTACCTTTCTTCTTCATGCTCTTGGCTTTCCTCAGCATAGCAGCCAGGTCTTGCTCTATCTTCCTCCAGTCCAGTTGGGGTTGCCCAAATCTCTTACCCAACACACCGGCATGGGCAAAGCAAGCTTCCACCTGTTCCTTATAGTTACCACGCTCTGGCTTCCAATATTTTTCCACCAAAGCGGTAGCGAAGTCCTCATGCGTAGCTGCATACTGTCGCACAAAGCCTTTCATCTCCTTGCCCGATATTTTAGAAAGTACTTTATCTATCTTGTCTATTTGAGTGTTTGTGTTCATAATCCGTTTTATATATTAAACACTACATTAGGCTTTCTGCCCGAATAACTATAGGGGTATTTTGAAAGGAAGGTGCTAACAGGCCAATTTGCTGCAAAAACATTTTCCCATCATTTGTTAGAACCCATTCAAAAGAATCTTTAGTTATCATATGGGTATTTCCTAATATATGTATTTGAGAATTGTCACCATTTCTAACAATCACTTCTGTAGCTGCACCTGCAAACGATATTTTACTATCAACGACATCGGGCTTTATACAAATATTCATACCTTGTCCTTCTGCCTGAACCGATGGATACAAGACACCATCAAAATCAAAATGTTCTAATATGAAATCAATACTAGTTGCGGTAATTTCATAAAGACATGATTCGTTAGGTTTTGCCATCAAATCACCTATAAATGAGAAGAAATCGATAGAGTCTTCTGAATATTTATTCTTCAGAACTTTATCCCAATCAGAGTTAAGCATATTAATTTCCGAGCAAGCTCTCTTATATTGAGAAGATAAAGGGAAAGAATATGCATGAACTTCTTCATCTATCATCCAAACACTTTGAGTAATTAAATTTTGTCCACTAGTTCCTTTAGCCCGTAATAATGGGATTGTTTCCAATGCGCTGATAATTCTTGGATATGCATGAGACTTTTCAACTTCTTTAGTGAAAATGCTTGCATAGAACATAGGTTTACCTCCTATTGATGCCCGGTCTGTACGAGCATACTCTTTCGGTGGATATGAGAGTTCATGAATATACCCAAAGACATCGTCTTCATTTTTACGTGTCCTTAAAATCTTTTGGTTCGCAAACAACTTGATAGGCATCAATGCAATACCTTCACCATAAGATTTGAGAATATCCAATAATACTCCTTTTTGAAAAGTATTACTTTCTAGCATATCCAATATTGTCTGTATATTTTTGTTCATTTATTCTAAAATTCAATTGCTGTATTATTGCTATCCTCATTTTTC
>JAUNIZ010000256.1 GCA_030523165.1 Prevotellaceae bacterium
CGTTATCTTTGCCTGACATGTGCTGCATATTCCGTAGATATACATCGTGAAGTTTTCTTTGCGGAAACGCTTCAAGTGCATATCGCCTACAAAATTCAGCAGTTCGGGCGACTTTACCTCTGTCATTTTGCCGCAGACAGTGCATATCTTGCTGCAATGATTGTCTGCATGGTATGCTTCATAGAACACACCTTCCTGTAAACGGATGCACACAACAATACGAAGCCTTACGAAAAGCTTCAGCGAGTTGTACACCGTTGCACGGCTCACAGGGAAATGAAGCTCTATCATACGACTTATCAAATCTTGTATGGAAAACTTCGACTTGAACCCATAGATTGCACCAAGCACCGCAAATCTCTCAGGAGTTTTGCGACAATTATTCTGTTCGAGATAGTCGGTCAGAATACGCTTCGCTTCATCTTCGGTCTTGTTCTTCATTCTCCTACATGCAGGTTTGCCTACAAAAGTACAAAAAATTTCGGTATTAGGTCTTCTTAATGTCAAAAAACATCTAAATCGTAAGTTTTAAATGCTGATTTAAGTAATTTTTCATATTCATCGCCCAATGAACAAAAACGTGAAAGCGATACAGCAACCGAATGTCTTACAGACAGGCTTTCGCCTTCAAGCGCAACTTGTGCCTGGTCGAAATATTCGTTTATCTCACGTATTGAAAGTTCCTCGCCACGCATGAACAAGCGTGAAAGCACCGAATAGCCACAGAGCTGCTTCAGCTCGTCGTCGCTCGATATCCACAGCAAGGCATAGTCTTTTGCGCCTTCTACATACTGGAAAAGATTGAAAGACGCCATTTCAGCTATTTCCTGATTGCCTACCTGACTTATCCATAGGTTTACCATATCAGCGCTCATCTCTTCCGACGGCATTATCATTGTGGCAAGTATTCTGCACTCACGTATGTCTTCTTTCCATAGTTCTATGGCAAGACTGAAGTCTTTGCCGTATTCCTTTACCATGTCTTTTAGCACAGGCAGACCAATGCCCCAGTTTATCTTGTAGCCAAGACCCTTTTCACGCATTGACTGTGAAACGACACCGTTCATCATCAAACGGAAACGGCTCTTTATCTGACGAAGCTTTTCTTGTGTTTCTTCTTTCATTACCAAGGTCAGATTAATGTTGCATATTCCTTGCTGTAACGGAGCATCTGGTGTTCGTAGCTTTCAGTATAGTCAACATCAACATCAGTTACATTTCCGTTTTCGTCTTTTACCGGTATAAGTACAGGATTGATGAATCCTTTGTATGGAGGTATGTTCAAGCTCTTGTAACGGGCAAGAATCTCGTCGTGAACATCAGCGTCTACCTTAACGGCATACGACTCCACTATCTGTCGTGCAGCGTCATAGTCGCCTTCGCTCTTTATTCGTTGTATTTCAGCAAGCAGACGAGCGAACAGCGCTCTCAGCTTTTCGTAAGAGTTGACCTTGACAAATGTCTTTCCGTCTCTCTTGACAAGCTCTATCACGTTGTCTGCCTTGCCTTCTTCATAGCACCAGCGTGATATAAGCGCACGGTTGCGCATGTGGGCTTCTTCTATATTGTTTCCTTTCTTTATGCGTGCAAGCTGTGTAAGCATGCCGTTCATTATATAGGTATAATACGTTGCCTTGTATGCTTCCATGTCGGGAAGGAGTCCAAGTTCCACGAGCTTTGCGTCTGCAGCATAATATAAGCCGAACAGGTCTGCACGCGCTTCTTCGATAGTGTTTCCGTAAGCCTTTAGCGCATCAGGGTCTACTCCTGGCAAAAGCTGACCGCTTCCATGACCAAGACACTCGTGCAGGTCGGTATGTATAATGTCGCCTATCTCACCGTATTTCTTTATCAGTTCTATGGTTTCGGCATCTATCACAAATTCTTCTTTGAATCCGTTGCCTCTTGCAGCTTCGTCATAAGCTGATATTATATTGCTTATGGTCACGCTCTTGCTTCCATGACGTGCACGAATCCAGTCGGCGTTAGGCAGATTGATGCCTATTGCCGTAGAAGGGTATTCGCCACCACCGAGCATTGCAGCGCATATTACGTTGGCAGAAACACCTTTTACGCATGCTTTCTTGAAACGTGGGTCAACAGGCGAATTGTCTTCAAACCATTGCGCGTTGTCGCTTATAAGCTTTGTTCTGCGTGTGCCTTCTTCATCGCGATATTCTACAAGCCCTTCCCATGTTCCTTTCATTCCCAACGGATCATCATACACTTCTATGAATCCGTTTATGAAATCTATAGGAGACTCGCAATCGCCTACCCATTCAATGCAGTATTTGTTGAAGTCGCGCAGGTTTCCGAATCTATAGTATTTGATTAGAGATTCTATTATTTCGCGTTGTTTTCCGGTATCAGCTACATCTGCAGCTTGCTCAAGCCAATAGATTATCTGCTTGATAGCCTTGCCGTATTTTCCTTCTGCATACCATGTTTCCTCGCTAATCACACCGTCTTTCTTCACTACGCTTGTATTCAGCCCATAAGACAACGGCTCGTCATCGTCAGCGTCTTTTATAGAAGAGTAGTATTCTTCAACTTCCTTTTGGCTAACGTTTTCATAGAAATTGCAGGCAGATGTCTTAACAAGGTCTTCACCGTCTTTCTTGTTTACCTTGACAGGCATGACGTCGGGATTGAATATCACGCTGACAAGTTCTTTCAGCAGTTCTTCTGCCGTTTGGCATTCATCTGTAGGAAGGGCCGACTCAGGCAGTTCACGAAAAGCCTTGCAGAAGAAATCTTCAGAAAAACCAGGAACAAACTTGTCGCTTCCGTAATGGTGGTATATGCCATTGGCAAACCAGACTCTTTTCAGATATATCTCAAAAGCATTGAAGTCTTCACATTCACGCTCTCCTTTATATATAAGGTATATGGTTTCAAGAACCTTTCGTATCTTGAGATTATATTTACCGAACTGGTCAAAAGTTATATCCCGCCCCCAAAGAGTTGCCTGCGAAAGGCAATATACCAATAGTTTCTGCTTCAAAGTGAGTCTGTCAAAGTTGTCTAGCCGATATCTCAGCATCTGGATATCGGCAAAACGTTCGTCACTGTATTTGAAGTCGATAACGCTCATGTGTTTTGTTCCTAACTTCCAAGCCCGTCAGAATACTGCGGCTTGAACATATCATGTGTTATTTGTTTTCCTTGTCTGCAGCGCCTGGCTTTTTTCCGTCAAGACAATCCATCTTATATTTTCTCGGTGTTATTCCCGTGAACTTATAAAATGCTGCATAGAAAGACTGACGGTTAGAGAATCCGACCATGTCGCTAATCTCTTCCATACGCAAACCTGCATTACGCCTGTTAGCCAACAGAACCTTAGCCTGGTCTATTCTATATTTATTTACAAGAGAAGTATAGTTCATTCCGAAACAAACGCTGACAACTGCCGAGATATAGCGAGTGTTGGTTTCAAGTTCTTCTGCAAGCTGTTTTGCAGAATATTCTTTATCCTTATACTTCTTCTGCTTGACAATTACGTTGATAATCTCTTCTTTAAGTTCTTTCATTCTCTTCTTACTAACAAGGGCGCGGTATGCTGCCTCCTTGTTATTGTTGAAATTGATGTTGTACTTAGCCATATACCTACTATGTGAATACTTAATAAAATAATGCAGACGGTGACAGGCGTCTATGCCCATTTTTAACCGAGTGCATAAAGATTACGATGTGAAGACGACACAAAACGAATACGGAATCTACTTACGTTTGCATAACCGCATGCCGAGATGCATCTTAGCTAATGCAAAGATAGTTCTTTTTTTTATTTCAGATAATCTTTAAAGATAGATTTTAATAAAATTTGTACTTAATTTTGCGCTTCTGATATACTTTTTTTTCAGCAAAAATTAAATATAAAATATCGCTTTTTATATATTTTCTGACAAAACCAAAATTTGTTTTATATATAATCATCTAATAATCAAATTATTATAGCTGCAAAAGCTTTACATTTTTTCTTTTCATTTTTCATGAATTTCTGAAGACACGCAATATTTGAGCAAAAA
>JAUNIZ010000257.1 GCA_030523165.1 Prevotellaceae bacterium
TGTCAACCTTTTACTCCTTTGCCTATAGAAAGCATTAATTGGGTAAAGTAAAAATGCTTTACGAATTATATTAAAAATATATCATCATGGAAAATCATTATGACATATTTCTTGTAGAAAAAATGTCAAGCCTGTCATGACAATGCTGACACGGTGGCATGATTGTCATATATTTTGTGCCTAAAAACATTTGAATATAAATGTTCAAATATATTACATGATATGGCATATATTTTGTACATTTGCATTTATATCTAATATCTTCTTAATATGGCAACATTCGTTATATATACATATATGTTTTCGCCTATCACAGAGGCAAAAGAAGCTGATTTGTTCAGCAATTCAGAACCTATTTCGCTGAACGATGCTTACGCTAACCGTCATGAGATGCTGGAAGAATACTTTAGCAGAAACGGTCAGTCGTTTACTTTCACGAATGACGACAAAGAGTATGGCGTAAAGACTCTGCTCAATAAAGACGGAGTGATAGTGCTGCGTCTTTCAAACAAGAACAAGTCGAGAGAACGTGAATATGACTTTGAGGTGCTTGACGAGCCCGATCAGCCATCGTGTCTGGTGATAATCGACAACCGCAAGGAAGGTCGCCAGTCTGTCAGTATTGAGATATACCGCAAGGCTTTTCACAAGACAGCAAGGGCTGCAAGGCTGCTTGAAAGCAACATCAACGCTTTTCTGCGCAGAAAGAGAATGAAGGTATCTGTAAACGCCAAATACTCGAGAGAGAAGTTCTGGGATGTTATCAGCAGATACCGTAAGGGTATAGCCGAGGTGGCGTTTCATTTCCCTTATCCTAACATGCCGGAGATTACCGAAAGGGTTGACAGGCTTTTCGGCAATATTGCTAAGCAGACAAACAGCGAGCCTGTATTGAAACTGCCTGGGCAGAACGGCGAGCCGCTGACGCTTACAAGGGATATGGAGTTTATAATGCAAGCCATTGACGCCTGTGCAGCCAGCGGCAAGCCTATCAAGGTAAAGCCTGTAGGAGAGAAGAGATTCATACAGGTAAACAAAGAAAGCCCTATATATGAGGAACTGAGCGACAATGTCCTAAAGGACTTGAACAATGACGACATGTTCATGTCAAAGTTTTATGAAATAAAAAGATATCTTGACAATATAAGAATTTTCTATGACAAGCAATAACCCGGAATATTATCACAGGCTTCCGCAGAAAATAAAGACATCGCTGTTTCCCCTCTGCATGGACGACAGTCTGTTTCGTGTAATCTACAGACCTGCAGCAGATGTCGAGACTCGCAGCTGCATATCGCCTATAGAAGCATGGTGTGAGGCTCTATCCGTTATGAAGCGGCTTGGCTCTTCCATAAAGCCAGAGGTGGAGATTCTGCAGCTGTGCAGAGAGTATTCTGCCAAATACATGTTCATAGCCGACGATGCTTCAAAAACCGTTATAAGGAGAACGGAGAGCATGGCAGCCTTCACCGTCTGCGAGGTGCTGACCTTAGTGGCATATATGCTGGCAGCAATGCCCAGTGAGTCAAGATTGGTGAGAAACAAACAGTTGAGGCATGAACTGGGAAAAAAGCTAAATGCCCACACTCTCTTCGCCAAGATGAGAAACGCAATAAGCAATGAAGAGCGTATCGAAGAAGCGAAGGGCAACCACATAAGGGCAACCGACTACAGGTGCGTGACGCTCGGCATAGACTTTGGAAGCGAAAAGCCGAAGATTGATGTAGGCGATATTGTGAGAATAGCCTTGGAAACAAATGATGTCGGCACAATCAGTTCTATTCTTGACATACTTCGCAGATTCAACGAAAACGGTGGTTACAACTACAAGGAAGAGATTAAGCTATTGAGAGATAAAATTGACGAGATAAACGGCGTGAACATCGCTCCGAGAAAAACAAGTGTCAACTTTGCTATGCCTGGCGCAGCACAGTATTCTGACTGCACCATAAACGGGCAAAGCGCATTGGTTCCAGAAATGAATAGAATAGAACAATCATGATAATGCTATGGACAACAAGAAGGACAATTTCAATGTAGAAATAAACAACAATTACGGAAACTATTTCGACGACTGTGTATTCAACTACATCGCAACTGGCAATTACGGCAACGGCAACCAGAGGAAACAGAGCGACACGCAGGGATGGAAAATAATAGATGCGCAAGAGATAGTTGACAATGACTCACAGCAAGTCTGTACAACGGCAGAGGAAGCCGACGATGAACGCCTTGACAGCATCTTTAACGATGCTCTCGACATGAACGCAGTGAAAGAAGGCATAAGGAAGATAATAGCCAGATATGGCGATGAGCACACGAAGCGGATGCGCGAGGCAAAAGACTGGTTCATTGTCTACAAGGTATTGGAAGAAATAGACTGGGTTCCAAAAAGGAAAGGAGAACCATTTATCAGATGGGTTGAACACAATTTTGGCTGGAGCTGGGGAACAAGGGATTTCAAGCACCTGAAACAGGAATTCAAGAAAACGCCTTCATACGAGTGGAACGGTGACACGACAGCCCAGCAGACAACGGGAAAGGTTTATCGTGAAATGGCTGACTATGTAAGAGACACTTTCGCGACCATCGGCTATGACGGCACAATAAAGGACAGGTCTGAATATCTGAAACGCCACGCTGACGGAACATCAAGATTTATACATCACAAGTCGAAAATAATAATAGAGCGATAACGAAACACTACACCTACTACACCTAACTTAGTACACCTAAAAAGATTTTCACTACACCTACTACACCTAAAGTGTTTTTGGTGTAGTTTTTTTTGTGCCTTTCCTTGCATTGTTGATTAACTTTGCTATCGGAATTCCACGATGGAGTTCTGTGGGCAAAGTCGTTTATGCAACAAGTTAATTTATGCCGGCAGACCGAAGCAGAATGACAAGACCACTAGTGTGAATTTAATAATAAAAGATATGACAACTATAAATCTTTTTAAAGTTATAAATTGCGGTGATATGTTCCAAGTGCCGAGCAAGAAGGCAGAAAGCGGAACGATAAACAAAAGAGTGGTGTTGCTTAAGGAAATGGGCAACGCGTGGGCAAACGAATATGTGTGCTCGCTGTTCGGCAACAATGCTACTCTACAGCTCTATAAAGACGACCTTGTGGCTGCTGCTCTCAGCTTCACTACAAGCGAGCACAACGACAAGACATATCAGGAAATCACCGTTACAGACATCAGAAAAATCAACAATTAAAAACAAAGAATTATGAAAAATAATATAACAAGCGCGATAAACATAAATATCGCAAACAACGTAAACATTGATACAGAGAATGTTCGTATAGTGAAAATCGCTATTTTCGAAAACGATTATCTGCGAATGGTAAACAACGGCAAACGTCATCGTGGCAGCCTTCGTCTGACTGCTGACGGCTTCGGCGACTTCCTGATGCACAGGATAGGGTCACGCCCGAAACTTCCGACGGTGAGCAAAACTCTGCATCATGGTGTGGTAAGCGTGAGCAAAGACAAGGTGCACATGCATATCGACATCGACAAGCGCAAGGAACGACTTGACCCAGAAATGACGATAGTAGACGAATCTATGGATGCTGCGCTGTTCGTAAGAAAAATCTGCACTGGCACTACAGGCAATACGATAGTTTTCAACACCGTTAATTAACGCAAGCGACAGGGCAAATTATATAGTAGAATACAAACTGCTGTGGGTCCCCGAAGGGGGCAAACCTCTGTAACTGAGGGTGAGCATAGCGTTACCCTCAGACTTTATGCTGACATCTACTACATCGTCCCCGAAGGGTGGCGAACTTCATGTAACCGTCTGGTCGAAGACCTGCGGAGAAATGAGATAGTGTGTGTCTGCAGGTCGTAGACCAGCAGTAATGTTTGCTTCGCAAGTTGGCCACCTTTGGTGACCTGAGTTATAGCTCATACTTCATTCTACCGCAAGCCACGCTATCGCTTGCATGCGGTTACAGAGGTTTGCCCCCTTCGGGGA
>JAUNIZ010000258.1 GCA_030523165.1 Prevotellaceae bacterium
AAATAAAAAACATTACTCAAACATCCACAAACTAATAATGAAACATGCTGAAGCTTATAACTAAAACATCAAGAAAATCATAACCAAAAAAAATAAAAAAAAAAAAAAAAACGACAGATATGAAAAAGTATTTTAAGCTAATCATCGCTACACTCGTAGTACTGGTGTTTGTACTTACGTTTGTGTTCCTCTATCTTAAGTCACAGCCACAGCCTACGGTATACGAGGAGTTTACCCCAAAGCGTGGAGACATCAGCAACACTACCGTCATAACCGGAACGATAGAGCCGCGCGACGAGGTGAACATCAAGCCGCAGATAAGCGGTATCATAACCGAGATATACAAAGAGGCAGGCGACTACGTGAACGAAGGCGAGGTGATAGCCAAGGTGAAGGTAATACCCGACATGGGCGAACTGAGTTCTGCCGAGAGCAGAGTGCGCCTTGCCGACATCAATCTAAAACAGGCTGAAATAGACCACCAGCGCGAAAAGAACCTCTACGACAAGCAGCTAGTAAGCGCAGACGAGTATGACAAGGTGAGGCAGACGCTAAGCCAAGCCAAGGAAGAGAAGCTTGCAGCAGTCGACGCGCTAGAGGTTGTGCGCGACGGAGTGTCGAAAAGCAACGCCAATGCCAGCAGCACGCTGATACGTTCTACCATAAGCGGCATAATACTCGACATTCCCGTAAAAGTGGGAAACTCGGTCATTCTCAGCAACACGTTCAACGAAGGCACCACGATAGCGTCTGTTGCCGACATGAACGACCTTATCTTCAGGGGCAACATAGACGAGACAGAAGTGGGAAAACTCTTTGCCGGAATGAAGATGAAGATAACCATCGGTGCGCTGGAGAATCTGAAGTTCGACGCGTCTCTTGAATACATCTCGCCTAAAGCCACCGAGAACAACGGCGCTAACCAGTTTGAGATAAAGGCTGCAGTCAGCGTGCCTGAAGGCAACAAGATTCGCTCTGGCTACAGCGCAAACGCCGAGATTGTGCTTGCAAGCGCAAAGAACGTGCTCACCATACCAGAGAGTGCCGTAGAGTTCGACGGTGAAGACGCCTTCGTGTATGTCATAAAAGGCACAGGCAAAGACGTTGCCTACGATAGGCGGAAAGTCACTACAGGGCTGGGCAACGGCGTTGACATAGAGATAAAAAGCGGCATAACAGCCAAAGACAAGATTCGCGGGCCACAGAAGGTAGCGGACAAGTAGACAACGATAAAACAACAATTGGCATGAAAACAATATTTCTAACGGTTTCGCTCATGGCAGCCGTGTCTGCATATAGCCAGACTTCAAGGCAGTGGACACTCAGAGAGTGCATCGACTATGCCATAGAAAACAGCATAACGGTGAAGCAGCAAGACGTTACACGCATGCAGAGGAAGATTGACCTGAGCACGGCTAAAAACAGCCGACTGCCCGACCTTAGCGCATCGGCATCGCAGAACTGGTCGTTCGGCAGAGGATTGACGTCTGAAAACACCTACTCAAACACCAACACGAGCAGCACATCGTTCAGCCTCGGCACTACCGTTCCGCTGTTCTCAGGCTTCAGAATACCCAATACAATAAGGCTTAACGAGCTGAATCTTGAAGCTGCAACGGCAGACCTTGAAAAAGCAAAGAACGACATAAGCATGCAAGTGGCACAGGCATACGTGCAGATTCTCTACGACATGGAACTGTGCGACGTGGCACGAAGACAGATAACCATTGATTCGCTGCAGGTTGCGCGACTGCGTGAGATGCTTGCAAACGGCAAGGCAAGCGGCGCGGAAGTGGCACAGCAGGAAGCTACTCTAGCCAAGAGCCGACTGACGCTCACACAGGCAGACAACGACTATCGCCTTGCATTGCTCGACCTCTCCCAGCTGCTTGAACTTCCTTCGCCTGACGGTTTCACCATAGCATGCCCCGACGTGGCTGGATTGGTGCCTTCGGCAGACAACATACCGCCTTCGCCCGACGAGATATACCAGGAATCAATGCTTGTAAAGCCAGAGGTGAAGGCAGAGACCAGCCGACTTAAAGGAACGGAAATGAGCGTGAAGATAGCGCAAAGCGCCCTCTATCCTACCCTTGCGTTCAATGCCGGAATAGGCTCAAACTACTACAAGACAAGCGGCTACGCCACAGAGAGTTTCGGCCGTCAGCTGAAAAACAATTTCAGCCAGTACATAGGGCTAAGCCTTAGCGTGCCAATCTTCAACCGCTTCGAGACGCGCAACAGCATCCGCAGCGCACACCTAGACCAGTCAGCGCAACGGCTCCAGCTTTCCAACGTGCTTAAATCTCTCTACAAGGAGATTCAGCAGGCCTACTACAACACCATTGCAGCGCGTCCCAAGTATGAGAGCAGCGCGGAGGCTAGCCGCAGCAACAAGGCAGCCTTCGACCTTACTTCCGCAAAGTATGAATACGGAAAGGCCAACATCACAGAATTCAACGAGTCGAAAAACAGCTGGCTGGAATCGGAGAGCGAACTCGTAAGGGCGAAATACGAATATCTGTATGACACAGCCCTCATCGACTTCTATCGCGGAAAACAGCTTGACTTCTAAAGGCTGAGCCTTGACAGAAACTTTATTTATATATAGAAAAGCCATAGGCACAACCGCTTATGGCTTCTTCTTTATAATCATAGTCTTGACCGTTAATGAGACAATCGCTTCGAGCATACATGCAAAAATATAACTGACCAACTGACCGGATTATTGCATGATTGTTTTAAATATGCATGTTAAATAAAATGGTAGCCATATAGTAATATGTATATTCAAAATGACAGTTATCCACTAATTTCTTGAACTAAATCATGAATTAGAACACATTCATATTGTATTTGTTTATTAAACGAGATAGTTTTGTGTACTTTTGCATAACGCTAAACTGCGTCTTAAACGGTTTAATATTAAAAACAAACGTATGCAAAGAAACATCTTAACCCGCTTAGTTATGTGCGTGACGGTAATGTTAATGTTACTCAACGCGGAAGCTCAACCTTATCCAAATAATGGCATAGGTTCAAAAACGACAGGGCTTGAAGCATTAATCAAGACCGGCAGACTTAAAATGGCATCAGCACAGCCATTAAAAACCCTTGCCGATGTAAACAAGAACAAGCCAATATCTTTCCCTAAGAAGATGCCTTCTAAAATCAGTGGAGAGAAAAAGGCTGTGCCACAAAAGGTAAGCAATACTTCAACCGGTGCAGAGCTGTGGGGAGTAATCATTTACAGAGATTCATGGAAAGACCTTGACGACTGGTCAAAGCCTTATGGCATATATGGAACAAAAGCAGGCGAAACCACTTTCACGTCGTTTGTAGAAGATCCATATTATCTTAACATGAACGGCTGCGGAGCTTTCTTTGATGACAAGTTTCATGGAATAAGCTATAGCGAATACGATGGTGTGATATACTATCTGACATATATGGAATATGAAACCGAGAACTGGACACAGACAGACAATTCATGGCAGTATATCTACGATTCATCACTTGCTGCCTATGCTACGGCATACAGCTCTACAGACGGCAAGGTATATGCATATATGAGGGGTAATGAAGGTGCCATGAACTTTGGAACAATAGATTATTCTTCACTTACAACATCAGTAATATCAGAGGCAGACCGCGTATATGTAGCAATGTCTGCTGATGCGGAAGGAAACATTTATGCGATAGGTCTTGACGGCAATCTATATTCCATCAGCAAGCAGACAGGCGAAAGCACTCTCATTGGAACAACAGGGGTAACACCAAGTTCAGTGCTGCAAAGCGCTACAATTGACCAAAACAGCGGTATTATGTATTGGGCAGCAATAAATTCTGACAATACATCTTCATTATATCAAGTAGATACTACATCAGGAGCGGCATCAAAAATCAATGATTTTGCTGATAACGAAGAGATAGTATGTCTTTATGCTCCTGTTTCTGCAAATCCGCTTGCTCCGTCACCTGCT
>JAUNIZ010000259.1 GCA_030523165.1 Prevotellaceae bacterium
CAACCCTATTTTTATGCTTTAGTTTTTCTATTTCGCAATTTTTCTTTGTCATGATTTCAGAAAAATGAAAATGTATATTTATACAGAAACATGAATAAATATACATTTTACAATAATAAGAGATTCACGAGTTTATCAAAATAAAATACAATTAATCTCTGAAAGAAGCTGATTCAAATTCTTGCTTTATCTTATCAAAACACTCCGACATTTTCTTATATGTTCTTTCGCCTGGCTTTTTTATTCCACTGGTATACTGACGCATGAGCGATGGGTTTATGCCTGCTATTTTAGCTATTTCCGAGACGTTGATGAAGCCGAAATAATTGAAGAAAGAGCGTATATCATATTTATAATTGAAACATAAATTCCTGTAGGTTTCGTCTTCATGACAAAGTTCAGCACATTCATTCACAGCATTAATAAAGTCTTTCTTGGCCTCCTCTACTGTTTTGCCATCGCCACATACAAGCGCATAAGTACCTATAGGTTCCTCGCTGTAGCAAGCGTATGTTCCATCTTCAGCACATTCTATCGTTACAAGTATTTTCTTTTTCATATTTCAATATAGGGTTTAGTTTTTTAGATTCATTACATATATATTCCACTACATCTTCATTATTTGATGTTTTTCTATTGCAAATATAGATATTTTAAAATGAATTACAATAAAATAGTAGCAAAATCATTATCTTTGCAATACTTTATTTGACAATATACGGAATGGTTACAATTATGAAATCTAAAATCGAATTACATCACGATAAAGATCCTAACGTTAAAAGCAAGTTGCAAGATATAGTTTTAGCTATATCATGGCGTGAATTGGCAAAAACGTATTTTGACCGTTCACCTTCATGGCTTTACCATAAACTTGACGGTATAGACGGTAATGGAGGTGAAGGAGGATTCTCTGACACAGAAAAAGAAAAATTGAAAAATGCTTTATATGACTTGTCTCTAAGGATAAGAAAGTGTGCAGATAATCTATAGAATATATATTCAATAATAGTTATTTGCTCATTTACCATATTCTCCCATTCCTTTATCAAACGTGAGAATTAAATATACAGAAAACTGTTATATTCTTTTTTTGCAAACTACTCACATTATCAAGACATATAACTTTATTCTTTCGCATTCGGTGTTTTGCCAAAATAGTCCTTGTAGCACTTTATGAAATATGAAGGTGATGAGAAACCTACTTCGTATGATATTTCCGATACGGTTTTGCCACCCTTTTTCAAAAGGCGATCAGCACGCTTTAGACGTGTGATTCTTATTAGTTCTACAGGCGTAGAGCCTGTAAGAGCTTTGACTTTACGATAGAGCTGCACTCGGCTTAAACCCATTTCAGCACTTAAAACCTCAACACTAAGCTCTGAATCAGACAAATGTTGCTGCACCTTTTCCCTAAACTGGTTTATGAAAATACTATCTGAATCACTTTCTTTCGTTTCCTCTACCGTTCCATGACTGAATATGTCTTTAAGTCGACTACGGTTATTTAGAAGATTCTTTACTCTCGATAACAACACTTTTCCGCTGAACGGCTTCGTTATATAAGCATCTGCACCACACTCATAACCTTCTGTTCGCTGGTCTTCAAGCGTATGAGCCGTAAGCATAAGTACAGGTATATGGCTCGTTATGGTTTCTTCCTTTACAAGGCGACACATTTCCAAACCATCCATAACTGGCATCATGACATCACATATTATCAGGTCAGGCACTTCCTTAATTGCACGTTTCAATCCTTCCTTGCCATTTGATGCCAATGTTACTTTATAATTGTCTGTCAACAATGAACTAATATAGTTGCGCACATCTTCATTATCGTCAACTACAAGAATCTCCTTTCGTTCAACGTTTTCATCTGGATTAGTGATAAGTTCAGCATTTCCAGTTGGAGGCATAAAACTCTTTTCAGGTATTATTTCCTCTGCTTTCACGCTTTCTTTCTCTTCGTTGGATATTTCTACGCCTTCTATTTCCAAAGGAAGTATTACGGTAAACAAAGAGCCTTTACCCTCATGGCTTTCAACAGATATGTTGCCTCCCATAAGTTCAACAAATGATTTAGCAAGCGCAAGCCCTATTCCAGTGCCACTTGTATTGGAATTTTTTATCTGATAAAATCTCTCGAATATATTGTCTATCTTATCGTTTGGAATGCCTATGCCATTGTCTTCTACCTTAATAACAAACCTTTTGTTGTCTTCAACACCAAGACAAAGCTTTATCTTACCGCCTTCATGAGTGTATTTTACGGCATTTGACAAGAGGTTATAGCATATTCTCTCTACCTTGTCATAATCGCTTACAACAAAAAGACTATCAGGTATATCAATGTCAAGCTCTATCTTTTTCTTCGCTGTAATAGGCATAAAGGTTACAAACCAATCCTTCATCTGTGAAGCCAAGTCGAATCGAGTAACGTTAATCTTCATCTTTCCATTCTGAATCTTGCGCAAGTCAAGTATTTCACTTACAAGCTTCAGCAATATATTCACATTCTTTCTGACTAACGAAAGCAGCTGACGTTGGTTCTCGTCAATCTTTGATTCGTTCAAAAGACGGTCTATAGGGTCAGCTATCAACGTTAAAGGTGTTCGGAATTCATGACTGACGTCAGTAAAGAAACGTAGCTTTGCATTAGCTGCTTCTTCCGTCAAGCGACGCTTCATCATTATAGTGCGATATACATATATGAAGAATCCTGCAAGCAAAGCTATAATTATACTGCAAAGCAAGAGATATATCTTCTGGTGATTGTATTGTGCCAGATAGCGGTCTACCTGTGCATGAAGCTCTTTAAGACGCTTGCTTTGCTGGTTCATCTCATCTGCCTGCATAAGCATAGCTTCAACATTGTCTTTAGTAACAATAGTTGTTCTAAGATAATTCTCACGCTCGAAAGGCTTTCCTTCAAGTATGTTTATAGCAAGCTGAATAACAAGGTCACCACGAGTAGGATATATATAGGATGCTGCCAACTCATTGTTCTTAACCGCTATCATACCACCGTTTTCAACAGGCAATGCATCTACACCTACATATCTTATAGGTTTAGTCAATCCATGACTTTCTATTGACTTTCGCGCACCGTCAGCTAATCTGTCGTTATGACCGAATACCATATCAAAATCAGAGGTTCTTTCGAGTATTATATCCATAGCTTTCTGCCCGCTTTTCTCTGTCCAGTCGCTATATTCTGTATCAACAAGCACTATGCCAGGGTGTGTTTTCAATTCATCAACAAAGCCTTTATGCCTCTCTATAGCAGGTGAAGCTCCTTTCAAACCCATAATCTCCACTACTCTACCCTCGCCTCCGAGTTGTGCAGCTATAAAGCTTGCCATTGTCTTTCCTATGGCATAATTGTCGGCACCTATAAATGCGGTATATTTTTCTGAATCGGTTTTCCTATCAAACAATATTACCGGAATATTATTGTCATAGGCATTGTCAATGGCTTTAGAAACGGTATTTATCTGGTTAGGCGAAACTATAAGCAAGTCAACACCTTCTTTCACAAAAGCGTTTATCTGTTCTATTTGTCTTTTATCGTCGTCGTTAGCAGAAGCAAACTTAAGTTCTACATCCTCATAAAGAAATGTTCCCATGCGCAATTCTTCATTCAGCTTTTCCCGCCAAATGTCTTCGCTACATTGCGATATGCCTATTACGTACTTCTTTTTATTAGAAGAACATGATGCACACAGCATTAGAATTATTATCAATACAAGAATGTTTTTCATACTTTAATATATATACCAAACTTTGCAAAGATAGTGTTTTTTATCAATGTCTGTTGCTTATTTTGGCATTTTTTTAATATAAGAATATCAAAATACATATAAATAACCATTTCAATACGCTTTTAATGGAAATTATCAATATATGAAACATAGAAATAAAGCCTATAAAAAGTGTGTGGAAAACTATGTTGAAAACCATGTGGATAAAGTTG
>JAUNIZ010000030.1 GCA_030523165.1 Prevotellaceae bacterium
ATTCTGGCTTCATCTTATATCTTCCGTCATGGGTCGGTTCAAGATATTGTTCACGCACCATGAAAGCACGCTCTGCAAACATTCTCTCAAGCACCCAGTCTGTAATAAACGGTTCTGTGAAAAGCTCTTCCTGGAAGTTCAGACCATAGGCTTGTATCTCTTCGCGGGTCATTCCTAATGACGGCGAGAATTGTCCAAGCAGTCCATGAACGGCGTTTATAGGTATTTCCCATATACGGAAGAAGCCCAATACGTGGTCAATGCGATATGCGTCAAAGAACTTTGCCATGTTCGAGAATCTGCGAACCCACCACTTGCAGTCGTCTTTAAGCATTTCTTCCCAGTTGTAAGTAGGGAATCCCCAGTTCTGTCCGTTTACGGAGAAGTCGTCAGGTGGTGCTCCTGCCTGGCCGTTAAGGTTGAAATAACGTGGCTCTTGCCATACGTCGCAACCGTTGCGGTTAACTCCAATAGGAATGTCACCCTTTAGTATCACACCTTTTGAGCGTGCATAGTCATGCACGGCAGCCATCTGGGTGTTAAGAATATATTGTATGAAGTAATAGAACTCGATATTCTTGTATGCCGTTGTGCGTGGATTCGACAACGCTGCACGTTCACTCTCGTCGAAAGAACGATGGTCTTTCCATGTAGTGAAATCTGCAGTTCCGTTCAGTTCCCTTAGATAACAATACTGCGCATACGGCACAAGCCACTCTTCAGTCTCGGTAAAGAAGCTCTTGAATTTAGCCGAACCCAACATCTTCTTGCCTTCTTGCTTGTATAGTTCCTTAAGATATTCCAGTTTCGTGTCATTAACACGTTCATAGTCAATCTGCGGAAGCGAGTTAAGTTCTTGTCTTAATGTCTCGAACTTAAGTTTCTTTTCCTCGTCTTTAATCTGCGGTAGCTGTGTGAAATCTGCATATTGTGGATGAAGGGCGAATATGCTTATGCAACTATAAGGGTATGAGTCAGTCCATGTATGTGTTATCGTTGTATCGTTGATTGGTAACACCTGTAGAACTCTTTGCTTTGTTGTGGCAACCCAGTCTATCATCTTCTTCAAATCTCCGAAATCGCCAACGCCAAAACTTGTCTTAGACCTGAGTGAGAATACAGGAACCAATGTTCCAGCGCATCTTATGTTATATATACTGAAGAATGCTGTGTCAAGTTCATATACAAGTACGCTACCTTCAGTGACATTGGGCATAACCATCTTGCGGTTATGTCCGTCTTCCCAGATAAAGTCGTTGTTGTCAGTTATTTTAACGGCTATGAACTTGAACTCAAATGTGCCGCTGGTAAGTTTTGTTGCGTCAATGTCTGCCACCCATTCATTGTAATTGTGCTCATACATTGCAACACCTTTTAGTGGATTCCATGCTCCGAGCGACTTGTCGCTGCCTACAACTACAAGACGTTCGTTGCCTCTAAGTTGAGGCGCACGCACTTTCAGCCTTACTGTAACTGCATGGTTGCTTATCGGAACGAGCGATAGTCTTCTGCGCTTTATGCAGTCGGTGAATGCGGAACTATATAAATAGGAATCCTCAGGGATGCTTATCCAATGGTCATATACTGTGAAGTTGTCGCCTTTAGACGTATTTAGTTCAAGTCTGTGAGGCTCGACAACCCATTCTTTGTTTACGATATTAGATTCGCCGCGCACTACACTATAGTAATAGTCGATATGTGTGCCTGGCTTAAGGTTTAGTTTTAGTGAACATGTCCATGTCTGCCCGTTTAGGGTTCTCATCCTATAAGGCGTTTCCTTGACATTCCCGGTTTCCTTGCTGTCAATGATGTTTAAAACCAGTTCTTCACCGAAACTTGTGTTATAAGTAATGTTTAGAAGTACGTTCATAGCTAACAGGTTATAGTTTCTGGTGTCAAAGTTAGTAATAAAAATTATATGTTTAATACAAAATCAACGGGAAGTTTTGAACAAAACGTGCAAACGATTACATTTGCACCTAGCTACAGGTGTCATAACCCTACAATTACCTGTATGCCAGAAGGCATTACTGCAACATCAACATTCTTTTTCTTGCCCATTATCTTGTCGCCTATCCAGTAGCCAGCCTCTGCCGAAAGTATTCCTATCGCTGCTCCTGCAAGAACGTCTCCCGTGTGATGACGGTTGCGTCTTACACGGTCATAGGCTGTAACAGCGGCTATGGAGAATCCTGCAACGCTGATAAGAGGATATTTCTTGCCGAATTCCTTATGCAGAACCATAGCTCCGTTGAATGCTATTGACGTGTGTCCTGATGGAAATGAATGATTGTCAGTGCCGTCAGGGCGTGTTGATTTTATTACATGTTTCAATCCATAGGTTACGCCGGCGTTGATTACGAATGACGTGGCAGATGAAACAATGAACTTGTTCCATTTGTGTTCTCCTTTCACTCCTGCTGCTTTCAATACGTAGGCTGCTGCCAAAGGGGTGTACTGCAATACCTCGTCAATGCCGTCTCCGTGATAGCGCTTGTTCTGCGCATTGCAGTTTATTGACATTAACAATATGAGTGAAAGTGCTATTAGTTTGCGTAACATGTTGAATTGATTATAATGGTTAATGTTTAATTTATAATGCAAAGATATACAAAAAAACGGAACCGCATTGCTATTTGGGGAAATATTATGCGATTCCGTTTGCTTGGAAAGGAATAAATGAAGCTAATCAAATGTGTGCATAACTAATACGCGTGATGGAGAAAATTCAGCTACCTTGCCTTTTTGCTTCATAAAGACCTTTCATGCATAGTTGGACTGATCTATCAAGTCCGTTAAGCCCTGAAACTTATATCTTCTTACTTGACTAATACTTTCTTGTTGTTTACTATGTAAAGCCCGTGTTGCAGACCTTCCAATGCGTCATTCACATTTGTCTTGTCCTTGAACGAGCGTATCAGACGGCCGTCTATAGTATAAACCTTCAGGCATGAGCTGTCGTTAATGTCTCTGACAACGGTGTTTTCTATACCTGACGTGTGCTCTTCAGTAACGTCATTGACGGTGTATTTGCCATTGCTCATTGCAGCTATCTCATAGAACTTGTCGCTGTTTATAGGGCCTATGTCTACAGTCTGGCTTTGGTTTGAGCCTTGGTTGAAGATGATATTGAATGAATAGTCGCTTGAAGTTATGTCGAATGACTGATAATACCATTCTTCTCCGTCAATGGTTTTCTTGTCAGAAACCGTCTTTCCAGGCCATGAGCCGTTTAACTGTGTAGAGCTTCCGTCGTTTGCCCATGCGTAGAAATAAACGCTGTTCCAGTCAGGATCCTTAAGATATACCGTTGCAGAGTATGGTGAAAACGCTTCTACCGTATAGTTTCTTGTCACGACATTCTTTACTTCATTGTTGGTGAGCAAGCCCACTTTCAGTTTGGTAGTCGTTGAAATTGTTATCGTAGAACCGCTTTCTACCGTAGTGCTGCTTGCTGTCGGAGTTGTGCCGTCTGTGGTATATACCAGTTTTGCTCCTGTATCTGTTGACAGAGCAGTAAGCGTTACGTCAAACGCTTCTTCGTATGAACCTGATGGCTGGCTTATCCACGGTGACTCGACATTGCCAGAAACGTATAGCTTATAGCGTGTGCCTTCTGCAACGAGTGTATAGCCATTGTCAGGCGTATAGCTGTAATAGCCCAATGACAACAACAGGTTTCCGTTTGTTCCGTTTACCTCAACGGCATAGTTTCCAGCAGAGCTGTTCTTCTCGGTTGCTGTGCTTTCGTTTGTGATGCCTGCTAATTTGCGTGCAGTGATAAGTTGCTTTATCTCGTTCTTGTAGTTCTTCCAGTGTGTCAGGAATACACATGGAGTGCCGGGCATAGCGAGAATATAAGCGTTGCCTGCCTCGATGTTCTTTGTTATCGGGTCGTTTGTCTCTGTTGCAGAGCGATATTGTGTGTCATGATTCTCTATGAACGTTATTGCGTAACGCTTATATTGGTCATATCCGATAAGTCCTTTTGTAGAAAGATTGTTCCATGTGTTGTTGTTGCAAGCGTCTCTTACGCTGTATCTTGTAGGGAAGTCAAATGAAGCAGACTGTATAGTTCCGTCAACTTTTGTTCCGTCAATCCAGTTCTTTACGAGTGAGAGATTGCCGTCAAAGTATTCGCCTACAGAGAAGTTCACGTTTACGCTTGAGTTGTAAAGCCCAGTGTAGCTAGCAGAATATCCTTTTGTCATGTCATATCTGAAGCCTTCGTAACCTAAGTCATTCTTCAGGAAATTGAGGTAAGCGATAACGTTGTCCTGCACGTTTTGGCTTGTATGGTCAAGGTCACGCATTCCGTCCCAGCCTTCTCCTGTGTCGTTGGCTCCTGTTATGTCATACAGCTTTGCTGTTTCTCCATTGTCGTCATCGCGGCAGATGTCGCTTAGTCCAAGCTGATATGTTACTCCGTTGTATGTCTCGGCAGGGAAGTCAACCCATGAACCGTCTACGCCAAGCGTTCCGCGATGGTTTATTACTACATCGGCTATAACGCCTACGTTCTTCGACTTGAACGTGTTTATCATGCTTCTTAGCTGGCTCTCTGTTCCGAAACTGCTGTTCTGGTCATACCAATATACAGGGGCATAGCCCATTACATTGCTTGTCGTGTTGCAGTTACCGCTTTGCGGCACCCATATAAGGTCGAAATATTCAGACAGTTCGTCTGCCTGTGATTCCAGATTGCTCCATTGGGTGTCAATGAAAGAGTCCCAATAGAATCCTTGCAACATTACTCCTTGATAGTTGCCTTGCCATCCTTGAGCCGTCATTGTGACTGCTGTAAACACGGAAATGATAATAGTTGAGATAAATCTTTTCATGGTAAAAAGCGTTTTATGTTTATGCAGCAAAGTTAATGATAATTGCTTTATGTGGTTTTCTCTTTTGCTATAATCGTGCAAAATACCAATGCAAACGTTTACAAATGCCCCATTCTAAAACTATCCTTATAATACTCTCAATCATCTTAATATCCCTGCTATTGACAGTAAATCAACTGGAACGTTGCGGATGCTGGTCGTTTAGTACATCAAAGTGGGTTGTTTACGACCCGTAAACAACCCACTTAGGCATGCTAAGTGACCTATTTAGCATGTGGAAACAAGCCACTTAGACATGCTAAACGGCACGTTTTTAGGTCGGAAACGGCATATTTACCCGTATGCCCCGGTTGTTCAACATGTCAAAGAACAGTATTTTTTCATGGTTTACTGTTATAGTTCTGTAAAGCAGATGAATTTCTTAAGATACTGAATGTCAGTTGTTTAACGGTATTTGGCGTTTGTTTCTTCTATCCTTTCGGGTGGAGTAAAGCAGTAAAAACAGTATTTTTCAGAAAGTTTTCTACGGGGGGAGGCGTGCGTACACGTGCGTGCGCGCCCCCCTCCGTAGAGATGTTTTCAAAAAAGGCGATTTTACTGCTATACTGCACCCACATCATTGTATTTGATTTTGCAACTTACATTCATGACATACCCTGCCCAAACGCCATTAAGCCTTCGGGATATGTTCATGCAGAGATAGTAATCAATACGGCAACGATTATGCAGCACCGTCAATGCTGCATGACTTGCATGACGCGTTTTGCCATACAGGCAGCAAACAGGGTCCGGCACGTGTTCTTGGTAAAAGTTTTCGTAAATGTCTTTCATACGTTTTGCAACAGTATTCCACAGGCATGACACAAAGAGAGAATACACCCCTTTGTAGTTTGTCTGCATCGTACAAACATGCAAAGGTTATGACATGAGTGGATAAAGCAGGAACAAAAGAAGTGCTGTTTACAGAACTGTTGCCCTGTTTTGATGCCATTGCCGTTGGATTCACCCATAAATGGCGAACACAACATGATACAATGTTGAGTATAAAGCAGATGAGTAGATGAGGAAATGCAAAACACTCAGGCTGTGCATCCCTGCTTTGGAAGTTTACATCATTCATGGTTAGTTGTTTCAATTATTACGTATATTCTAATGTAATTTATCCCTGCAAGTGCGTAAAAACAATCTGAAATATGTCTTTATAGCGCATTGTTACATGTTTGGGATATTACTTTCCAAAGGTACGACTATTATACCTTAATTGCAAATTTCTGTCCTCATGGGGACCTAATAATTGTTAAATCTTTATACCGCCTGTTTTCAATGGTATATACGTGGCAATAAAAACAAATCCCGACACAAATATTTGCGCGGGATTTGCTTGAAAGTCAATTAAATCTATGTCAAGTAAAAAACAGGAGGATACAATGTACAACTTTCACAAGCTTAAAAAAATGTATCCTCCTTCCTGCAATCGACTAATTGTCATTTTGTATAATGCAATTTGCACACGGTATGTATTTTAATGAAATATGCTCTGTTCTGATTTATACCATCAATTGCATCGCTTTGCTTCTTTAATACAATCTACCAATTACTTGTTTTTTTCTCTTGACTTATTTAGTGATGAAACATATAACTAACATAAAATGTTGCCTAATTACCCAATTTAAATATCTTTACGATGCAGGAACAAATATTATCTATTGCGTTTTTTGCTCAATTTCACAAAGTCTTCAAGATCTTTTCTTTTTGCTTCATCCATTGGAGCTGTCTTGAGTTCTTTGTTTGGGTCATATACAGCATCAACAACGTTTCCTTGTTCTGGAATAAGATATACTATAACAGCTTTTACTCTCTTTGTCTTTAAATCACCGACATAGTTTATCCTGACAGAATCACCAGCCATTACGGCACCATGCGTGTATTCAGCTTGCTTTGCATCAAACTTAATTTCATAGTCGCCAAGCTGTGCGACAATAAGCGAGTCTGTAGCAGACTTTACTTTACCTTTACATATTTTTATTTCTTCCCTGCCACATGAAAACATCAGCGCAAGCAAGGAAAATACAATCAAAAAGCCTAACGATTTTTTCATTGCAAAATTGTTTTTTTAGAAAAGGGGCGCTATATTGCAAACGCCCCTTTTTATCAAGATTGTTTTATAAATTTATTAATCTGTAACTGGCTTCAAGATAACTATATCAAGAGATATAGTTGATGTATGACCGTAAGAATCAGTAACTTTGAATGTCAATGTTTCTGTATGGTCACTCAATGGAGCCTGATCAGCCTGTGTTTCATCTTGAGTAAACTTAATACCAGCTGTACCGTCAATTGATGGAGTAAAGTATGGGTTTGTCATACCATCAACTGTCAATACTGGTTCAGATACTGTCAGGTACTGCTTATCAGAAACAAGTTTAGCAAGAGTACCACCGAATTCAGATGAGTTATAAGTGTTAGCTACCTTGATTTCTGTATAAGGTATTGTTTTTGTTGTACCATCTGCAGACCACTGCAATTCATTGTTTGAATAATCAACATAATTATGAGCAAAATTACCATCATATACAACCCATGAATAAGATGCAGCATGATGCCAGCAAGCGAAGTTTACAGTATAAGATGTACCATAATCAACAGGATAATCTTCACCAACATACCATGTATTACTCTTCTTGTAACTTGAAATACCTCTGTATAGATAAGAAGCAGTCATTGTACGAGCAGAATTGTCTATGAAGTCTTTTCCTACTGTTAACACATAAGGAGAAATAACATCCAAATCAGTCTTCTTGTTATTTACAGTCTGAGACTGTGCAAATGTGAACTGCAAGTTTGCATCAAGACCATAGAAGATATCATTTAAATCTTTCGTACCATTTGCAGAAGTCACTGAAACTCCGTATCCATTTTCAGGAACCATGTATGGACGGAATGCATAAGTATCATAATTCTGAGCAGGCAAGAACTGTAGATTTGCAGGGAATGTTGTAGGCATAACCTTAGTCATTGTAGCAGTTACAGTCTTAACGAGTGTCTTGACACCTGAACTTACGTAATAGAAATTCAATGTCTGGCTATAAGTACCACCATCTACATAGTCTGCTGCATTTGGCATTACAAACTTGACATAAGCAACATCTGAAGCATTGCTTGTAGTTAGTTGTGATATTTCATTCTTGTCCTCGTCATAATACTTAACTGTAAACTCTGTAGAAGCACCGTTAACAGATGTATTGCTTGAACTTGCTGTCCAGCCTTCAATATTAGTGAAACCAGTAGGCATAAGACCAGATACTGATATGAAATCAGAAGATGAATTTGTTGCTGTAGAAGCAAGAACATTTCCTTTTACAGAACCTACTGTAGAAACATTACCAACTACAACATAGAATGCACGTCCGTCTGGGTCAAGCAATGTACCGTTGAGGTTGACAGCATAAACACGGAAACCGATGATATCGTTGATAGTATTGCTGCTCTTAATCTGGATAGAACCAGAATTGCCTGTAAACAGTTTAGCAGGAGAACCAGCCTTACCAACATTCTCATATTCATAGCTGTTCCATGCGTTGATTTCAGAGTTTCCTGATTCAATAGCGAACTGATCATCAAGTGTTACATAGAAACCAGCAACTTCTTCATCGGCAAATTCGATGTTGATGTCTGTATTTACAGAAACTGGCAGACAAACCTCACTCTGACGGTCGTCAACAGCAGGTGTAGGACGGTTTACAGCATTAGCGTTGCTACCAGAAGTGATAGCTGTTGTTGCAGGTTTAGTATCATCTATCCAAGAAAGTTCAGCAATACCTGTTGTAGATGTGCCGTTTTCTGTAGCTGTATAACGGTTATGGATAGCTGTAATATCTTTCCAACCTTCATTGCCTTCAACCTTAAATGAGTTAGCTACAACTCCAGCGTTAGAAGCACTAACAGTAACATCATAACCAGAAATTACGCGACGCTCGTCTTCATTGAGAGATGTATTCTTGATTGCAACCGCAAAGAGAACATCCTTAGAGCCTGATGTAACAGCATCTTCAAATGCGTCTGGGTCATAGTTCTCTTTCAGAGAGAATGTAACCTTCCAAAGACCGTTGTTAGAACCTGTACGAGTAAGAAGAGTATTGTATTCTTCTACCTTTGAGCAGTAAACGAGGTCAGAAAGTTCCTCACCCTTAGAGTTAATCAATGATATGTTGTCTGGGTTAAGAATTGCAGTTGTTGGAGATACACGGATAATTATAGGTTCAGAAGAATATGTTCTGATGTTACCCTCCTTGAAAGTCAATGTGCTGTCAGCTACGTTAGAAGATGATGGGAATGTATTCTCTTCCTCTTCTACCTGTACGAATTTAATTTCAGGAGCAGTTGTAGTATAACCAGAAAGTTCGCTTGTAAACAGGCTTACGCTTGTTACCATTGTAGAATATTCACCTATGATTGATTCCAACTTAGCTTCAAGTTCATCAAGAGCTGATTCTATCTCAGAAAGATCTACAGTTGCACCACCTGCCTCGTCGATATTGATAAGAGCGAGTTTAGCCTCTACAGCAGATAGACGAGAATCGAGTGAAGAAAGCTGTGTCTTCATGTTAGCGATGTCAGCTTCTATTGTAATGATGCTTGCAGCAGCAGCGTCGGCTGTAGACTTAACGCTTGCAAGAACAGTAGCGATGCTGTCAGCCTTAGCCTGTGCAGCGGCAGCAGCCTGAACACCTTCAGTAGCCTTTGCCATAGCGTTTTCTGCAGCAGTCTTAGCTTCCTCAGCAGCAGCCTTGTTTGCAGCGATAGCCTCTTCGTTGTCAGCAATCTTGTCTGCATTCTCCTGAACGAGAGTAGAAAGTGCCTCAATAGCAGTGTTAGCTGCAGCTATCTTGCTGTCAAGTTCTGTTTTTGCAGCTTCTATTTTCTCTTCGAGTTCAGCCTTTGCAGATGCAAGTTCCTCTTTTGTTGCAGAATTTGCTCTAAGGTCAGCCAACTCAGCTGTCAATGTAGCCTGAAGAGTTGCAAGGTCAGAAGCAGCCTGGTTAGCAGCAGCGAGAGCTGCTTCAGCTGTAGTTCTTACAGCGTCAACCTCATCTTTTGTTGCACACTTCTCTGCGAGTTCGGCAAGTCCTGCAACAGCTTCATTAGCTGTAGTCTGAGCGTTTTCAGCAGCAGTCTTAGCCTCTTCAGCAGCAGCAAGAGCCTCAGCCTTAGCAGCCTCGATTTCTTCTCTTACCTCTGCGATAGCAGCGGCAGCGTCTGCTTTAGCTGCGTCAGCTGTTGCCTGTGCCTGTGCGGCGGCAGCAAGAGCAGCTTCAACCTCAGCCTTTGTAGCACCGTTTGCCTCAAGAGCTTCTGCCTGTGCTTTTGCTGCATCGGCTACAGCCTGAGCAGCATCGGCAGCTGACTGTGCGGCATCCGCTGAAGACTGAGCCTTAGCAGCTGCTTCTTGAGCTGCTTCAGCAACTGCCTGTGCGGCTGCTGCCTTAGCCTCAGCTTCTGACTGTGCCGTAGTGATGGCTGCCTGCATGTCTGAAATTCTCGAGTTGAGTTCATCCTGGGTAGCCAACTTACTGATTTCGTCTCTCAGACCGCTGATGTCATCATCATAGTCCTTACAAGAAACGAATGTGCTCGTTGCACCCAAGGTAAGGGCGAACAAGAGCATAGCACTAAAAAATTTTCTTTTCATTTGACTAATTAAATTAAAATTAAACTTAAACTTTTTGCATTATAATAATCATTTTTAGCCGCACTTATCTGTCATTCTCCTACTATGAGACGGACATTTTAATCTACATTGCTGAAAATCAGACATTTTGTAAAAACATTTCGTCATTTTTGCTAAACATTTATTCTGTGTACGGATAAAAAGTTTAAAAAAATATCCTTAATTCTTTGCGGGAATGAAAAAAATAACTATCTTTGCACACAAATGTCCGTCTCATAGTAGGAGACGGACATTTATTTTTAACCAATAAATAAGCCGAAATACTAGCGTTTATCAGGTATTTAATAATTTTCTCTCATGTACGTCTCATACATATCTAATATATATTCTTTAACCCAAATCTAATGAACTATTTGGGTTAAATATATTTTGGATATATATATAATAAGGTGTATATAAACTCAATCGATACTTCGTTCAGAAATTCCGATTGTTGAAAAATAAAAAGGTGGAAACACCATAATATGATATTTCCACCTTTGAGAGTTAATCAAGGAATATTCTAATCCTTATTATTTGCGTTTAGCGCTTGAAGCTGAAGCTGCTGTTATTTCTGCGTATGCCTTGCCTTCACAGTTAGGATAGAACTTGATTGTATAAGTTCCAGCAGTGATATTGATGTTGTCACCACCACTTGTGAGGTTGTCGATAGTGCCACCCCAGTTGATATCCCAATCGTCGTTTGCACGGAACTTGAATGTTCCGTCTGTAACTGTAGTGGTTATTTCCCAGCAACGGTTTGTTCGGTCGTATGTCATCGGCTCGCTTGCATCCCAGCCGTTGGCTGTCGCGTCACCGATTATTCCGATTGTAGAGATTGCCGTAAGTGTCAATGTCGTATTCGGAATATCGACTACAACCTTGTAGTAGCCTTCAGGTTCTGTCATTGTAATGTTGGCTGCATCGCCAGCTGTGCTGAATCCTTCACCATAGTTTGTGCCGTTCCAATCCTGTTGTGTGCAGAACTTGAAGCCGTTCTGGTTAAGATACATGTAGCCAGTATATACACCGTCGAAGTTAGGAGAAGAAAGCGGGTCAACCTGATTCCAGCCGTTTGCATCGCCAGCCATCCAGATATATTCATCGAAACTGAGTGCCTGAATAGAATATGTGCCTTCATACATGTCGAAACTCAAAACATAAAGTTTAGCTCCGTCGTCTTTTGGCTGCTTGAAATAACCGCCGTTCTCGCGAGAGAAAGTGCCGCTTGTAGCCTCGTCACCATCTGCGTTAGGAGAAGCTATTATGCCTGCGTTCTCGAAGTCGGAAGATGTGTAAGCTGTAGCAGGGGCAATCTTGAACTCGAAATCAATGCGATCGCCGTTAGCGTCAGTAGGTGCAGTAACGGTAATCGTGAACTCTGAATCGTCGTAAACGTCGCCACCACCGTTCTCAAGCTTATAGCTCTGGTCTGTAGTGCTCCAGCTGTTTACGTTGCCGTAGAGATAGTAAGCCTCGTCAATAAACGGAGCGTCAAGAGTAACTGTAGCAGTTGTGCTGCCAGTAGCTTTCAATGCCTGACCGTTTACCTTCACGTAGCCAGTGACGTCAGCTGCAATTTCCCTTGCTGTAGGGCGTCTGCCATAAAGGCTCTTTACAGCAGTTTCCAGTTCTGTAGCGTCAACATAGCAAGAGTCGTCAGCTTCGATTGTTACAGAAGCGCTTTTGTCTGCGTTGTAGAGAACAACTTCATAAGTTGAGGTAGTTTCATCTTCAGCGGTAATAGCAGTGCTGAAGAGCTTTACCTTTTCGGTAGTTACGTTAGAGAAATCGATTGCTGGGGCAGTAGAAACGCTCATGGCAATGGTCTTGGTTCCCTCGTCACCGTTCTGCATCGGGTTAGCCCAGTCTGTATAGTCGTCTGTACAGCCTGTGAATAGAAGCGCAAGCCCCAATGTATATAATATTTTTTTCATGTTATTATCTGTTTATGTTTTGTTCGTATCCCGGCACTATCGGCAGACAGTGCCGGGAGTGTTACGATAATTGTTATTTAGAGAAGAAATAGTAAGCACCATTTATATCATTGAAGAATACCTGGTAAGAGCCTTCAGTGTAAGGAATGTTGCCACCTGAGGTAGAAGCTGTTCCGTAAGGGAATGCATAGCCACCCCACCATGTGCTTGTATCAGTGAACTTGAATCCACCAGTGCCTGTGAATGTAACATCTGCTTTCCAGATGTGGTTCTCAGCACCGCTTACAGTTTCAACGGCTGTCATTGCTGCTGTCTGATCCCAATTGTTGTGGTCACCAGGCAAGAACATAGAAGAGTAAACAGAAGGTGTTCCGCTGTATTCCTCTATCGTACATGTGATGTTCTTAGTGTCAACGGTTATTTTGTAATAGCCAGCTGAAGGCAATGTTATGTTGCCTGGGTCGTCGCCACCGTCGCGATAGCTTGTCGTTCCTGCTGCATCGCCACCACAGAAACCATAATCCCAGCTTCCGAGAGTCTTGATGATCTTGAACGCAGCATCAGCAGGGAAGTAGCCTATATATTCTATTTCGCCCTGACCAGTCTTGGAATCATACTCAACGCCTTCCTTAGTGAACATAGGAATCATTGATGTTCCAACAGCATCAGCAGAGTTTGTCCATGCTCCGTCACCTATACAGCCACCGATGAGATACCAAATCTCTGGGTCAGCGTCTTTGAGTTCGATGTAATAAGGAATGACATTGAATTCTACGCTGTTAGAGTAAATAGTGTCAGAAGCGAGAACAGACATCACACGTGCATACACTTTCTGTGTTGCAGGAACCTCGTCTTCTGTCCAGCCAGCTATCTGTACCAAGCCTTTAGCTACCGATTCAGCTTCAACATTGCCGATACATGTAGTGAACACATTGTCTGCTATCATGTAGTCAGCCGTCAGAGAACCGGTTTCGTCAGCAGTTGCTTCGTCTGTAGAAACCGTATAAGTGTCAGTCATAGAGAACTGAATCTGATACTGTGCAGCTGCAGGGAAACCGTAGTCTGGCTGTGACCATGTGAAATGGAGCGAGTCAGAATGTTCAAGGTCAATGCTCTGTGCAGCATAAGCCGGAGTATTCAGTTTAAATGTGGTAGGCTTCTGTAGTGTAGGGTTTGAATCGCGGTCTTCATCGCAAGCGGTGAAAGCGCAGACTCCACACAAGAGCACCAATATTGACTTTAATATATTTTTCATATCTGTTGTCATTTTTATTTGATTATACTAACTAAGGTTTAGTAACCCGGATTCTGCACAAGGTTGCTGTTTGCAGTCAAGTCAGAAGTAGGTATCGGGAAGATGTTCTTTGTCTCGTCAAAGCTTCTGCCAGCGTAAACGCCACCTTTCCACTGCCATGTGTAGCTGTTGCTGCCACCGAATCTTCCGAAGCGGATAAGATCCATACGGCGACGACCTTCAAAGTAGAACTCACGGCTCCATTCGTCGCAGATGTCGCTGAGAGAATAGCCTGTGCGTGTTGCAGCGTTTGCACGGCTGCGAATAGCGTTGATGGCATTGGTTCCTTCAGATGTAGTAGTTCCGTTGTTCTGGCGAGCAGTAGCTTCAGCGTATGTCAGATAAGCCTCTGCTGTGCGCAAGATAAAGAAGTCAGTATCCATGAAAGTAGAGTTGCTTCCTGCGCTTCCGTCAGTCTTGAAGTTAGTGTATTTAGCCACGCTATAGCCGTTCTTGAATACAGTAACGTCTTCTACGTCGAGCGTGCGGTCAATACCCCAGAACAATGCGCGGTCATCGCTGGCTGCAACTGTCATGTTGTAAGACTCCACTTCAGGAATATCACCGTTAGGGAAGAACTTCTCAACGAGGTCTGGGCGTGCGCGGTTACCACCCCATGCCTGACCAGAAACACCGTTTACTGCGCTTGGGTTATTTGGGTCTGGGTGCATGTCATCGCTGAATGCGCTTGCAGAAAGGAATAGGGTAGTTCCCCAGCTTGTGGTTGTCACACCGTCTTGCAGCAATGGGAATATAGCTTCCTGAGCAGCGCTTGTCTCGCCGTTGTCGCCCATGAAAAGCATCTGATATGCGCTCCAGCCACCAACGCTGGTAGTGTTGAGCTGATATGCAGAGTTCATTACCTTCTGAGCATATTCTGCTGCCTTTGCCCATTGTTCTGTACCAGTATAGACTTCTGCGTTGAGGTATAGACGAGCAAGAAGAAGCCATGCTGCAGCCTTGTCAACTCTTCCGTAACCGTCATCGCTTGATGTCTTAGGCTGTGGGTCAGCAAGGTCGGCTTCAATGTCAAGAAGTTCGCTCTCGATGAAAGCGTAAGCCTCGGCACGAGTATATCTTACAGGAACAGATATTGTAGTTGCGAAAGGAATGTTTCCGAAACCATCCATAAGAAGATAATATTCAAATGCACGAAGGAAACGAATTTCAGCTGTCTTCTGTGCGTCGTTCTCAGAAGCAACGCTCAGATACTGGTTGCAATATGATATACCAGTTGTAAGACGAGCGTAGTAACCCTGAATCATAGGGTTGGTAGCATCGTAGGTGTTGTAGTTGAAGCCAGAGATACCTGCATCGCTCACCCATGCGCAGATAGCTTCGTCTGTGGTAAGCTCGTTTGTATTGAACATCTGTCTTACAAGACCCGTTGTTCCACCGTCAAGACCGTCAATGTCGCAGTCGCCGTTAGCGCCACCGTTGCCAGCCAGAGCGAAGTTGGCATAGCATTTGTTGAACAATCCGTCAGCGTCAAGTTCCGTATCGAGGTTCGGGTCAATCGGGGTAACGTCAAGGTCGTTTACGCATGACGTAAATCCCATGGCAAGCGCTAAGGCTATAACCGGAACTATTCTATATAATTTTTTCATGATTGTAATCTTTTAAATGTGATTTAGAAATCAAGGCTGAGACCAAGAATGAATGAAATAGGGCGTGGATACATGTTGTTGTCATATCCGCTGTTGACCTCAGGGTCAATGCCGTCATACTTCGTGATAGTGAACACGTTGGAAACAGTTCCGTAAACACGGCCAGAGAGTCCATGCCAGCCACCTGTCTTGAACAGATTAGCGAAGCTATAGCCCAATGTGATGTTGTCACACTTCAGGTAAGAAGCGTTTCTTACGTAGTAGTCGGTCAGCACTGCCGTTGTCTCGCTTGTCTGCCAGTTGCGTGAAACAGAAGACACGAGTCTGTTTGAGAGATATTGCAGAGAGTTGCTCCATACGGTACCTGTATTCATGTTGCTGTTTGAAGCCTCGATGCCGTTGAACACATAGTTTCCAAGACTTGCGCGGAGAGTGAATCCGAAATCCCAGTTCTTGTATTCCAGACGTGAAGACAATCCCATTGTCACTGATGGAGCAGGGCTCTTGTAGAGATACTTGTCGTCTTCGGTAATCTGTCCGTCACCGTTGCGGTCAACTACACAGTTCTCGATAGGGTTGCCGTTTTCGTCATAAACCTGCTGATAAACATAGAAAGAGTTGATAGGGTAGCCTTCCTGGTTGTACATCAGATATGCACCTGTACCGTCACCTACTGTATAGCCAGTGTTTGCAACAGGCGCACCTGTCGATGATACACCGCTAAGGTCGGTAATCTCGTTGTGGTTATACGTGAAGTTATAGTCGATAGACCAATACCAGTCTTTTGTCTGAATTGCTTTCCAACTGAGGGCAACTTCAATACCAGTGTTCTCCAAAGAACCGATGTTCTGCCATGCCTGGTTTCTGTAAGCAGACATAGTGGCTGTAGGTGCATAGTTGAGCAAGTCGTCAGTCTTTCTGTAATACCAGTCTACGCTACCGGTGATTCTCTGGTTGAGGAATCCGAAGTCAATACCAACGTTGTAGGTAGTTGTTGTTTCCCACTTCAGGTCTGGTGTGTAGTTGTCAGGGCGATATAGAGTTCCGTCACCTGTTACAGGGTAGTAGCTGTCTGTACCAGTATTGATAGAGTAAGTAGGAATCCAGTTGTAGTCGTCGATGCTGCTTCCTGCCTGCTGACCTGTAACACCATAGCCGAGACGCAGTTTGAGGTCAGAGAGCCAGTTTACGTCTTTCAGCATATTCTCTTCCTTCAGTCTCCATGCGAAAGCGAATGAAGGGAACCATGCCCAGTGCTCCTTGAAGCGTGAAGAACCGTCGTCACGAATAGTAGCTGTGATGTAGTAGCGGTCCTTGAAAATATAGTTTGCACGTCCGAAGAAAGAAACGAGATAGCTTTCTGTCTTGTATTCGTATGGAGTGTGCTCAAGCGCTTCATTCGGATATAGAGAGTTCGTTGACTGATAATACTGAATGTAGTCATTGTTCTGACTGCGCCAGAAATGCTGCCATTCATAACCAGCCATTATGTCGAAGTGGTGGTCTTTGTTGAAGTCCTTGTAATACTGTGCGTATGCGCTCAGAGAAAGATTGCGCTTGAGAATTTCTTCTGCACCGTGAGAACCGTAGTAGATATAGTTTGGAGACGCTCCGGAGATGTCGCGAGACTGACGGCCTTTAGAGATGTCGGCACCCAAAGTCATGTGCAGACGCAAGTCTTCAAATCCATGAACCTTATAGTCTATGTCTGCGCTACCTACGAAAGAGCGGCTATGAGCTACTTCTCCGCTTTCAGCCAAGACTGCCAACGGGTTCTTTGTGGCGTTTGTGTTATATGTATAAGGCCACAATGGGTCATTCAGAGCATCGCCTGAAGATGTCCATTCAAAGAAACCTCCGAAGTTCTGCAATGTCTGGTTAAGGTTTGAGCCTAACAGATTCTTGTGATATTCAGATGTGTAATTATATGGGTCTTGTGTCGGGTCCATCAACACAGCTGCACTGATAGCGTCGCCGTTAGGGAATGTAGATCTTGCATACATGCCCTTACCGTTGAGGTTAAGAGTGAGGTGGTCGTCAAGGAATGAAGGGTTAAGGTTGATAGCTGCTGTTACACGCTCGAAGTCAGAAGTCTTCAATATACCCTGCTGGTCTGTATAGCCTACAGAAACGCGGTAAGGAAGATTCTTCAACGCTCCTGAAACCGTTACGTTGTGGTCATGGCTATAGGCAGTGCGATAGATTTCGTCTTGCCAGTCGGTATTAGCTGTTCCGAGTGCTCTGTATGCATCGCTGTCTGTGCCGTACATGCTTTCAATAAGCTCGCGGTATTCGTCGCCAGATAGCACGTCGAGAGTCTTCTTCTTTGTACTTACGGTGAACGAGCCGTTGTATGAAACCTTAGGAGCCTGACCCTTGCGGCCTTTCTTTGTAGTGATGATGATAACACCGTTAGAACCACGAGAACCGTAGATAGCCGTAGCAGAAGCGTCTTTCAATACGCTGAAGCTTTCGATATCCTGTGGGTTTACCATTGCCAACGGGTTAGAAAGACCTTTCACACCATCGTTGTCCATAGCAAGACCGTCAATCACTATCAACGGGTCGTTTGAAGCGTTGAGTGACGAACCTCCACGTATACGAATCTGTGCGCCAGAACCAGGGGCACCGTCGTTTGAGATAACGCTCACACCGGCAATCTTTCCTTGAATCATGTCCTGTGCATTTACAACAAGACCCTTGTTCTTGGAGTCTGGTTTCATTGCAGTTACAGAACCAGTCAAGTCTTTTTTCTTGGCTACACCATAACCTATGACAACCACGTTCTCAAGAACCTGAGTGTCATCTTCGAGAGTAATGACTACGTTGTTTGTAGCGCTCACCTCCATTGTCTTATATCCGATATAAGTAATCTGGAGTTTGTCGCCTGCGTTAGCCTTAATACTGAAATTACCGTCAAAGTCAGTTATCACACCAACGTCTTGTCCTGGAATACGGACAGTAGCGCCGATTACTGGCTCGCCGGTAGCATCTTTCACATGCCCTCGAATTACATTCTGGGCAGAAGCTCCTATTGAGAGGAACAATCCGAACAATAGGGCAAGTAACCTTACAGAGGTTTTGATTCTTACCTGCATCATTTTTGTTTGTTTTAATGTTAACATAATATTTCAAATTTTCGTTAGTAGCGATTATATAGGTATTATAGATTATCAACCGTTAGGGGTAAAGTTTCTGATTGCAAAAGTAGTTTGAGTTATGTCATGTTGTCTTTTTTTTAACGAAAAAGTGTTTAGTCTTGGATGTAATCGTTTGCGCAATTTGTTACATGTGTAATCGTTTGCGCAAATGGAAAGTCGGATATTAATTGAGTGTAAGTCTATTATATTTATGTTTTGCATTATCTTTGCATTGTTGAAAGTACACTTTTTATATGAAAGACAATAAAGCACCAATGACAATGAAAGATATAGCAAGGGAACTGGGAGTTTCAGTTGCTACTGTGTCGCGTGCTTTAAAAGACAGCCCACGAATAAGCGACAAGCGTCGCGAGGAAATAAAGAAATATGCCAAGGAACACGGCTTCAGTCCAAACCTTATGGCAGAATCGCTTCGCAACCGCAAGGTGATGAAGATAATAGGAGTGATTATTCCTCAGTTTGCGCATTTCTATTTCTCGTCTGTCCTTAGCGGAATAGAAGAGGAAGCATACAGATACGGCTATCGCATTATGGTTGCGCAAAGCAACGAGCAATATGAGCGCGAAGTGGAGATCTGTCGCTCTTTCCATGAAAACAAGGTTTGCGGAATAATTGTCTCGCAGGCGAAAGATACAACGCACTACGAGCATTTCCAGACGCTTCTTGACAAAGGCGTGCCACTTGTGTTCTACGACCGTATATGCACAGGTGTCAATGCCAGTCGTGTAACCGTTGACGACTATACCGGCTCTTATGCTGCCGTTGACTATCTCGTAAAGACAGGGTGCAGGCGAATAGCGTTCTACAGTTCGCCCATGAAGCTCGAAATCTCCAAGAACCGATATAACGGCTATCGTGACGCTCTGCTGAGAAACGGCATAAAGCCTGACGACTGCATAATGAAGATATGCGACAACCGTGAAGACGCTGAGCGAATAACCCCGGAAGTTCTTTCCGACGACAATCGCCCTGACGCTTTCTTCGCTGTGAATGACGACACGGCGATAGGCATTATGTTCGCTGCTAAGCGCATGGGCTTCCGTATTCCCGACGACATTTCTATCTGTGGCTTTACCAACGGTCAGCGTGCGATAGCTTGCGACCCTATGCTTACTACCGTAGAGCAGAGAGGCGTGGAAGTGGGCAGACAGGCAGCCGACATCCTTATCGGCAAGGTAGAAGGGCGCATACCTGAAGAAAAGGTGGAGAAGCGTGTGGTGAGAACACGCCTTATAATCAGAGACACTACCAAGAAAATCTAATGACAGCCATTCAAGGAAATAGCCTGAACGGCAATCATAACAAGATAGCCTGACGGCAATCATACCGGAAAAATCTGATAATAATCATAACAAGAAAACTATAATAAAACCTTAAGCAATGAATACTGATTTGAAGAAAAAGCCAGATCTTAGCTTTACGCATCTGTGCAATCTTAGTTTCGGCTTCTTTGGCGTGCAGATAGCCTACGCCTTGCAAAGCGCAAACATTAGCAGAATATTCGCCACAATCGGGGCTGACCCTCATAGCCTTAGCTATTTCTGGATTCTGCCTCCATTGATGGGCATCATTATACAGCCTATCGTAGGAACTCTCAGCGACAAGACGTGGTGCCGTTTCGGCAGACGCATTCCTTATCTCTTCGTAGGCGCTCTTGTGGCAGTGCTCGTGATGTGCCTTCTTCCCAACGCTGGCTCGTTCGGCATGGCTGTGTCAACGGCAATGGTGTTCGGCCTTATATCGCTTATGTTTCTCGACACCAGCATCAACATGGCAATGCAGCCGTTCAAGATGCTTGTGGGCGATATGGTAAACGAGAAGCAGAAGGGCTTGGCTTACTCCATTCAGAGTTTCCTTTGCAACGCTGGCTCATTGGTAGGCTATGTGTTTCCGTTCCTCTTCACGCTGTTGGGCATAAGCAACAAGGCAGCGCGTGGAGTAGTGCCCGATTCTGTGATTTATTCTTTCTATATCGGTGCCGTTATCCTTATTCTGTGCGTAATCTACACCTCTGTGAAGGTGAAGGAGATGCCACCGAAGGAATATGCCGAATATCACGGTCTTGACAAGCCTCTCGACGAGGAAAAGGTGAATATCGTGAAGCTGCTGCGCAATGCGCCGAAAGCGTTCTGGACAGTTGGCTTGGTGCAGTTCTTCTGCTGGGCAGCGTTCCTGTATATGTGGAACTATACCAACGGCGCAATAGCCGAGACATGCTGGCAGACCACTGACCCGTCGTCAGAAGGTTTCCAGGAAGCGGGCAACTGGGTAGGCATTCTTTTCGCCGTTCAGGCTATAGGCAGCGTCTTGTGGGCAGTGATGTTGCCACGATTCTCAAACCGTAAGCTGGCTTATTCGCTGAGCCTTGTATTGGGAGGCGTTGGTTTCCTCATGGTGCCGTTCATCAGCAACCAGTATGTACTGTTCATTCCATATCTCCTTATCGGCTGCGCATGGGCTGCAATGCTTGCAATGCCGTTCACAATCGTCACCAATGCGCTTAACGGCAGCCACATAGGCACCTATCTCGGCTTGTTCAACGGCACTATCTGCATACCTCAGATCATAGCGGCATCGTTGGGTGGCGTTGTGCTGAGCCTTATCGGCAGCCATCAGAGCAGCATGATGCTTGTAGCTGGCGTGTTGCTCCTTGTAGGCGCGTCGTGCGTGTTCATAATTAAGGAAACAATAGGCGAGGCAGCAGACAAGAAATCTTGATTTTATTGTAAAAGCTGTTGAATTTGCGTAATTTTGCTTACAATTATATTACCTTTGCATCATCTTTGCGTAAGATAGTGCAAGGGTAATCTGCATCTCTTTACACAGAGTTGCCATATAACGACATATACGCATGGAAAATAACAGTGCAAACGACGAAAAAGTAATGGCAGTCAAGCCTACGGTAACGGTTCTTGTAGCCGTCTACAACGCAAGCCAGTGGATAGCGAAATGTCTTGATTCTCTTATGAGGCAGACATTGCAGAATATCCAGATTATCTGCGTTGACGACTGCTCTACCGACAATTCTCTTCAGCTGCTTCACGGCTATGCCGGAAGAGACAAGCGCATAGAGGTGATACACCTTGACGAGAACAAGGGTCAGGCACACGCGCGAAACGTGGGGCTGCTCTATGCCAACGGCGACTACATTTGTCTGCTCGATGCCGACGACTGGCTCTCTGACGATGCGCTGGAAAAGGCTGTTGACGTGTTCAGGAAATATCCGCGTACAGGCTGCGTGTTGTTCGACCTCATGATGGTCTATAGCGACAGGTCTGAGCCTTATGAAATGCCTGAGTTCGATTGTCTCTCAGGGCGCGAGGCGCTGAAGCTGAGCCTGCCTTGGAAGATACACGGCTACTACGTTACAGACAGCTCTATCCACAAGAGTTTCCCTTATGACGAGAGTGGCGAGCTGTTCAGCGACGAGAACACCACCCACATCCATTATTTCATCTCAGGCGAAGTTCGCCGTTGTTCTGGCGTCTACTATTATCTGCAGAACGACAAGTCGTCTACCCATATCGTCAGCCGTCGCCGTTTCGACGTGCTTCGTTCCAACCGCAGCATGCGTCGTCAGATGATGGAACTGGAAGTGGACAAGGAAATAATCGACAGCTACGAGACAGAGCGTTGGCTGCATCTTGTAGACATGTATATGCTCTACCATTGTCACGGCAGCGAACTCTCATTGCCCGACCGCGCTTATGCCCTCGGCGAGATTAAAGAAGCGTGGCACGACATAGACAAGACTAAGATTGACCGCAGCGTATCGTCGAAGTTCGGTTATCGCCCTACATCCTCGTTCGCTCTTTTCCGTCTGCAGGAATGGCTTTACTTCACCGTTCGCGGAATTATGGGCAAGAACGCATGAAACAAGAATACGATAGTGTGAGCCGGCTTCTTGGCTCACACTATTGCTATATTACCC
>JAUNIZ010000260.1 GCA_030523165.1 Prevotellaceae bacterium
TATATCCGTTATGGGCTTTACGAAAGACAGTTGGAATATGATATTTCATTATTATCTGACAAAGCAAAAGAGATCATAGATAAAGAAGTTGCAAAAGGTAATCCCTTTGGGAAACAATTTATTTATGGTATAGATGATTTGGTTCCTCCTCCAATTTTTGATGTTAAGATACAGTTGGTTGACCAACAAAATGGTAATGATGTTGCATTTGAAACATTAAGCTCGGGTGAAAAACAGCAAGCATTTGTAGTAAGTTCTATCTTGTATCATTTGGGAAACATAGAGTCTGTCTTCCGAGACAATAATAAGAACAGAATAGCTTATCGCAATGTTTGTATTATTCTAGAAGAGATAGAATTGTACTTCCATCCTCAATTTCAAAAGAATCTCATCAAGTATATTTTAGATGGCATCAAACAAATGTCTTTTGCGCATATTAAGGGAATACAATTGATGATGGTAACTCATTCTCCTTTTGTCTTGTCTGATATACCGACAAGTAATATCTTGGCATTAGAGAATGGGATGCAATCAGATACAAAACTCCAAACTTTTGGAGCCAATATCTACGATATGTTGAATACTAGCTTCTTTTTGCACAATAGTACAATTGGTGATTTTGCTCAATGGTTGATTGGACGCATTATATTGATACTAAAAATATATGAGAATCCACAATATGGGATTAATATGCTTGATGATGAAAACGAAAAAAATGGTGTAGACAAGGAATTTATGGATAAGTATCTGGTGGCGCAAGAAAATTCTAAAAGTTGGAACATAGAAACCATCAAGCATGACTATCCGCAAGATTATATTGGGTATTTGATAGATATGATAGATGAGCCATTAGCAAAAATGGCTTTGCTGCGAAAATACTATGAAATATTCGGCGAGAAAGAATTGGCTTTGAAGGCCCAAATAAACGAACACAGACGTGCAATAGCTGCATTGGAAGCTAAATTAAAAGATAATCAGTAAGAAGATGTGGTATCTAAAAAAAGTGAACAGTGGAGTGCTTGACATTCATGTAGAGAAGTTGAAGAACAGCCTGGCTAAGAGAATCAAGGATTCTGAGAAGTTAACAGAGGAACAAAAGTCTATCTTTACTGATGACAGATTAGTTCATTTGCTTAGAGATGAGCCACAGCCTTTGTATGATTTGCATTTGGAAATCATGAAAGAGTTAATTCCTGAATATGATGAAAGAGAGTTTAATAGACTACGAACCGCAAATCATAAGATTGAAGGAAAAAGAACTGCAGAAGAAAAATTGATAGTAGAAAAGTACTCTCTTTTAAAAACATTATTGGAAGTCTTTGGCTACAATAAGGTTCTTTCTAAAAGTAAGAGCAAGTCATATTGGTTAACAAGGGTGAAAGAACAAGAAGTTTGCACTTATTGTAACCGTCAATATACTTTTACTGTTATCAAGGACTTGAAAAATGGTAAAAGAGAAAATGATGATTCTCGAATTGCAAGACCAGCTTTAGATCATTGGTTTCCTGAAAGTTTATATCCTATCATGTCGCTTAGCTTTTATAATCTTATTCCGAGTTGCACCATTTGCAACAGTTCGGCAAAAGGAGATGCTTTGTTTAATTTTGGGACGCATATTCACCCTTATTTGAATGACAAGCCAAACCCTACGTTTAAATTTGGTTACTTGCCTAATGGAAAAAGATGGACTGTGGATTTCATTGATGTTACGGATGTAAAAGAGAAACAAATGCTTGACGACTTTCATCTAAGAGAACTGTATCACTGCCATGATAATTTAGAGGTTTCAGAATTGTTGAATTTGGCATTGAAAAATAATGGAACGTACTTGGATCGTCTTTTTAAGAATGTGTTACTGGACTTTGCGCCAACGACAAAAGAAGAAATATACAGAATGTTGTTTGGAACAGAAATGTTACCTGACAATCAAGACAAGCGCCCTTTGAGTAAACTGAAGCATGACTTATTGGAAGAGATAGGTAATGTGTACGGAGTTAATATTGTTGGTAAGAATGAATAACTTAAAAAATCGGTTGAACAAGATTTTGGAGATAATCCAAAATTCATCCATTTATGAGTGGATGTTAGGATTGGCTCTTGCTCTGTATATAGTGTGGTACCATCAGATAGAGAATCTGTTACAACACACATTGATAGATCATGTTGTGAGCTATTTGCCAGATGCTTGTTGGCAATCAGATATCACCATCGGTATTATCATGGTTGCAGAGCTGTTCTTTATCATAAAAATCAATCGGGAACGAATCAGTTATTCACGAACTGAAGTGATTTTGTCACTACTTATTATAGGTTCTTGCATCTATTCAAAGTGTCATCAACATCTGACATTCTATCATTTCTCATTCTGTCAGTATCTGGACTATTGTTTGGCAATATTGATAGTACCTGTAGTTGACTTGGTCTATTGGGCGCGGAATAAGATTAAAGCTAAAGATGACAGACATATACAAGGCGCGTTTCTTGAAGATTGTGCCACAGTAGAAGATTCTTTCGGACGATCGCATTTTGCCAAAATTTTAGTCAATGAAATCATCATGTTGGATAACAAACAAAGTGCTTATACAATAGGGTTGAATGCAAAGTATGGTATGGGGAAGACTTCTTTTATGATTCAAATGCAAAACCTATTGGAGCAGCATAAAACTTCCTATGTTTGTATATCTCCATGGTCTTGCACATCGAATGTACAAATCGTAAAGGATTTCTTTCATAGTATATCTGGTGTGATTGGTCGCAAGATGGGGCTTGGAATAAATAAACTGCTGAATATCTACAAGGACCTCATTCTGGATGTTCAACATGCTTATAAGATTAAAGCTTTTGATGATTTGTTGAAAAATGAAAAATCAATCAATGAAGTATATGAAGAGATAAAGACAAAGCTTTCTATATGTAAAGAGAAAATCGTAGTCTTTATAGATGATGTGGATCGACTCCAAGCATCAGAATTGGCAATGATTATCCAATTGATAAGAAACACGGGTAATTTCCCCTATGTTCTCTTTATGTTATTTTACGATAAGGATTATATGGTCAAAGCTTTGGAGCAAAACAAAAGTATAACAGATGCAGATGAATATTTAAAGAAAATCATAAACGTTGAATTGATGTTTCCTGCCTACGATGCAGAATTATATCGTAGTACTATCACTTCAAGTATAGATAGCATAATAAGGCTTATAATTTCTGATGCTCATGAGCGAGAAACAATTGTTACTTCTTTTATAGAAAGAATGTTGCCCAAGAGTGGAATCTTATCTATTGATTATTTGGAATACGCTTTTCCTAATTATAGAGATTTAAAGCGCTTTATTTCCATGTTTTCGCTTGACTTAAAAATGCTTTTGTCTGCCAATCAAGATAAAGTGGAATGTTGGAAAAATGAAATTGATGTTGCTGACTTGATATTGATAGAGTTGTTGAAATATGTTAGGCCTGACTTATATGAAATGCTTCGTTCTAGAAAAGATACGTTGTTGGAGCCAAGTAAAGATGAATACACTTTGAGGATGGAAGTGAAAAACTTTATCCGAAAGGAAGAAAACGAATTAATGGAAAAGCTTTTTAACCGCATAGCCTCTCTAAGAAATGAAGAGAAAGATGATAAGGAAGAAAAACAGCCGAAAATAAAAGTAGACTTAAAGGAAAATGACAAGCAGCTGATTCAACAGAGAAATTATGTGGCTCACCACTTGCTAGATGTATTGTTCCTAGAAGAACGACGTGGGGACAAAGAACGCATGTTGAGAAACAGTATCACCTATACTAGTTATTTTTCGTATTCTCTATCCAAAGAACAAATCTCTTTGCCTGAATTTAACAGCATTTTCCATTCTCAAGACAACATAAAGGATTTCTTTGTAAATGAGAAAAACAAATTGAAATTTGAATCATATTTCAAGAAATTACGTACTTATATGGAAGAGGATGAAAGC
>JAUNIZ010000261.1 GCA_030523165.1 Prevotellaceae bacterium
GTAGGCGAGAACATGAAGCATACACCGGGTATAGCAGGAAAGCTGTTCGGCACACTTGGCCGTAGCGGTATAAGCGTGATAGCATGCGCACAGGGAGCTTCGGAGACAAACATATCTTTCGTAATCAACGGAATGTATCTTCGCAAGTCGCTCAACGTTCTCCACGATTCGTTCTTCCTCTCTGAATACAACGTTCTCAATCTGTTTATCTGCGGTGTGGGAACCGTTGGAGGCAAGCTTATAGAGCAGATTAGAGCGCAATACGAGGAACTGAAACAGAATCGTAGACTGAAGCTCAATGTAGTAGGCATAGCAAGCAGCCACAACGCAATATTCAGTCGCGACGGCATAGACCTTGAAAACTATAGAACTCTACTCGACAACTCCGAGCCAAGCGACATAAACCGCTTGCGCAGAGAAGTTATCGGAATGAACATATTCAACAGCGTATTCGTTGACTGCACAGCCAGCAAAGATGTGTCTACGCTATATCAGGAATTCCTTGAACACAACATCTCTGTCATCGCTGCAAACAAGATAGCTGCTTCATCTGACTATGACAGTTATCTGAAGCTAAAGAGAACAGCACTTGCAAGAGGCGTGAAATTCCGTTTCGAGACAAACGTTGGCGCTGGTCTCCCTATCATTGGCACGATAAACGACCTCAGAAACTCTGGCGACAAGATATTGAAAATCGAAGCTGTGCTTAGCGGAACGCTCAATTTCATATTCAACGAACTTGCAGAAGACGTTCCGTTCTCTGAAGCTGTTCGTCGTGCAAAGGAACAAGGCTACAGCGAACCTGACCCACGTATCGACCTCAGTGGCACTGACGTTATGCGCAAGCTTGTAATTCTTACACGTGAAGCTGGTTACAAAGCAGAGGCAGACGACGTTGAAAAGCATCTTTTCATACCCGATTCTTTCTTCAACGGCTCACTGGAAGACTTCTGGAAGAATCTTCCACAGCTTGACGCCGATTTCGAAAGACGCAGAAAACAGCTTGAAGCAGAAGGCAAACGCTGGCGTTTTGTGGCTAAAATGGAAATGGGACACACAAGCGTTTCGCTGCAGGAAGTCGAGAAGGGTCACTCTTTCTACAATCTTGAAGGCTCGAACAACATAGTTATGCTCAACACTGAACGCTACAAGGAATACCCTATGCTTATACAAGGCTATGGAGCTGGAGCAAGTGTTACGGCAGCTGGAGTGTTTGCAAACATAATGAGTATTGCCAACATCTAAAGAGAAAGGGATTGAGCTATGAAGCATATTATTATATTAGGTGACGGAATGGCTGACCACAAAGTCGAAAGACTGAACGGCAAGACACTCCTTCAATATGCAGACAAGCCTTACATGGATATGCTTGCACGCAGAGGCAAGACAGGCAGACTTGTCACTATTCCTGACGGTTTTCACCCTGGCAGTGAAGTGGCAAACACAGCTATCTTAGGCTATGACCTCAACAAGGTTTATGAAGGCAGAGGCCCGCTTGAAGCTGCAAGCATAGGCTATGAGATGCAGCCAGACGACATGGCTATTCGCTGCAACATAATTACCCTTGCCGACGGAAGAATAAAGAATCACCACGGAGGTCACCTAAAGACTGAAGAGGGCGATATGCTTATAAAATACCTTGACGAGAAACTAGGCAATGAGAACGTAAAGTTCATTACCGGCATTCAGTATCGTCATCTCCTCGTTATTCGTGGAGGCAACAAACATATCGAATGTGCCCCGCCTCACGACCACCCGAATGAAGAGTGGCAACCTCTGTTGGTAAAGCCTGAAGAAGGTTGGGAGAACAAGAAAGACGGCGAACGCATGACTGGAAAGGAAACAGCTGACCTCATAAACGACCTTATACTTAAGTCGCAAGAGCTTCTTAAGAATCACCCTTTCAATATAGAGCGCGAGAAAAACGGTCACGACACAGCCAACAGTATATGGCCTTGGAGTGGTGGCTATCGCCCAGACATGCAGACGCTTGAAGACAAGTATCCTCAAATCAAGAGCGGTTCGGTAATATCTGCCGTTGACCTGATAAGAGGAATAGGCCATTATGCCGGGCTTAACGTGATAAAAGTGGAAGGCGCAACAGGTCTAGCCGATACAAACTATGAAGGCAAGGCAGCTGCAGCTATCGAGGCACTGAAGAAAGAAGACTTCGTTTTCCTTCATCTTGAAGCAAGCGATGAAGCTGGTCATGACGGCGACCTCGACTTGAAGCTGCGCACCATTGAATATCTTGACCACCGAATAGTAGAGCCTATATACAATGAGGTGAAGACATGGAAAGACGAGCCTGTGTGCATAGCAGTGCTGCCCGACCACCCTACTCCTGTAGAGATTCGCACCCACGTAAAAGAGCCTGTGCCTTTTCTTATATGGTATCCGGGCATTGAAGCCGACGATGTGCAACTTTACGACGAAGCCAGTTGCGTAAGCGGTTCTTACGGAATGTTGCATCTTAACGAGTTTATCGATACGCTAATGAATATCAAGTAAGTTTTCTGTCGTCTTGTTCTTTGGTTATCGCATATAAGCACAATCAAGTCTACAGGCACAAAACATAAAAACTTAAAATAATATGAAATATTATAGCACAAACAACCAGTCACCTCTCGCCACACTGCATGAAGCTGTGGTAAAGGGTCTGGCAGGCGACAGAGGGCTTTACATGCCGGAACAGATAAAGCGCTTGCCAGAAGAGTTTTTCGACAATATACAGAATCTTTCTTTTCAGGAAATATCCTTTGAAGTGGCAAAGGCGTTCTTCGGAGAAGATGTTGAAGAGGAAGCGCTCAAACAGATAGTATATGACACGCTGGCATTCGACTGCCCTGTAGTCAAGGTGAACGACAGCATATATTCTCTTGAACTTTTTCATGGCCCTACATTGGCATTCAAAGATGTAGGCGCACGTTTCATGGCTCGTCTTCTTGGCTACTTCATCAGGCAGGAAGGCAAAGAACTTGTGAACGTTCTCGTAGCTACAAGCGGCGATACAGGCTCTGCCGTTGCCAACGGTTTCCTCGGTGTAGAGGGCATACACGTATATGTGCTCTATCCGAAGGGAAAGGTAAGCAAGATTCAGGAAAGCCAGTTCACGACATTAGGAAAGAACATCACTGCCATTGAAGTTGACGGAGTGTTCGACGACTGCCAGGCTTTGGTAAAGAACGCGTTCATGGATGAGGAACTGAACAATAAGATGAAGCTTACATCGGCGAACTCTATCAACGTTGCACGTTTCCTTCCTCAGGCGTTCTACTATTTCAACGCTTACGCAAGAATGAAGGAAAAGGGTTTGGCAGACAATATGGTGATTTGTGTTCCAAGCGGAAACTTCGGAAACATCACAGCAGGCTTGTTCGGTCATCGCATGGGCTTGCCTATCAAACGATTCATTGCAGCAAACAATGCTAACGATATATTCTACAACTATCTACAAACAGGCAAATACGAGCCGAAGCCTAGCCGTCAGACAATAGCTAACGCTATGGATGTGGGCGACCCAAGCAACTTCGCACGTGTATATAACCTTTATGGAGGTTCTCACGAACAGATTACGTCACTGATTAGCGGTGCTACATATTCAGACGAACTGATTGCTGCAACAATGGAAGAGTGCTACAGAGACAACGGCTATATTCTTGACCCTCATGGCGCATGCGGTTACAGGGCATTGAAAGAAGGTTTGAAAGATGGCGAGACAGGCGTGTTCCTCGAAACTGCACACCCAGCCAAGTTCAAGGATACAGTTGACGGAATAATCGGTTGTGATATCGAGATTCCTGCAAAGCTTGCCGAATTTATGAAGGGAACAAAACAATCAGTGCCGATGACAAAGAACTTTGAAGACTTCAAGAAGTTTCTTATGAACGAATAGTGTCATTTGATGTAACAAAGCATAGTTTTCCTATGA
>JAUNIZ010000262.1 GCA_030523165.1 Prevotellaceae bacterium
TTAATTATATCATTAAGAATAGGAGAAGGTTTACCAATAGCAACAGCTAATTCTTTCTGTGACATACCATGTAACTCCAATATATCACGAAGTATAGATCCAGGATGAACTGGGGCAATATCTGCAATCTTTTTCTTAGAATCTGCCATGCTACAAATGCTCAATTATTAATTGATATATTAATTAACTGCTGCAAAGTTAGCAAAATAAAATCAAATATGCAAATTTATTTTTTTTATTAATTATCAATATTGATAATATAATATTGCCTGATACTTCCAAATGTCACCATCAAAATGGAATAAAAAAAGTATCGAAAACGTTTGGTGCTATCGAAAAATCTGCTTATCTTTGCATCAACAAAAAAAGAAGGGGGATTTTATGATATAAGATTGCACATATAAAGGAAGAGCGATACAAGCCGCAACTCATATCGCTCCATAATATTAAAAGCCACGCCGGCCGATTCTTCACATAGTCAAGCGCAACTGACTATAGAATCTATATTATGATTTTGCAAAGATAGCAAAATTCCTTGAAAAGCTAAACGAGTTGCTGTTAAAAACGCCTTTTTATAGGCTATATTTGTAAATTTAATATAAATTAAAATGCACTAGTGTCCGGTTAAATTTTCCGGACCGTTATTTAATTTATTAATATTCAATGAGATACAGAGATTTTAAAATTTTCCGATTTGATTTCATATCTTTGTACTGTCTAATATATAAGATAGCACAGGATATGAATGTAGGAAATACTGTATTCTCGCAACTGATGTCGCTCATCCCTGATTACGAACTCAGGAAATGTATTGACAGATATAGAGGGGATTTTCATGCAAGACGTTTCACTTGTCGTGATCAATTTCTTGTCATGAGTTATGCTCAGTTTACTGGCAGCGCAAGTCTTCGAAGCATAGAAGCCCAGCTTACTGCATTCAACTCCAAATTGTATCATGCAGGTTTGAAAATTATACCAAAGTCTACTCTTGCTGATATGAATGAGAAGAAGGAATGGCGTATTTATCAGGACTATGCAATGATACTTGTCGAGAGAGCCAAAGTTCTTTATAAGGATGACTATTACCGATTGAATATCGACAATATGGTCTATGCCTTTGACAGCAGTACTATCAAGCTTTGCCTGCAGCTCTGTCCTTGGGCTAGGTTCCATCATGATAAAGGTGCATTCAAAATGCATACTTTGATTGATGTCAAGAACAATATCCCCAACTTTGTTCTCCTTACCCCAGGCAATGTACATGATAGTCAAGCTATGGATATGTTGCATATCGAAACGGGTGCATATTATCTTATGGACAAGGGATATGTCGATTTTGATCGGCTGTTCCGGATCTTCCAACAGCAACACGCTTACTTTGTAACCAGAGCCAAGGATAATATGAAGTATGACGTTTTCGAAGCAAGAGATGTTGATAGACAGACTGGTGTTATCTCTGATGAAACAATCAGTCTTACAGGTCTCTTTACCTCTAAAAAGTATCCTGATGTATTGCGTTTGGTTACATATGAAGATTTTGCGCAGAACGTTGTGTACCGATTCTTGACCAATGACTTCATACTTCCAGCAATTACCATTACAGAACTGTATCGAGAACGCTGGACTATCGAGACGTTCTTCAAGTGGATCAAGCAGCATCTGCATATCAAGTCTTTCTATGGAACAACTCAGAATGCAGTCTTTACGCAGATATGGATTGCCATCTGCGATTACCTGTTGCTTATTATTGCTTTGAAGATGTATCATATCAAGCAAAATCTTTACATATTCTCTAACGTCATCGGACAAGTTCTCTTCGAAAGAACACCATTGAATGAACTTTTTGACAAACCAATTATTAATCAAAATCTGGAAGATGATCGCCAACTTTCACTTTGGTGAAATTTAACCGGACACTAATGATTAAAATGTTTAAATTCAAATTTAAGGTCGACAACAAAATGTTTGAGACCGAACAGCAATTCCTCAACGGTGAGGAAATTAAGAAAATGGCTGGAATTCCTCTGGAATATGAGCTTCACCTTTATGGTTCAAAGGTCAAAGACCAACTTGTAAATAACAATACCAAAGTTGACCTTGGTATGCCTGGATTGGAAAAATTCACCTCGATCAAACCAATTAAAAACAAGCTGGTCATAGTGAATGGTCGTCCACATGATTACTCTGAGAAGACCATCACTTATGACCAAGTTGTACGAATGGCATATCCGGATGATCCTGCTGGTAAAGAGATGGGATACACAGTATCGTATTCTAATGGCCCTATTGAAAATCCTGAAGGTCCTATGACCAAAGGAAGTACAGTAATTGTAAAACATAATATGAAATTCTATGTCACAGCTACTCATAAGTCTTAATAAACAGTTGCAAAATCTGCAAAACGAAGGCTATGATATAGAAGTACGTGATGCCTACCTTTTGGTGCATCACGTACCTTATTATAATAGCAGTAAGCAAATAAAACAAGGTGTTCTTGCAATGGCTATCAGTACATCAGGTAATACTATTTTACCTCCTTCTGACCATACAGCTTTATGGCAAGGAGAAAAACCTTGTTTTCCTGACGGCTCAGAAGTACCATCTTTGATTAATTGCCAACGAAAGGTCAATCTTGGTAATGGATTATACACCGACTACTATTGCTCACGCAAACCAGAAGCAAACGGAGGCAAATATATAGACTTCTATGAAAAGGTCACTGGTTACTACCATTGTATTTCTGATCCTGTATGTACCACAGATAAGGAAGCATTTTTGAAAACAAAGTCTCCAATATTGGTAGAAGATGAGAGTAGCCCTCTTGTCTACCAAGATACAAATGCAAGCAGAGCTGACATTGTTGGTGTTAATGAGGTCATGAAGGATAAAAAAATAGCAATCGTAGGTCTAGGAGGAACTGGCTCTTTTCTTCTTGATCATCTTGGAAAGACTTGTATAGCCGAAATACATCTGTTCGACGATGATGTTTTTGAAACTCATAACGCATTCAGAGCACCAGGAGCTCCTTCAGAAGAAGATCTTAAACAAAGAAAGATGAAAGTTGAGTATCTCCATGAAATATACTCACGCATGCACAAAAACATCATCCCTCATAGCACAAAGATTACTCCATCCAACCTCAGCCTACTTGCTGATATGGACTGTGTATTCATTTGTGTTGACAAGGTTGGAGTACGCTGCATGATAGCTGAATACCTAGAGAACAATAATAAACTTTTTATAGACTCTGGAATGGGGATTGAAAAAGATATGGATAGTCTATTTGGCCAGATAAGAGTAACTACAGGCTATCAAAACAACTACTCACATATCAAGGAAGTATTTGGTGATTCAACCAAAGATGATGATGTATACGCTTCAAATATTCAAGTTTCAGAACTTAACTGTCTTGCAGCAGTTATGATGATTATGAAATGGAAAAGAATAATTGGATTCTATGTAAACGATACAACTCACGATCTTAATTGTGTATACAATACGGCTACCAATAATATTTTTCACTATATGGACTATGAAGAAAATTAATTTGCAACCTGTATTTGTGAAATACATCCCAACTGTGCTTGAGTCTAAGAAATTATATATTTCAATGGAATGCAACGTAGCTGTTCATATCTGTGCATGCGGTTGTGGACGTGAAGTAGTGACTCCTTTAGCACCAGAAGAATGGGAATTGACATATGATGGTAAGAGAGTTTCATTATATCCTTCAATAGGGAACTATAACTTTCCATGCAAATCTCATTATTTCATAAAGAAGAACAAGGTAATTTGGATTGGAAACAATAGAAAAAGAATACATTGGTGGGATTTCTTGAAATTCTGGTAAATAGTCTCAACAATAAGTAATAGGTGTGTTACATGTATATAACGCACCTATTTAATTTTGATTCTCTTGC